>QJZQ01000047.1 GCA_003246675.1 Nitrospirota bacterium | reverse complement strand
CAGAATCGGGAAGCAACCGTTTCCCCGAGCGGCAAGGTTGTCAAAATCGGAGTGATCGCTCCCATGAGCGGGCCCGATAAAAAGTCCGGTGAAAATGCCCTGGCTGGCATTCAAACCGCCTTGCAGCTGCAGCCGTTCCTGCATAACGGCGACAAGATCGAGCTTGTTGTCGAGGATAGCCGGGGGACCCGGGAGCAGACCTTTTCAGCCCTTGAAAAATTACGCAGGGAGGAGGACGTTTCCGGTGTGCTGCTGATGGCAAAAAGTGATGCCGTCCTTCCTCTGGTTCCCGTTGCGGATCAGTACGAGATACCGATCCTCGCGCTTATCGCTACGCATCCCGATATAACCAGAAACAACCGTTTTATAAGCCAACTCAGCTTTGACGACATTTTTCAGGGAGCAGTAGCCGCACTTTATGTAAGAGACGAGATGCTGATAGACAGGGTCGCCGTCTTTTACGATCCCGGAAACCCTCATTATTCGTTTCTGGAAAACGAGTTCGTACGCAAGTATACATCCGCAGGCGGAAAAATCGTTGAACGGATTCCCGTGAATTCCGAAACAGGAGATATTTGGAAGATCCTGGAACGCTTGAGGGAGAGCCATGTCCAGCTGCTCTATCTGGCGGTGCCGTCGGAACAGGTCATAAACATCGCCCGCTCGGCCGAAAAAATCGGCTGGACGCCGAAAAAGATGGGGAGTGACGGTATGCTGGCGGCAATCGTTCTGCAGCACAGGGAAGCCATCGGACTGGTCAACGGCATGATGGCCACGGATATTTTCAGCAATTTGCTGCCGAAGACGAAATACGGGCAAAAGATGTTCAAAATCTACCGTAAACTCTTTTCAGAACCCGGAACATCCTACACGGTTCTCGGTTGTGAAGGGACGTCGATTCTCATCCATGCGATTGATCGCTGTTACAACAAATATGACAGATTGTGTGTTAACCATATGCTGCGCGACACAAAAGGGTTTGAAGTGTTTTTCGGCAGATTGACAATACGTGAGGATGGAAAAGCCGAGCGCCCGGTCTTTGTGAATCACATAGAAGGTCAGGATCTGAATTTTCTTGTCAAGGTGTATTGAAGATAATCGGAAATCAAAACAGAGAATGGCGACCACACAGGGAAAAAACTGACTGCAAAGTAAGCAAGTCTCATGACCCCGCCGCGCCGGCTGGTGAACCGTCCTGGCTGCCGGTCAGGCCAGGATCATCGGCTATTTGTCCTCCGGTCCATCGGAGTCGCTCCGAAGCGAGGACCCGGGCGGCAGATACTCGACGATCCCGATCCTCTCGCGCGTGGTGCGCGATTCGTCCTGCAGGTCGCCTTCCGGCTTCCTGCTGATCCGGTCGAGGTTTACATTCAAGCCCCGATCCATGACGATCTGGAGTTGTTTGGCGAGCTCCTCCGCTGCGGCGGCTTTCTTTTTCGTATCGAGGTACTCCGCGGCCCGGTCGTAATCCTTGGCCTTGGCGGCCCGGATGAAACCCAGGACGGTTCCATGGGGATTCGAGCGGCCCAGCGGATCTTCCTCGGCCTGTTGCACCGGGGTGGCTGATTGAGGGGTTTTCGCGAGCGGAGATTGCGCATGGGCAGGCCAAGCCGGCAACAGACCCAGAACAAGCAAGGCCGCCAAGCGGAATACCAGCATCCCTCTCATGCCAGCCGCGCTTTCCGGTGTCTTCATTCGGGTTCTCCTGTTCATCTGTTGACTCAGCCCTGTCCCCGGACCAGCCAGCCCAGCATCAGGAGGCCGATCGCCGCGATCCAGCTGCCCGCGACGCGCACCGCTACCTGCGCCCAGTGCGCGCGCAGGCTTACCACCAGCCCGGATGCCAATGTGATGACAAGGAACACGGAAACGGAAGCGCCGATCATCCCCAGCCGGTCCGTCCCGGCTGCGACCATCGTCGAACCGTTCACGAACCCGTGGAGAAGCCCCGCGCCGCACGCAAGGGCCACAAGCAACGCCCGCGGCAGGTTCGCGTTCAACGCCACCAGGACGCCCACCGCGCCGAACGAAACCGTCGTCAGCCAGGGAAGCGCAAGGGATGACGGGAAGAACGCCCCGGCCATCTCCCCGGCAAGCCAGGCCGCCGGCAACGCGAACACAACGCTGCGGGAGGCGGCCGCGCCGCACAGCCCGGCCAGCAATCCGAGCCCGATCGCGACCAGCAGGTCGGGCGGTGTGATGAACAGGTGGGCCACGCCGTCGTAAAACGTCCCGAAGCCGGTCTGCACGAGGTGTGCGTGCGCGGTTTGCGGCGCAAGACAAAGAGCCGCGAGAAACAAACAGCCGGCCAGCGCGAGCGGCCTTCGATCGATGGTCCTCACACGAAGATCCTCGCGAGAAAAAACATCCCCGCAGCCGACACGACCGCTCCGGCCGCCCGGACCGCCAGGCGCCCGCCGCGAAAAGCGTGCACAAGCCCCATGGCGATGCCCACCCCGTGCAGCATTCCCGTCGCCGCCACGAACCCGATGCTGTAGAGCAGCCCGCTGCTTCCGGCGGGAAGCTCCGTCCCGTGCGCATGCCCGTGAAAGATCGCGAAGAACCCCACGAGCGCTGCCGCAATCCACAGGGGCGGACGGCTCTCCGTAACGATCATCGCGCCCAGCACGATCGCCGACACGGCGATTCCGATCTCGATGCCCGGCAGCGAGATTCCCATGAGGCCGAGCATCCCCCCGAATGCCATGACCATGGGGAAGGCGACCGGCAGCAGCCAGACTGCGGGGGCCCCGAGCTGCGCCCCCCAAAGCCCCACGGAGATCATCGCCAGGACGTGGTCCATCCCCGATACGGGATGCTTCAGTCCGCTGACGATGCCGGTGATGGATCCGGTTTCCTGGTGGGCGAAAACCGTCGCCGGAAGAAGGAGAAGGGCAAGCATTGCAAGAAACAGGGTTCGCGGAGCTTTGCCCTGCGCCGGTCCGATGTTTCCTGCTCTCTTTTGTTCCAGCATGTTCCCGCCCTTTTACAATGGATCTAGAAGGTCATGATCAGCATGACGGTCCGCTGAACCGTCCAGTAGGCGCCGCACACCCCCACGGCGTATCCGGGAGCGCGCTCGGCCCAGACCGGCCAGCGCATCTCGAGCGTCCTGAACGCCCGCGACAGCAGCAGCACGAGGAAGACGAACCCGATCTGCCCCAGTTCGACCCCCACGTTGAAGAAGAGCAGGGCCCAAGGCAATTCCGCCTTCGGCATCCCGGTGGTGGACAGCCCGCTGGCGAACCCGAACCCGTGGAGCAGCCCGAAC
>QJZQ01000024.1 GCA_003246675.1 Nitrospirota bacterium | reverse complement strand
CCGGCGGTTCCGCTTGAGCCTGAGCGGCCCGTGCCGCCGGATGAGCCCGGCCATCACCCGGTCGCGGCTTTCAAAATGGCGGATGATTTCTCTGTGGCTTGGCGCCTGGGTTGGCGGCATGCTTTCCCCCGGCTCTCACCAGTCCACCTGCAGGGCGCGCAGGCTGCTGAGGTTCTCTGATTCGCGCAACGTCTCGATGGCGTCCCCGCTCAGCCGGTTGCCGCAAAGGTCCAGCGTGATCAGCCCGCGGAGCGCCGGGCATTCGGCAAGCGCCCAGGCGGACTCGTCGCCCAGGCCATTGTGCCCGAGCGACAGCAGGGTGAGGCCGGCGGCCCACTCGCTCTCGCCCAGGGCCAGAACGCCCGCGAGGCCTATGCCGGTGCGGTCGAGGTACAGCTCCTTGAGCGCGCCCAGGGTGCCCGAGGCCGCCAGGGCCTTCGCCCCCGCGTCGCCGACGGGGTTGCCCTTCAAGTACAGCATTTCCAGCCGCGAAAAAGCGGGCGAGGAAGCCAGCGCGGCGGCTCCTTCCGGCCCCAGGGCGTTATTGTGAAAAAAAAGCTTCCTGAGCGCGGAAAAAGCCTTCGCCCCGGCAAGCGCCCGCGCGGCGCGGTCGGTCAGCCGGTTGAACCCCAGAGACAGGCTGACGAGGCCCGTCAGCGCCGGGGCTCCCGCGAGAAGCTCCACCCCCTCGTCGCCGAATTCGTTCTTGTCCAGGATCAATTCGCGGATCTTGCCCAACCGGTGAAAACCGACCAGGTCCTGTATTTCTTCCAGGTTCACCTGCTTGTCGCCCAGATCGAGGCGGAAGCAGGCCCCGCCCTCCTCCTGCCCCTGCACATCGGCCTCGCTGAGCACCATGGCGGTTTCGTCGCCCGGCTCGGCCGCAAGCAGCGTAAGGCTGTTTTCCATCAGGCTTTCAAAAAGCGGGTTCATTCGGCGAGCCAGAGTTTCTCTTTAAAGTATTGAATGATTTCGAGCGCCGTTTTGTCGGGGGTGTGATGGGTGGTGTCCACAACCACGTCCGCCGCCGCCCGGTATTTCTCCTCCCTCTCGGCGAGGATCAGACGCTGCTCCTCCTCGAACGACAGCCCCTCTTTCAACGGAGGGCGGTTCGGGTCCTGGCGAATGCGGCCCATAAGCGCCTCCAGGCTCGCGGTGAGCAAAACGGCCCGGCCCCGCTTTTTCAGGCGGGCGGTGTTTTCATCGTTCAGCACCACCCCGCCGCCACAATCGATGATGGCGTCTTCGGCGCGGGAACACACCTCCCGCACCACCTCGGCTTCGATCTCGCGAAACCGGGGCCAGCCGTCTTCCTCGACGATACGCGGAATCGGCTTGCCCGCCGCCTCCACAATGAGGTCATCCGTGCGATAGACGCTGCGGCCCAGTTTCCGGGCCAGGTATTTCGCGACCGTGGACTTGCCCGTCCCCCGGTAGCCCAGAAGTACAATATTCATGATTGCATAAAATCACTCGACAAAAGCCGCCCAAGCGGCCCGCTCAAGGCCGGAAACCGGCTTGCGAGCAGGGTAAATTAATATGCCCCGGCATGCAAACGAAACCTGCAAAAACAGCCCGGGCGCGCTTTGTCCTTCTACCGGGACCCGGTTATGATATAATCCGCAAATTATCCAAGAAGCTGGATGCCCTTATAAACCTCAATCCCAAAGGGGTTTCACGGTGAAAAAATTAATCGCAGCCTGGGTTATTTCCATCAGCCTGGCCGCCCTGGCGGGTGGCACGGCGTGGGCCGAAGAAGACGAAGAAATGAAAGGCCTCAAAAAGCTTTGCGAAGAAAAGAACGACTCGGCCTGTTTCCGAATCGGGGAGAAATTCCGCATCCTTGAAAGAGACAATAAAACCGCCCTCGAGTATTACCTCAAAGCCTGCGACACCGGCCACCTCGACGGCTGCACCTACGCGGGCATCCTGACGGCAGCCCTGGGCAAGCAATACAGCCCGGAATGGAAAAAGGCCGCTGAATTGTTCCAAATGACCTGCGACAAGAATCAGGATATGGGCTGCTTCAACCTGGGCGCGTTGAAGTATAAGGAAGGCCGGCAGAAGGCCGCCATCAAATACTTCAAAAAGGCCTGCGACCTCGGCCACCCGACCGCCTGCCACAACCTTAAAAAGCTGGAGAATTGAGAGCCGCCCGCAAGCGGCCGTCTCGAAACGGAAATGGACAACAAGGCAAAAAGCTGGGAAGAACTGGTCAACGACGGCGAAAACTACGGAGGGGTGGGGCAGGCCCTGACCCCCGAGGAAAAAGTCGTCTTCGAAAACATCAAGGACAAAAAAATCCTGAAACTTCAGGACCGCTACGCCTTTTCCAAAACCGGCCAGGTTTCAGAAACCCACGACATCGAACTGGCCACCCTGCTCGCCGGGTTCGAACCGCTCCGGAACATCACCACCCTCATCATCACCCACAACAACCTCGGGCCCGAGGCGCTTAAAATCCTCACCGCGTCCCCCATCCTGCCCCGGGTGGAATACCTGCACCTGGGCTCGAACAAGCTGGGCGACGAAGGCGCGAAGATTCTCGCCGCCTCCCCCATGTTTTCCGAAGTCACGACGCTCAACCTCGAGTGCAACGGCATCACCGCCGAAGGGGCGAAAGCCCTGGCCGCGTCTCCCTACCTCACCCGCGTGACCTCGCTCAGCATGGTGGACAACCGCGTGGGCGACGAAGGCGCACTGGCCATCGCCCAATCGGAAACTCTGTCGAACCTCACCTACCTGCACCTGGGCGGCAACCGCATCCGCTCCGAAGAAGCCAAGGCCGCGCTGAAAAACTCCAGCCACTTAAGCAAGCTCGAAACACTCAAAGTTTTTTAGCGCTTCCCGAAGAAGCCGCCAAATGGCCACGCAAAAGCCCTCCGATTCCCGGCAATCCCGAAAAACGCTCAAAGTTTTTTAGCGCACCAGAGAGAAATCCCTAAGCCCCCGTCAGCAAAGACGGAGCGATCGGTGGTCGCCCGTTGTCCAGCGAGTACATCTCCGCGAACATCTCGCTCTTGATGAGCGGACAAACTAACTGGCGAAACCGTCTATAGAAACTGTCCGCTGGGATCAGGTTTTCTCAGATGTATTCCGGATCGCAAAAACTGCCCTGACGGCGGGATGAAGGGGTGGGGACGAAAGCAGGCCGCGAACGGGCTAAAAAAGGGCGGATCACGGGTCTTCCGGGCGAAGAAGCTCCGGGCGGGAATAATTGACCAGGCCGGGCGTGGTTTCCACCCCTTCCTTGAGCATGAGGGTTTTCAGG
>QJZQ01000108.1 GCA_003246675.1 Nitrospirota bacterium | reverse complement strand
TCCTTGTCGGTGTCGGAGCCGGCGTGGTGCATGCGGTGCTGGGCGACCCATTTAATCGGCCCGTTCTCGCAGGCCAGGGCGCCGAAGAAAACCAGGGTGCGGGCCAGCCATTTGGGCAGATCCATCCCGCGGTGGGTCAGGTAGCGGTGGTAGCCCAGGCAGATGCCGAGGGAAGCCGTCAGCCAGTGCAGGAAAAACATGAGCGCCACGGCGCTCCAGGAAAAGGCGAAGGGGAAAAGCGCCAGCAAGGCCCCCGCGTGCAGGAGTATGAAGTAGCCGATGGTGCCCGTGTTGGATTTCATCTTGGGTTTGGCGGCGGCGGTTGCGGTCATGTTTTTCCCCTTAAATAGAATCTGTAATTGTTACAATCCTGATTTAATACTACAGGGTTCCTGCTGCTCAGGATGTAAAAGTTATGTAATATTAGATGTAACCCGCCGAAAAGCGGAAGGAACCCGGGGCTATTGTAATGAACAAGCTGAGAACCTTATTTCATCCCATCTTCGTTTTCATCGGCGTCCAGATCGCCTGGATCGGCCTGATGGTGATCTGGGTCTACTGGTACTTCGAGAACAACCTGAAGCTCGAGGAGTTCGCCGAGAAGCTCCGCCCCGAATTATTCAACAACGAGTTCACCTGGGTGATCCTGCTCGAGGGATCGTTTCTCATGCTCATCATCCTCGCCGGGGTGTACGTGATCTTCGTTTACTGGAACAAGCAGGCCCGGCTCAACCGGTTGCAGAGCAATTTCGTCTCCAGCGTTTCGCACGAGCTCAAGTCGCCCCTCGCGTCCATTCAGCTCTACCTCGAAACCATGAAGTACCAGCAGGTTTCCACTCAGGAGGCGAGGGACTTCGTCGAAACCATGCTCACCGACACCGAGCGGTTGTCCGGCCTCATCGACAATATCCTGCAATCGAGCAAGGCGGACCCCAAGGCCATGCGGTTGCAGTTTCAACCCGTGGACATCGGCGAATTCATGAAGGAAGTGTTGACGGCGTACAAGCGCCAGTTCGAGGAGAGAAAATGCGCGGTACAGCTCGACCTCGACGGCGCGGGCGTGCTCAGGGTGGATAAAAGGGCGCTGCGTATGGTATTTAATAACCTGATCGGCAATGCCCTCCGGTACTCCCCGGTGGGTGCGCCGCTGGTCATTCAGGTTGAGAATGTTAAAAAGTACTGCCAGATCCATTTCATCGACCGGGGCATCGGCATCGAGAAGAAGGATCAGAAGAAAGTATTCAAGAAGTTCTACAGGGCGCAGAACATCGATACGCAAAATATAGAAGGCGCCGGGCTCGGCCTGTTTATTTCCAGGGAAATCATCAAGAACCACAAGGGGCGGCTCGATGTGGAAAGCGCCGGCCGGGGCCGGGGCACCCGCTTCACCGTATCGCTGCCGCGCTAGCCCGGTGGCGGGCCCGAACCGGGCGGACGGATAGACGACAATGGCGAAAAAGAAAAAAATACTGGTGGTCGAGGACGAGACGCATCTGGCCAAGGGGCTCATGTTCAACCTGGAGCGGGAAGGCTACGATATCGTCGTGGTCGATAATGGCGTGTCGGCTCTGGAGACCCTGGGAGGCGACCATTTCGACCTCGTGATCCTGGACCTGATGCTTCCCAAGCTCGGTGGTCTCGAGGTCGCCCGGCAGATTCGTGCCGGCAACATCCGCTTTCCCATCCTCATGCTCTCGGCCAAATCCACCGACAAGGACCGGCAGGTGGGTCTCGAAGCCGGGGCGGACGATTATCTCACCAAGCCGTTTCATCTGCCGGAACTGCTGCTGCGCGTCAAAGGCATCCTCAGGCGCTGGGAATGGTACAAGCAGCCGGCTCTCGACCAGGAACGGTTCCATTTCGATTCGATGTGGATCGACTTCAGCACCGGCCAGGCACTTGGGCAGGGCGGCGAATTTTTCCTCACCACCAAGGAAGCGTTGGTGATGAAGCTTCTGGTCGGTAAAAAGGGCGAGGTCGTCAGCCGCGAGGAGCTGCTGGAAAAAGTGTGGGGCTACGACCCGGGCACCGAAACGCGGACGGTGGACAACTTCGTCGCCCGGCTGAGGAAGCATTTCGAGAAAAAGCCGCAGAAGCCCGAACACATCCTCACCGTGCGGGAAAAGGGCTACCAGTTCGTCGCCGACACCCCCGAGTAGGCCCGCCGTTTCGTCGGCGTTCACCTTTGTAGACACCCGCGTTCCTTGCGAGCCTGGGCCGTTTGTCCCTGAAAAATCCTTCCTTCTATGCGGCCGCGGCCGGGCAAGACGCCGGGCGGCTGTCGCCGCCGTGGCCCGCTGTCTGCAGAATTGACCAGTTGGTTGAAATATTCGCCGGTTGGCCGGGCCGATCACGATTGCGCATGATTTAAGTCACAACAAATCAATGGCGGTATTTTTTGGCATGGTTGTTGCTTTTATACTGATCGAGAGACTGGACCGCGTGTCCAAGGTAACTTCGCAGCCATATCAAAATGGAGGTAAATCCATTGAATTCATTAAATATACGTATAACTCAGCGAGGCAAGGCTTTGTTGCTGGCGCTTCTTCTGGCCTCGCCCCTGTCCACCGGCTGTGCCGCGGTGGCGCTCAGCGGCGCCACGATGGGCGCGGGTTATAACTTTATGAACGTGGCGGACAAGACCTCGAACTACCCGATTGAGCACGTCCACCTGGCTCTGACGCAGGCGCTGGAACGGATGGATATCAAAATCACTGAGGACGAAAAGACCGACAGCGGGCGGGAAATCGTGGCGATGGCCAACGACCTGGAAATCGACATCGAGCTTGAGAGCATCACCTTCAAGACCACCCGCATGAGTGTCGATGCCGCCAAGGCGGCCATCATCAAGGACAGGGCCACGGCCGCCGAGATCATCGTGCAGACGCAGCGGATTCTGGAGGCTTCCGATTACAACCCGGATAGAAATATCAGGAATGTCATCCATCGTTGCATCGGGGGCAGCGGCCCCTGCCAGGGCATGGAAATTTAAACCGCAGCCGATGCGGGCGCTTCCTCTCTTCATTGAGAGGGAGCGCTTTTTTTTTGTCTTTATTTCGCTCGCCAGGGGCCGTCGAGGTTGATACGGCTGGCGAAATCGTCGAGCGTTTGCCGGGAAAAGGGGGCGGACACGGTACCGAGGAAAGGCAGCTCGCCAAGGATGGGGAAGGAGGTGAATTCTCCCAGGATGCCGGCGTTCGCCTGTTCCACCGCGCTTGCGGGGCCCGGTGCCGTAGGGTTGAGAAGCACCCCGGCCACCTCCAGGCCCGCCGCCTG
>QJZQ01000231.1 GCA_003246675.1 Nitrospirota bacterium | reverse complement strand
TTCGCTTCTTCGCTTTTTGCCAAGGAAGACCGGATCACCCGCGGCGAGTTCGTGCAAATGATGGCCCAGCACAACCCGGATAACGCGCTGCTTCCCAAAAACCATGGCGAGCTTTCCTCAAACGATTTGTACATGCAGACCGTCGAGGCGCTCAAGATCCGCGGCTTCAACGTCCTCGAAGACAAAGCGGAGGCCGAGCCGCTCAATACCCAGGAGTTCGTGCGCATCACCTACGCGTTCACCGGCCAGCCGGCGGGCACCAGCCTGTTCGAGCAAAAGCTCTACCTGAAAAGGGCCGGCATTATCAAGTCCGCCGACATCGGGCTTGCCACCGGCGTCGAAGGAGAGATCCTGCAGTTTCACAAGGGAGACATCTCCGGCAACCGGGTGGAGCTGGCTTCGCCGCTGTTCGCCGACGACCGCATCACCAACGGGCCGAGCGCCAAATCCTCCTTCACCTTCGACGACGGCAGCGTCCTCACCCTGGGCGAAGAGGCCGTGGTGAATATTAGCAAGCATATTTACGATCCGGAAAAAGATTTTCGCCAGATGGTCATCAATGTCTCCATGGGCGCGGTCAAGTTTGTGGTTACCAAGGCACGGGAGAAGAACTCCATGTTCAAGGTGGTGACCCCCACCGTCACCGCTTCGGTGCGCGGCACCGAGTTCGTCGTGATGGTGGGCCCGGGCGGAGAAACCACCGTCGTCGGCATCGAGGGAAGCATTGAAACCGCGCCTATCCTCCCCGACGGCAGTGAAGGGCAGCGCAACCTGCTTTCCGCCGGCGAGTCGCAGGAAGTTTCCTCCAAGGGGGTCGCCACTGAAGTTAAAAAGGCCCCGCTGCACGTGATCAACACGGCCAGGGAAAAAACCACCGCACCCAGCCAAACCGCTCCCGGAGGAGGCATCACCAGGGCCCAGGCCAGAGACGCGGCCAGAGACGCGGCCCTCGCCACTCAAGGCATCACACAAAAACCCGAGGCCGCGGAAAAGCCGGAGGCAACAACCCCCGCCCGGAAAGAGCCCCCGGCAGGCCCCGGCGGAACGCCCGGCCCCGCAAGCGACAGCAAGGGCGTGATCTGACGCGCACCGGCGCAGCGAGCGCCGCCCTGCCAGGTTTTTTTTCGGCCAGGCCGATATCGCCCTTCCGAACCGCCTCTCTCTTGCCCTGAGTACCCCGCAGCCATTCATCTTCGGGTTCATCAAAATCCGGCCCATCGAATGATTTTTGGCTGAGGGATATCTCTAAAAATTATACACCAAGCCCGCGGCTTCCTCCACGGCCATTGCCCGCCCGTTCAGGAAAGTCGCCCTACCCACTAAAAACCAAAAAGAAACAAATAGTTGACGTTTTATTCCCCGGTCTCACCCAATAAAATCGTGATATTCATCACAATACGTTGTGATCCCGCTCCTGCCAATTTTATCGCTATAGTAATATTTTAAGACCGGCAGAGGGTTTTGCCTGCCCCCTTCCGGTTGCGGCCCATGCCTCCTCTTGGCCTGGCCCGGCCTAAGACAAAAGGATTTCATTTTCGGTACGCCGAAAGCAGGAGCTCCCCAAAGGTCCGTTCTCAAAGGTTTGCCTCCTTAACTTTGTTTCCCGCTTCAATCCCCCTTGGGCGGGAGGCGGACCTCTCCTGTTTCCTCCTTACCCGTTCCCCTCCACAGCCCTCCCCTCCGGACCGTGGGGCTGTTCTGCTGCCCCCCGATGATTTTCGCCCGGTACACGGGATGAGGAAAAACCTGGTGCTCTGGTTCGGCCGCGTTATTTATGCGGCATTGCTTTTATCGGATCTGGACGTGCGGGGAAGCAACGATTTCAGAAATAAAAATTGACGGCGAAGACGCCCTCGTTGCTTTCGTCGTGGCGGCGGTATTCGAGGCGAAGGTCCAGGTTCTGCGACAGGGAGAACCTTTGCTCGAAAGAAGCGGTGAAGAAATCCTTGTCGTCCCCCAGGGGAAAATATTTGTAGGCGCCGGTGAAACCTATTTTCCAGTTTTCGGAAAGGTCGATCAGGCCGCCCAGCTCCACATCGCCGCCCAGACGGTAGTTTTCGTCGAGCTTATCGGCGAACTCCGCCTCCACGTCAACAAAACCAAACAGCAGAAGCGGCGAGAAGAAATCTGGCCGATGGGCGAGCCCCATGCCGAAATTTCCCTTGAACGAGTTGCAGGCCGGGCAGTCGAAATCCCTCAGGGTGTCCACCGTGACCCCCAGCCGCCAGGAAGGACGGGCAAACAGGGGATCGTAGGCATTGAGCGAGGTGATGCCGAGCAGCTTGGCCCGGTCCAGCGTCAGGCGCCGGGTCTCGTCGTAGTAGCGGAACCTGAAATCCATGAAGATGATTTCGGAGTCCCGGGCGTAGCCGGTTTCCTTCGCCAGAAGATCGTGGTAGGCGGGCCAGTAGGCAATTTCCTGAAACGGCTCGTGATCGTTGTGGCCCACGCCAACGCGCAGACGGTCGGCCCCGTGGCCAAGATGAGGCGGCGTTGAAAATTCAACCTCCGAGCGGCTTTCGCTCTCTGAACCGAGGCGGCTGCGCGCCAGAAGAACCGGCCGGGGCAGGCCGGAAGGATTTTCTCTCGCCTTCGCCTGCAGGCTCTTGTATTGCAGGTAGTCGAGATACGCATCGAGAATCAGCGCCTGCGAAGCCTCGGGGCGAGCCTTGAACGCCTCCTGCTCGATGAGCTTCGCATCGTCCACCACCGCGCTCAGCACGTTCTTTTCTTCCTCGCTCATCCGGCTGCGTTTCTGGTTCAATTGGCTGAGCACCGCGGGCCGGTAGACCACCTTGTTCACCAGCCCTTCCTCCGCCACCATCGCCTTGACCGTGTCCGCCGGAATAACGGAAAAGAAAAACCCGTCGCGCAGGTGGAGGCCGGGGTTGGCCACCTCGAGCAGCGATAGAATGTGGTAGGAGCAGTTCTCCTGAAAATAGTAGTACTGGAAAAAGGTGCCGCCCAGTTCCCACAGGTGGCGCAGCAGGTAGTCGAGCTGATCGGCGGTGAAATCCAGCTCGTACTCCCACAGATCCCGGCTTTCCCAGTTGTTGTACTCCTGCACTTTGGTGTAATAGGGGAAAATCGTGAACTGCCCCTGAAACAGGCCCACCAGCCCTTTCAAGGCGTACAGGACGGCATTCTCGGTGTCGGGCTTGGCGGCGTAATTGGCGCCGTAATTCAATAGTTTTTTGTCGCCGCCGGTGCGCTTGCTGTCGACCCGGAGCAGGGTGTGGCCGAACATCGACGCCGGGTTGTTGAGAAAATGCGAGGCGAACACCACCGTCACCCCCACCGGGTCGAGAATGGCCAGCCAACGCTCGAGCCGGTCGCAATTCTGCCGGGGCAGCTGCTTTTCGTCAAAGTTGAGCTTTTCATTCAACCACTTGAATCGAGCGGGGAAATTGCACTGCGGATGCTCCGCCCCTTCCTCCAGGCCGCCCGGGTCGACAAAGAAACTCGTAAGCGTCGCCGCCAATTCTTTTGCCGGGTCGGTTTTTCCCGCCGGGGAATTGAAGAACCCCATGCCGTCGGCCTCGCTCTCGAAACCGCCGAGCGAGGTCTTTTTGTATTTCAGGAGGAGATGCCAGTAGCGCTGTTCGTGAAGCTTGAGGTCGGCCGCCTGCTGAACGAGACGGTCCCGGTAGGCATCGGCGGCCACAGGGGATGCGGCCCGCGCCTGCGCGGCCAGGAGAAGAGAAAAAACGACTGTCAGGAAAACTCGAAAGGGGAGCACGGGATCGCCGGGAACTGAGGGCGCCGCCCCGTGCGGGCCGGCGCCCCCTCAGATGGATCGAATTATTCCACGACGGACCGGCAGTTTTGCGATAACTGCGGGTGCTCGACCAACTGCCCCTCGAGCAGGGTCAGCATCTCGCCGGGGGTGGTCTGGTCGTTGTGGATGAGTACATCGAACTTGTTCTGCGTCAGCGCTCCGAAGTCGGGGAAGGACTCGCTGGAGCAACCGTACAGGCTCGCCAGGGTGGAAAGGTTTTCCCCCTCGCCGACAGCCATCTCCTTCACCAGGCTGGCATAATTCCGTTCCACGAAGATCTCCCGCTCCTGGCTCAGGTTGAGGAGGCCATGGTCACCGCAATTGGAGGTGCCGGAGGTCATGCCAAAGGTCTGATTGCCAAAGGTTGCATTGGTGGTGGCCGCGAGGATCTGGATAGCGCCAGGTTCCGACCCGAACGCCATCGACCCGAGGCCGCAACCTGCCGTTCCGTAACCGCCCGCGAAAGCCGCTGCCGGAAACGACGTCATTATGGCCGCGGTTACCAATGCACTGAACATTTTTCTCATAGCTTTTCTCCTTAATTCTGGTTTTGCCCTGGATAAATTGAACCACCCAAACTCTCAAAGGACCAGGTGCGGAATATATGGCCCTTGCAAATCATAGAGAGAATCACTAATTCTTTGTAAATTTAAACAAATTAATTTAATTTAAGCAACTATTATTTTAAATTTTTCAATAAGTTATGGTCAAAGTTCCATAATCCGATGTTATAGCCTGTTTTACACGGCTTATTTCAGGGTTCCCACCCATACTTGCGAAACGTCTTGCCGCAGAATCGCGCGCGCGAATGGTTCCGCCAAGGCCGCTGTAAAAGCTTAAAAAGCCCGCATGGCGGAAATATTTTCCCGGCAGGCCAGGCACCCAGGGCCACCCGGCATTTCTTGCCCCCCCGCCAACCCGGCCCGACCGGCGAAACCTCCCAAATATCAATCCGTTGAAGTCAATCCCTTTTCTGGCACACCTTTTGCTCTAACTCCTTTAGCTATAAAGGTTTTTTACGATACTTTTTCATCGAGGCCCACGTGGTTCCCGCATCCAGTTTCTTCGCCAGCATAGCCGCCTCCGGTCCAGAGCGGCCTGCCTCCGCGCCCGGTGGCCCAAAGAGCGATGAAACCTTTGAAAACTTTATGAAAGGAGTCTCCTCCGCCAGCGAGGAAACGGGGACGGCGGAGCAGGTTGCGGCCGGCAGTACCGGCTTGCCGGTCCTGACAATGGCGGCTCGTCTCCTTTCGCCCGAGATCGGCGTGGGTTCGCCGCTCGAGGGGTTGCCGGGCCTCCCTGAAACCTCTATGGAGGCTTTGCAGAACCTAGCGGGGTTGCCCGCCACCGGCCCTGGAAGCGACAACCCCGTTAAAAACTGGCTTGTTCCCCTTCCTGCTGCGCAAACAGCCGGGACGGGCTTCCCCCCCGGCCCCCAGGCCGCAACCGAGGCTTCGCCCGGGGGCGGGAAGCTCCCGCTTACAGCCCCCCTCCTGCTCGAGACGGCGGGGCCCACAGACACGCTCAATGCCTTCATCGCCGCTAAAAACAACGCTGGCATCGCCGGGCCTTCCGCCGGAATCGCCCAGGCGGCCCTCGGGAACACAACCGTCCCCGCTCTGACGACAGAGGGTTCCTTGCCCCAGGGAACTTTTCAGCCAAACCCCGAGGGCACTGAAATAAAGATCGGCCCGGCCTCCTCCGGCGAGTCCCCCCTGGGGGATCTGATGAACTCGAACAACGGAAAAAATCAGCAGACCTCTTTGCCGGTTTCTCTGATGGACGCGGGTGAGATGGCCCGGTTTTCCCCGATAGTGCAGGCGGCGGCCGCCGCACCGGGCCTTGCCGGTGCCCCCCTCAAGGAGGAATCCGCGAAAATTTCCGCCGCAGCCGCACCGGCGGGCGGGGTGGTCGAGGCAAGCGCGCTATCCACGGAATCCGGCAAAGCCTTGCCCCTGTTCGACCTGCCGGTCAAGGGAGCTCCGGGCAGCGCCCTCATCGACCAGATTGCACATCAAATTTCCCTGCGCTTCAAAGGGGGAGAAAGCGAGATCCAACTCAAGCTGGATCCGCCATCTCTCGGGACCGTGCGCATGAACGTGGCCGCAAACGGCGATGCGGTGCGCGCGCTCATCATCACCGACCACCTGACGGTGAAGCAGGTCATCGAAAGCCAGTTGCCGCAGTTGCGCGAAACCCTGGCCAGCCAGGGGATGAAAGTGGACAGCTTCACGGTTCTTGTCGGCGGGCACGATACGGGAGGCGGCTCACACCCGGCGCCTGAGCACGCAAGCCCCACCTTCAGCACACCGGCCCCCGTCGCCGCCGCGCCAGAGGAGACGGATAAACCCGTCCCGACCGCCCGCCCCGCCGGCCGGAGCGGCTCGTCGATCAGCATTTTCGCCTGAGGAACAGCCATGACACCCGAACCGCAATTTTCTACAAGGAGACCTGAGCGATGATCAGCGGAATCACCCCCACCGCCGGAAGCACCTTCACAACCCCGGCCGCGGGAAAAAACACGCTCGGCAAGGATGATTTTCTCCGGTTGCTCATTGCCCAGCTGGAAGCCCAGGACCCCCTGGAGCCGATGGATGCGCAAGACTTCAGCGCCCAGCTCGCCCAGTTCAGCACCCTGGAGCAGATCACCAACGCCAACGATCACCTGAAGGACATCAAGACCTTCGAGCAGGCGCTCAGCAATTCATCGGCCCTCGGCCTCATTGGCAAGCAGGTTGACGCACCCGGGGATGTGATCGAATTCAAGGCCGGCGAACCCGCCACCCTGAGGTACCTCCTGGGTGCCGAGGCGGGCACGGTGACCATTGATATTTTTGACGTTTCGGGCAGGCAGATAAACACCCTGACGCTCGGCGCGCAATCCGCCGGCGGCCAGCAGGCGGCGTGGGCGGGCACCGACAGTTCCGGCAACCCGGTGGCGGAGGGGCAATACACCTTCCACGTGAGCGCCGAAGACGCCTCGGGCAACCCGGTGAACGCACTGACCCTCAGCCAGGGGCTTGTCACCGACGTCCTGTTTGAAAACGGCCGGGCCTTCGCCAAGGTCAACGGCGTGATCGTGCCGGTCAACGAAATCATACGAGTGGCGCTGTAAAACCAACACAAGAAGAAATGAAGGGGGAAGCGATATGTCTTTAATCACATCATTATTCACCGGCGTTTCCGGTCTCTCGGGCAACAGCCAGGCCATGAACGTCATCGGCAACAACATTGCCAATGTCAACACCGTCGGCTTCAAGGGAAGCACCGCGGTGTTCAGCGACGTGTTCGGCGCCATCCTCACTAACGGCCCGGTGGTCAGCCAGCTCGGCCTCGGCACCCGCATGCAAGGCATTCTGCCCTCGTTCGCGCAGGGCTCGTTCGAGACGACCACCAACTCCCTGGACCTCGCCGTCGACGGATCGGGCTTCTTCGTCGTCAACAACGGCGCCGGCAACTTCTACACCCGCGCCGGCCAGTTCCGCCTGAACGCCGACGGCCTGGTGCAAACCGTCAGCGGAGAAATTCTCCAGGGCTTCCAGTTCACCGGTGGCGTGGCTTCCACCACCCTGTCGGACATCGACCTTTCGGCGGCGCAGAGCGCCCCGGCGGCCAGCACCGAGTTCACCCTCGGCGCCAACCTCGACGCCGACGCCGCAACGGGAACCACCTTCACCTCGCCGATCACCGTGTTCAACTCGCTCGGCTCGCAGGTGACGATCGACGTCACCTTCACCAAGGACCCGGCCGCCAACACCTGGAATTACGCCGCGACCTCGAGCCTGGGCGCCATCACCGCCGGCGACACCGGCAGCGTGACCTTCGACGCCTCGGGCCAGCTCAGCCTGGTCAACGGGGCCGCCGCCGCCGACATCCCCATCACCATCGATTACGGCGGAACCGCGGCCACGCAAATTGTGAACTGGGACCTGGTCGATGCGTCCGGGGTGACCAACGGCGACTTCACCGGATTCGCCGCGAGCTCGGTGAACAACTTCGTGGTGCAGGACGGCTTCAGCTCGGGAACGCTGCTCGCCCTCTCGGTGGACAACGCGGGCGTCATCAACGGGCTGTTCAACAACGGCCAGTCGGAAGCGCTGTTCCAGGTGGCCCTGGCCGATTTCCTTGCGCCCACCGGGCTCTCCCGCCTGGGCCGCAACCTGTTCGCGGAATCGGGTCAGTCCGGCCAGCCCACCATCGGCACCGCCAACACGGGCCGCTTCGGCCAGGTGCTCGGCAGTTCGCTGGAGCTGTCCAACGTGGATCTGGCTACCGAGTTCGTGCGGATGATCCAGACCCAGCAGGCCTTCCAGGCCAGCGCACGGGTCATCACCACCACCGACGACTTGCTCACCGAGGCGGTGAACCTGGTTCGCTGATATTTTTGCTCTTTTCTGGAACCCGGGCCGGTTTGGCCCGGGTTTTTTTTCGCGTGGATTTCGGGGAGGAGGGGGGAAGGCGGCCTGCCGCTTCAGGCGCGAGGCGCCAGCTGTTTGAGAAAGCGGCCCAGGCTTTCCTCTTCGGGAAAGGCCCGCCGCGCTTCTTCAAGCCGGGCGATCGCCTCGTTCAACCGCCCGGCGTTCAGGAGAAGATCCACCAGAAACAGTTCGCTGTCGAGCCTGGGCGGCAAGCGGGACAAGGCCGCTTCGGCGAGGGCGAGCGCTTCGGCTTTTTTGCCCAGGGCGAGCAACTCATCGGCTTTTTGCTGGGCGCGCACTCTTTGTCCGTCTTCCCGGGGAATCATGAAGACGCCGTAGAGTCCCAGGTTCGGGAAGTTCAGGTACTCTTTCTGCGCGGCCAGGGGTTCGAGTTCCTCGCGTTTCCAGAACGACAAATGCTCCTCATGGGGGTTGCCATAAATCTCCGGCTGCACCCATTTTTCTCCCAGGGGAATGGCGAGCATCACATAGGCGCGGGCATGGTCCAGGCATTTGTCGAGAAAAGCCCAGGCCCGCTCCTTTTCCAGATGCTCCAGCACATCGCCCAGGAACACCACGTCGTAAAGACCCAGGCCGTCGATCACCTCAAAGGCGTCGCCGACATGGATGTCGTCGTAAATCGCCCGCTGGTGCGCCTGAATATAGGCGGGAAACACCTCGATGCCGTCGATCCTGACCTGCCAGTCCTCCTTGCGGTAACGCTCGCCGAGCATCACATCGAGCAGGTCGCGCGCGAGATAACCGATCTTGCCGTTGCCGAGCCCCACATCGAGGAGCGAAGCGGGCCGTGCGGTTTCTAGAAATCTCACGACGGTGGGGATGTGCGAATAGGTGCTCGTCGGCATGGCGGACTCCGCTCCTGGGGAAGAAGGTGGAAGATGCGATCTTCCTCTCTCTTCGGACGAAACCACCGATGGCTTGAGCGCCGTGGAGGATGAGGCAACGCCGCCCGGCGGCGGAGCGCCCCGCTTCAACGGCCTAGGGGGAGCGGGCGCAGCGGAAGCCCTGCCAGATGTTGAACTTCTCCGGCCGCTCGTTGAAGCGGTAGGTGGTGCGCATGTAGTAGGCCTTGTAATACCAGTTGCCGCCTCTCAGCACCTTGCTGATGCCGGTTTCGGGGCCCTGCGGGTTCTGGCGGGGCGAGTGCTGGTAGTAATCGTCGTCGAACCAGTCGGCGACCCATTCCCAAATGTTTCCCGCCATGTGGTGCAGGCCATAGGGAGAGGCCCCCGACGCCATGGCGTCCACCGGCTCCAGGGCCTGGAAGCCGAGCTCGGTGAAATGGCGGCGAAACGTCACGCGCTTGTTATCGGGAAATTCATTGCCCCAGGGAAAAATCCGCTGGTCGGTGCCGCGCGCCGCCTTTTCCCATTCGGCCTCGGTGGGCAGGCGCTTGCCGACGGAGCGGCAGTAGCCGTCCGCGCCATACCACGACATCCGGTTCGCCGGATAATTTTCCAGGCCATCGCGCGGCTGAAAACGCCCGTCCACCTTTTCGATGGTGACTGCGGGGCCGGTTTCGAACAGGCGGCCGGTCTCCTCCTGCCCGTTCAGGTAGCGGGCGAAATCGGCGCTCGTCACCTCGTAGCGGTCGATCCAGTATTCGTCGAGGTGGACCTCGTGCACCGGCCCCTCATCGACATCGCCCCATTCGTGGTCGTTTTCGATCTCGAAGCCCATGACGAACGGCCCTTCGGCGACCCGAACCATTTCCTCGGGCGGCTCCGCATTCAGGCTGTGCGAGGCGCACCCGCCCAAAGCCGTAAAAAAGGCGAGAGCCAGCCCGAGCCAGATCATTTTCAATACGCCGGTTGAACTGGCCGGCATAAATAGGGTATGCTTAGGCAAATTCACAATCATCCATCCAGGCTCATGGTCAAATTTTGTCTCCAGTGCAAGAACGCCTTCTGGGGCGGCCGCTACTGCCCGAAATGCGAGGGCGAGATTTTGCTGCTCGACGCGGCGGAACCGGAAAACCAGAAATACCTGGGCGAGCTCAATATCGACGTCCGCCCAAAATATTACGCGCGCAGCTCAATGCTGCTCAGTTGCTTCGGCTTCATCATGGCGCTGCCTCTCGGCGCGTTCGTGTTTTTGCGCGGCATGGCCCATTCCGGAAACGTCCCGCTGTGGGCCGGCATCGGTGTCGGCACGGTGGTCCTTATTTCCTGGGGAGCCTGGTATTTGTCGCGCGTCCTCTTCGACAAGCAGATGGAAAAAGTCGAGGACGCCAAGGAACTTCAGCTCGACTGACGCTTCACTCGGCCCGGCGGCCGATGTCCCTGCGGTAGTGCATCCCGTCCCAGCGTATTTTTTCCACCGCGCGGTAGGCGCTTTCGATGGCCTCGCCGCGGCTCTTTCCCGTCGCGGTAACACCGAGTACGCGGCCGCCGCTGGTCAGCACGCGGCCTTCCCCGCTTTTGGTGCCGGCGTGAAACACCACCACGCCCGGCAACGCTCCGGCCTCGGCCAGGCCTTCGATGACTTTGCCCTTTTCGTAATCGGCCGGGTACCCCTCGGCCGCCATCACCACACACACCGCCGTTTCGTCCGACCATTCGATGGAATGCCCGGCGAGGTTGCCGTCGATGCAGGCCTCGAACAACGGAACGATGTCGCTTTGCATGCGCATGAGAAGCGGCTGGGTTTCGGGATCGCCAAATCGGGCGTTGAATTCCAGCACGCGCGGGCCGCGCTCCGTCAGCATCAGCCCCGCGTAGAGCAGACCCTGGTAAGGCCGGCCTTCCGCCGCCATGGCCCGCACCGTGGGCAGAAGAATTTCGTCGGTCACCTGCCGGGAGAGGGCGGGAGTGAGCACCGCCGCGGGCGAATAGGCGCCCATGCCGCCGGTGTTGGGGCCGCGGTCGCCGTCGTAGGCCGCCTTATGATCCTGCGCGGAATCGAGCGGCAGCACGGTTTCACCGTCGGTGAAGGCGAGCAGCGACACCTCCTGACCCCGCAAAAACTCCTCGACCACGATGAGGTTCCCCGCCTCGCCAAACTGCCCGTCGCGCATGATGGTATCGATGGCCGCCAGGGCCTCGCGGCCATCCTCGCAGAGGATGACCCCCTTGCCGGCGGCAAGGCCATCGACCTTGACCACGAGGGGTTCGTTCAGGTCTTTCACGTAGGCGGCCGCCTTGTCGGACGAGTCGAATACCTGATAATCGCCGGTGGGAATGCCGTATTTTTTGAGGAGATTTTTGCAGAAGACCTTGCTGCCTTCGATTTCGGCGGCCCGCGCCCTCGGGCCGAAGGCGCGCAGCCCGGCGTCCCGGAAGCGGTCGACAATGCCCAGCACCAGGGGTTGCTCGGGGCCGACGACGGTGAGGCCGATGGCGTTTTCGCGAGCGAAACGAAGCAGGCCGTCGATATCCTCCGCAGCCACGGGAACGTTCTCGGCCACCTCGGCGGTGCCCGCGTTTCCTGGCGCGCAAAACACCTTTTCCACCTTCGGGCTCTGGCCAATTTTCCAGGCCAGGGCATGCTCGCGGCCGCCGCCGCCCACCACTAAAACTCGCATCCTCGTCTCTCCAGATTCAGGCCGCTCAACAATGAGGGTATTATAAAGCGGAAAATTTATATAAAATACCGGCAGGTTGCAAGCATTAACCCGTTCCCCGCGAAATGATGGTGCGCCTTCACTCCATTTCCAAGGCCTTTAACGCCGGCCGGCCGGTGATCGAAGATTTCTCCCTCGAAATCAGCGCCGGGGAACGCTTCGTCCTCCTCGGCCCGAGCGGCTGCGGGAAGACCACCCTCCTGCGCCTCATCGCCGGGTTCGAGAAACCCGATAAAGGCGGCATTTTCATTGAAGGGCAAAACGTCGTCCACCTGCCGGTGGAACAGCGGCCGGTCGGTTTCATCTTCCAGAATCATGCCCTCTTCAAGCACATGACGGTTTACGACAACATCGCCGTCGGCCCGAGGGTGCGCGGGGAGGAGGAAAGGGCGATCCGGAAAAGGATCGACAACCTCCTGTCCATCACCCGCCTGAAGGGGCTGGAAAATGCCCATCCCGGGCGGCTCTCCGGTGGCGAATCGCAACGGGTGGCCATCGCCCGGGCGCTGGCCAACCAGCCCAAACTGCTGCTGCTCGACGAACCCCTTTCGGCTCTCGATCCGTCGCTCAGAAAAAACCTGCGCCAGGAACTCGTGGAGATGCAGCAGGCGCTGGGCATCACGTTTCTGCTGGTCACGCACGACCAGGAGGAAGCGATGGAGCTTGCCGACCGCATGGGCATTCTTGAAGGAGGCCGCCTGTTGCAAGCGGGCGCCCCGGCCGAGCTGTACGAGCGGCCCGCCTCGCCCTTCGTCGCCGGTTTCATCGGCGAGGTGAATCCTCTCACAGGAACCGTGATAAAGCAAACCGGCAGCGTGGTCAAAATCCAATTCAATCCGGAGCTCACCCTCATCGCCGCCACGGACGAACCCTGGCGGGAGGGAGAAGGGGTGCAATGCTTCATCCGCCCCCCCAGGCTCTCGTTTCAACCCTCGGACGACCCCGAGGGCAGCGGCCGCAACCGCGTTTCGGCAACCGTTCATCAATGCACGTTTTACGGGGATCATTTTCAGCTGTGGCTGGACCTTGCGGAAGGCCTGCGGCTGAGCGTTATTTACCGGCCACAACCGATGCAGGGGGGTGCTCTTCCGCCGGGCACGCGCGGATACGTCCGGTTTCCCGAGGAAAGCCTGATTCTTTTTCGCAAACCGGCAAACGGTGAAGGGTGGTGCAATGCGCAAGGGGCCTGAGCGGAGGCGGGTTGCCCTCTCTGTTTTCCTCGCCCTGGTTCTGTGCATGCTCCAGGCGGGGTGCCAGGAGCCTTCGGGAAACTCTGCGGACGCCGCCCGCCCACGGCTCACCGTCGCCACCGATACGACGCTCATCCCCATGTCGTACATCAACGACGAAGGGCGCATCGTCGGCTTCGAGCCCGATCTGATCGCGGAACTTTCCAGGCGCATGGGGTTCGACTACGATCTGGTGAATGTGGAGTGGCCCGGCCTTTTCGGCGGACTCATCACGAAAAAGTTCGATCTGGTCGTAAGCTCCGTCACCATTCTCGATGAAAGAAAGGAGCGCATGGC
>QJZQ01000020.1 GCA_003246675.1 Nitrospirota bacterium | reverse complement strand
GAACGGGGCCGCTCTGCCCGGCTAAAATGCGGGAGCACCTTTTTGCGGCCCTGTGGAGGAGGAGGGAGTTTTTTCGTTTGCCGCGCACCCGGCGGCTAGCCCTAAAGGTGGGTTTTCAAACGGTTAAAGCCATTGTTTTCGGCGGAAAGTCGTCACTTTAGCGGTTAGAAATCAAATGGTTATGGACTGTATTGGGGCTTTGTGTTATCGTAGTTTACAGGTGTTTTATTTGTAAATGTAACTGTGGTCTTAACCTCAATTCCAAACGCCCCTTTGGCCCGCCCCCGCGGGCGTGGGGATGCTACTGTTTCAGGAGGATCGATGAGCAGTCATATCATTTTGAACAAATGGTTTGGCGCCGACCGCAGCGAGGCGGCAAAAAAAGTGGCCAAGGTGTTCCGCATGCGGCCGGAGGAAGGCACCGGCATCATGCTGCAGCTTTCAGAAGGCAAGCCCTGGCAGTTCGATTATAAGGTCTCCGACCGGCAGACGGGGGAAGCCACCGACTACCTGCGAAAGCTCGGCTTTCAGGTGGATTTCAAGCCCGTCATCGAAAGCATCGCCCGTCCGGATGAGGATCTGGATATCGAGGCGGACGAGGCCAAAAACCTCGATCTCGGTTTTCACGGCGGCGCCGGGTCCCTGTTCGGGATCATGCTGGGCAACCTGCTGCTGAACGTGGTCACTCTGGGTTTTTATCATTTCTGGGGGCTGACGCGGGTGCGCCGGTTCATGTGGTCGAACACGTCATTCGCCCGCGACCGCTTCTCTTACCATGGCACCGGCGGCGAGCTGTTCCGCGGTTTCATCAAGCTGATGGGCGTCGTCCTTCTCATCGCCGGTTCGCTCACCCTCGTGCGCATCTACGGAGGGGAAGCCCTGGGCCTGCCCGATCTGGGCGCGGTGGCCGGCGAAAATCTGATTGCCTATATTGTCTCTATTATGTTTTCCCTGGCGATGCCCGCCCTGATGGTGGGCGCCATGCGCTACCGCCTTTCGCGCACGGCCTGGCGGGGAATCCGCTTTTCGTTCCGCGGCAAGCGGGGCGAGGCCCTCAAAATATACTACAAGGGCTTTTTCCTGATGATCCTCACCCTGGGGCTGTACTGGCCGTTCTTCAAGGTGGCCACCGAGCGGTTCTGGCGGGAGAATTCCTATTTCGGCGACCGGCAGATCAAGTTCACCGGGCAGGGCCGGGACCTGTTCGGGAGTTACCTCCTCGCGGTGGTGCTGACCGTTCTGACCCTGGGCTTTTACCTGTACTGGTTCCAGGCCCACGTCAAGCGTTACCTGTGGTCGCACACGGGTTTTGCACGCGGGACCTTCCGGTTCTCCGCCACGGGCGGGCAGTTTTTTGTCCTCAAGTTCACCAACCTGCTGATCCTGGTTTTCACCCTTGGCATGGGATACCCCTGGGTGGTCGTTCGCAACCAGAATTTCCTCGCCCGCCACTTGAACCTGGAAGGGGCCCTGGGGCTGGACCGGGTGGTGCAGCAGGCTAAAAAAGCCGATTCCTTCGGCGAGGCCGCGATCGACGCATTCGATATTCCCGTGGCGATCGGCTGACGCTGGCCACTCAACCGGGATGAGCGAAAGAAAGCTGACCTTTTCAGGCGCACTGTTCGACGGCCGAAGCGCCGCCCGGCAGCCGGTCACCCTGCGCCTGTCCCCGCAAGCGCTGATCCTGGAGCGGCCCGGGCGGGAAAACCTCACCTGGGCCTTCAGTGACGTGCGCATGCAGCCGCTCGACTCACACGGCCACCCCCCCATTCACCTCGACCATTACCCCAAAGGGACAGGGGGCGACCGCCTCGAAACCCTGGTGATCGACGACCCGGATTTTCTATTCAGCCTGCACGCCCTGGGCCCGGCCGCCCCCGGCTATGCCTGGCGGGAGCGCCGCAGGAACAGGCGGCTCGCGCTTTTCGCCGGGCTTATCCTGGTGCCGCTCCTGCTCTATGGCATCTGGGCTTTTGGCATTCCCCGCATGGTCGACCGAGTGGCCATGGAGGTGCCCGTGGCCTGGGAGGAAGAGCTGGGCGGCATGATCCTTCGCGGTCTACTGCTTCCCCCAAGGGCGAAAACGTCGGCTCCGGAAGCCGAAGAAGCGCTCGACGTCATCGTCCGGCGTCTGCTCAGTGAAGTTCCGGACCAGCCTTATCAGGTCACCGTTCACATCCATCCCTCGAAAATGATCAACGCCCTCGCCCTGCCGGGCGGCAACATCGTCGTGTTCCAGGGCCTGCTGAACGCGTCGGATTCCGCGGAAGAGCTGGCGGGCGTGCTCGCGCACGAGTTGCAGCACATCCTGCGCAGGCATTCCACGCGCGGGGTTCTCCGCTCCCTGGCATCGAGCTTCATGCTCACTCTGCTGGTGGGCGATGTCAATGGCGTGATGCAGGCCGTGCTCAGCCTGGCGGATAACCTGGAGGGGCTCAAGTTCAGCCGTGCCATGGAAACCGAGGCCGATATTGAAGGCATGAAAATGATTCTCGCCTCGGGCATCGACCCGGCGGCCATGGTGAGAATGTTCCAGAAATTTGAAGAAGAAAAAGATCAGGCGGAGGAAGGCGGGGACGAATCCCGCTGGCTCGACTATCTGTCCACCCATCCGGCGGGGGAGGAGAGGGTGGCCCGGCTCCAGGCGCTGATCGAGGAAAGCCCGCCGGCCGCGCCGCGGCCCTTGCTTCCGGACCAAAACTGGGCCAGAATCATGCACAGGGAAACAGAGAACGAACCGCCGCCGGAGGAACGAGGCGCGAAGAATAAGGGGAGCATTTTATGATCGTTGTGACAGGCGGCGCGGGGTTCATCGGCAGCGCCCTTATTCAGGAGCTGAACGCACGCGGCCACAAGGACCTGCTGGTGGTGGACGACATCGACCACGAGGAAAAGGAAAAAAACCTCGCCGTCCTCAAATTTTCCCGCCGGGTGGGGAAGGACACCTTTCTCGAAAGTGTTCTCGACCGCGCCTTGCCGTCTCCGGAGGCTATTCTTCACCTTGGCGCTTGCTCGTCCACCACTGAAACCGATTGGAATTTTCTTAAAAAGAACAACCTGGACTACACGCGGCACCTTGCCGAATTTGCGCTGGAAAAAGGCATCCGCTTCATATACGCCTCAAGCGCCGCGACCTACGGCGACGGCGACCAGGGTTACAGCGACGACGAATCGCGGATTGATACACTGAAACCCCTGAACCTCTATGGCGAGAGCAAGCATCAGTTCGACCTGTGGGCGAGACAGCAGGGGGCCTTCTCGACCCTTGTCGGCCTGAAGTACTTCAATGTCTACGGCCCCAACGAGTACCACAAGATGGACATGCAGAGCCTCGTGCGCAAGGGGTACTACCAGATCCAGGAAACAGGCGGGCTGCGGCTCTTCAAATCCCACCGCGAAGGCTACGGCGACGGCGAGCAGGAAAGGGATTTCCTCTACATCAAGGACGCAGTGGCCATGACGCTGTTTTTTCTTGAGCGGCCCGATATCGGCGGCTTGTTCAACATCGGCTCGGGAAAGGCGAGGAACTGGAACGACCTGGCGCGCGCCCTGTTTGCGGCCATGGGGCGGGAGCCGCGCATCGAATACATCGACATGCCCGAGGCGATCCGCGACCGTTACCAGTATCACACCGAGGCCGAGATGGGGAAGTTGCAGCGCGCAGGCTACGCAAGCCCTGCCCGCTCCGTCGAAGACGGCGTCGAAGATTACGTCAAAAATTACCTGAAGCCGGGGAAGCGGCTGGGCGAAGAGTGAGCCGGGACGGTTTCCGCGCAAGCGCTAGCGGAGAGGATGATCCCGGCTTTTTCCCGATCAGGGCTTTTGTTGCAAGTGCACGTCCATTTGCGGGAAGGGGATCGAGATGCCGTTTTCGTCGAACGTCAGTTTGATTTTTTCCGTCAGGTCGAATTTCGCCGCCCAATAGTCTGCCGTGTTGACCCAGGGGCGCACCACGAAGTTCACGCTGCTGGCGCCGAGTTCGCCCACCGCCACGAGGGGTTCCGGGTCCTTCAATACCCGCTCGTCCGCATCCAGAACTTTTCGGATCAATTCCCGCGCCTTGCGCAGGTCGTCCTGGTAGCCGATGCCGAAGACCATGTCGATCCGGCGCGTGGCCTGTGCCGTGTAATTGGTGATATTGCCGCCGTAAATGGCTCCGTTCGGCACCACCACCTCGCGGTTGTCGGCGGTTTTGATGAGGGTGCTGAACAGGCTGATCTTTTCGACCGCGCCGGCGGCGCCCCCCGCCTCGATGAAGTCTCCCGCCTTGAACGGCCTGAAAACCACCAGCAGGACCCCCGCCGCGAAATTCTGCAAGGACGATTGCAAAGCGAGGCCCACCGCCAGACCCGCCGCACCGATCAGGGCGATGAGCGAGGTCGTATCCACCCCCAGCTGGTCGAGCGCCGCGACGATGACAAGCAGCAGCAGCAGCGTGCTCACCATGGAGGAGATGAAGTGGACCAGCACGGGTTCCAATTTTGTTTTTTGCAGGAGACGGTCGAGCAGCTTGATCAGTATTTTGGAGATCCATCGGCCGACGATGAAGATGGCGAGGGCGGATGCGATCTGGATGGCCCAGGGGATGAGGTGGTCGGTGCTGAGTTTGCCGAGATCAATTGCTTGCAGCATATCTCCCTCCTGTCGACGAGACGGTTAAATTCAGGAACGTGAACATCGCGGGCTCGAAATCCGCTTGCCTTTAAGGCTGTGCCGGGTGTCCGGCGCGGTGTGCGAAGCCCACGCTTTCCGGCGGCCATGGTGACAGGGTTTTAATGGACGGGCAACCGCTATTTTAACCTGCATTCCCGGCCCTGGAAATTTTTTGGGAGGGACGGCGGCGGGTGAGCCCCCAGGCTTAAAACGGCCCCATGAAAGCGGAAGCAGCTCACAACCCCTTAGAATTATGGCACTTGGTTGTTGACAGGAGAGGGAATTTTTGCGATGTTTTTCCATCTAATTACATCCTCATCCATGCGATGAAGAGATCCACGCCGTGATTCCATCGGGCTAAGCATTGTGAGCCCTTTGCGGTTTCCGGGTCTTTAAATTTAACAACGGAGGAAGGGCCTTATGAGAAAAGGGTGGATCGCCTTATTTCTAGTTCTGGTGCTGGCGGGGGAAGCCCACGCCGATAAAATCCTGCTTAAGAACGGGGATCAGCTTCGCGGCAAAGTGCAAAAAGTGCAAGGAGGAGTGCTGACCCTGACCACCGATTATTCCGAGCCCGTTAAAGTCAAGACTTCCGAGATCAGCAAAATAGCCACCGACGAACCCATCGAGGTTCACCTCCAGACCGGCGAAATTCTGAAGGGCAGTCTCAAGCCCGCCGAGGAAGGCGAGGTGAAAGTGGAATCCAGCTCGGGAAGGCAGCCCGCCGTGATCGCCTGGGACCAGGTGAAAGCGATCAACCCCCCGCCCAACACCTGGCACGGGAATATTTCACTGGGCGCCAATCAGTTGTCGGGCAACACCGAGCGGACCGCGGTGAGCGCGGCTATTGAGCTGGAACGCAAGTTCGATGGCGACCGCTTTTCCCTGCGGGCCAGGCACAATTACGCCGAAGAAGATGAAAACGTCACGGAAAGAAACACCTACGGCGCCATCAAGTTCGATCATTTCTTCACCAAGAGATTTTTTGGCTACCTGAGCGTCGAGCTGCTGAACGACAGCTTCAAGGATTTGAACCTGCGGGCCACCGTCGGCCCCGGTGTCGGTTACCAGATCTGGGACGACGACCGCAAGGCGCTCAGCGTCGAGGCCGGTGTGTCCTATTTCATCGAGGATCTCAAGACCGGCGAAGACGAAAAATACGCCACCGGCCGCGTGGGGGCGAACTTCAGGTACAAGATCTTCGATACCCTCGTCTTCAACGACAACGTGATCTTCTACCCCAGCATCGAAAACACCAAGGAATACAGCCTGCGCAACGAGGCGATTCTGTCCACCGATATTTATGCGGGATGGAAGCTGCGGTTCTCGAACATCCTTGAGTACGACAACGAGCCCGCGCCGGGAATCGAAACCACCGACTTGCAGTGGATTCTCAGCCTGGGATATTCGTTCTGACGGAGCGGAAGGAAATTTCGGCCGGGGTGGCGCAGGTTGCCGCCCCGGCTTTTATTCTTCTTGCGGGGGCGTTGCCGCCACAGGTGAGGCGGGGGCGAGCGACAGCGCAAACTCGACGGAGTAACCGCCCTCCGACCCGGCAGACTTGACTTGCAGTTCTATCCTCGACCCTGTCTGCGAATTTTTTGTCAGAAAACGCGTGCCCTGGCCAGGCCCGGGGAGGACGCTTTCCTCCTTCAGCCACCCCTCCCCAAGACAGCGGCCGATACTTTCCCGATGTTCCTGAAAAATGCGTTGGCTTTCTTCCTCGCCGGAGGCGGGGGTAAGCTCGCATGACAATGTTTCCCCCGTGTCGGTTTGCCAGATGTCGCAGCGTTTGGCGCCGGGCAGAACCACGTTGGAGCTCCACACCTTGAGATCCTGGCCGGCGTCGTAAAGCGTGCCCTTCAGAGATTTGAAGCCGTCGTTGAAGCCGTCGTTCAATTGCCCGAGGGCGGTGCAGTAGGGGAGGTCCAGATTCTGGTAGCCGGGATACTCAGCGGCGCGCGCCGGATTGGCCGCAGCCGCCATTGAGACCGCGAACAGGCAGGGGAAAAAAATTTGGCGCTTGGCCAAAGCAACCTCCAGATAGAAACATGGGTGAAAGCACCTCCAGCCCAGGGCGAGGTGCTCGTTGAGTGTCAGTATACTGCATGGACGGCGCTTTCGTCTAACGGGGAGAATGAAAGCGCAGGCTGGCCTTAAGGAAGGAAGGGCCAGCGGTGCTCCAGGGGGATTGTGTCGGGCGCAGGGCGGACGTCTCGCCCGGGCCGCGGCCCACTCAGGAGGTGGCGGTGAACTTCTGCCCCCGGCCGACGAGGTTTCGCTGTGGAATGACGACTTCCTTGCCGTGGGCCGCCTCGACCGAGCCGATGACCTGGCTGGGCACGCCATGTTTTTTGCAGATGGCGCTCACGGCCTCCACTTCCTTCGTGCCCTCGACGATCAGGCAGAACCCGGTGCCCATATTGAATACCTCGAACATCTCCGCATCGGTCACTTCGCCCACATCCTGAATATGGGTGAACACCGCCGGGATGGGGGGGAGGGGGTCGATGACGAAGCGGATGTTGTCGGCCGCCACACGGTTGAGGTTGCAGAACCCGCCGCTGGTGATGTGCACCATGGCCTTGAGGTCGATGCCCGCATCGAGCATTTCCATGACCGGTTTCACGTAGATGCGGGTGGGTTCGAGGAGTTCCTCGCCGAGGGTGCGGCCGAACTTGTCCTCGAACAGGTGAATGCGCGCCTGTTGTTCCTCCCGCCGTTCGCCGAGCAGAACTTTCCTTGCCAGGGTGAGACCGTTGGAGTGGACACCGCTTGAAGCGAGGCCAACGATCAAGTTGCCAGGGCGGACAAATTTTCCGATGTTGATGCGGTCGGTGCGAACGTGGCCGATGCAGGCGCCGATCAGGTCGATCCCCTGGATGATTTCCCGCACCTGCGAAATCTCGCCGCCGGAGATGCTGACCTCCCCCTGCCTTGCTCCTTCGGCAAGCCCCTGGCCGAGCTGGCCGAAGATGCCCTCGTCGGTGAACGAACAGCCGATGTAGTCCACCAGGCTGACGGGCCGGGCGCCCACGCAGATGAGGTCGTTGACGTTCATGGCCACGCAGTCGATACCGATGGTGTCGTACTTTCCCAGCAGTTCGGCGACGATAATCTTGGTGCCGACGCCGTCGGTGCCGAAGGCGATGCCCTCGCCATTGCCCAGGTCGATGACGTTGGCGAAGTAGCCGATGTCGGCGGCCAGGGGGTAGCGCGGGCTGAACGCGCGCGTTGGCAAAACATGTTGCAGAAGGCTCGAAAGCGAAGCTTCCGCGCCGCGGCTGCTGACACCGCTGTCGGCGTATTGTGAAGAGCCTTTAGAGTCGGGATTATTCATTCTTTACCTTGCAGAAGGAAAACGGGTGATCGTGTGGCCGGTATCATACCATTAAACCCGCCTTGCGTCAGCGGAGGAGTTTCGCCTGGCGCAAAATGTTGCGAAGGCGATGACGCATAAGTTGACCCCAAGACCGACGAGCCCCGTGTGAAACCCGAAAAGGCGGCCCGTATTCGACTCCGTCAGGCCGAGATCCCCCGACCAGTGCAGGCCCAGGGTGAAAACCAGCCCCGCCACAAGGCCCAGCGCCACCGGCCCCGCCGCCAACCGGCGGCTGTGCACCCCCAGGTAGACCGCCGGTGCGCATTGCACCAGCACCTCCAGCTTGATGCTGAGCAACTGGATCAGAGTTCCATCGTAGCCAATGGCGATCCAGACGATGGGAACCATCAGGAGCCAGGCGATGCCCTTTCCCGCCCGGGTCAGGTGGGCCTCCGGGGCATTGGGCCGAAAATAAGGCGCATAGAGATCCTTGGTGATCATCGAACTGATGCTGAGCAGCGCGCTGTCCGCCGTGGACATCACCGCGGCGATGAGCGCGGCGAAGATCACCACCACCAGCCAGTAGCCCGTTTCCGACGCCTGCATCACCTTCAGGCACAACAGAGGCAGCACCGTTTCGGAGGGCACGATGGCCCCGCCGCCCGCGGTGGGGTGGTCGAGGCCGGGAACGTGGGCCGCCATGAGCACGCCGATGATCACCGCGACCAGGCTCGTGGTCAGCGGCGTGATGGCCATGACGGCGAGCGAGCGCTTGAGTATCCGCGAACTCCGGGCGGCGAAAATGCGCTGGATGGAATGAGGATAAATGGCGATGCCCAGGCCCACCATCACCACGAAGCTCAACCAGGTGCGTCCGCCGGCGCCATCGGGGCGGGCGACCTTTTTTGCCGTTTCCGGCTGAGCGGCAAGCTGGGCCAGGGCTTCGGAGAGGGGGCCCAGCTGGTCCAGGGCCACGTAAAGCAGGAGAAAAAATCCGGCGATGAGGATGCCGCCCTGGATGGCGTCGGTCCACGCCACGCTGCGCATGCCGCCGAGCGACTCGTACACCAGCATGACCAGGGCCAGCCCGATGACCCCGGCCCACAGCGGAATGCGTCCCTGTGAGACCGTCTCGAACACCGTGCCGAGGGTTTTCATCTGCGCCAGGGTGAAGTTGAGCAGCGCGAAGATCATGATGAGCGTGATGAGGATGCGCAGAAAGTGGCTGCCGAAGCGGAAATAGATGAAATCCCCCGGGGTGATGAACAGCTCCCGGCGGCTCAGGCGGTAGAGCCGCGGCGCGAAAAAGACATAGCCCACCACCACCGCGGTCATGAAATGCACGGCGACGAGGAAACCGAGGCCGTTTCGGTAGGCCGCGCCGCTGAAGCCGAGAAGGGTGTTGCCGCTGTATTGAGTGGCGAACAGCGTGAGAAACAGGACGGCGAAACCCATATCGCGGCCGGCGAGGAAAAAATCTCCCAGGCTGTCGCCCCGCCGTTTGCGGTAGGCGAAGAAACCGATCCCCAGCAGGCTCAAGACATATATTCCCACAAAAGCCAGGGCGCCGGGGCCGAAGGGAAGCGGGGGGCCGTTAGACGTCATCGGGGTCGCGCCAGCCCTTGATGAGGACGAAAATGGTGAAGGCGCTCGTAGCCGCGCTCATGAGGACGGCGAGCACCGCCCAGCCGGGGATGCCCCACCACCAGCCCTCGATAGGCCACACCGGGATGAGGCCCGCAAGCAGCAGGGCGAACCCCGCCCACACCCAGGGCCGGCGGGCCGGGTCGATAAATGCCCGGCGGTGTTTCGCTGCGGCTTTGTCGTGTTTCGTTGAAAACGGCATTCGAGGGGCGCGGCAGGGGCCGCGGGCCGGAAAAGAGCCTGCCTCCCCGCGGCGCGCGCCAAAACGCCGATCAGGGGTACACGCCCATGATTTGATAACTGGTGCTTATTTTTTCAATGGCGAGGGCCATGGCCGCCGTGCGGTACGACTCGATGTGCGGGTGCGACCAGTAGCGCTCGCGAATATGCTGGAACGCGATCCGCATCGTATCGTCGAGACCGGATCGCACGAGATCGATCTCTCTTGCGCCCAGGTGGATTTTCCGCGACAGCGCCTCCGGCACCCGGTGCCCGCTGCTCTGGATGGCCTGAAGCAGAAGCTCGTTCTGGCCTTCCTCCCATCGCCTCTGCATGCGCCCGAAGCGGATGTGCGAGAGGTTTTTGATCCACTCGAAATAAGAGACAACGACCCCGCCGGCGTTCAGGTAGACGTCCGGCAAGATCACCACACCCCGCTCATGCAGAATGGCCTGCGCCGCGAAGGTGACCGGGCCGTTGGCCGCCTCGGCGATCAGCTTGGCGCGCACCTTTGCTGCGTTTTGCTGGTTGATGGTGCCCTCCATCGCCGCGGGAATGAGAATATCACATTCTCCCTCCAGGAGGGCTTGCCCGTCCTCGAAATATTGAGCGTCGGGAAAGCCCTTCACTCCCTGCATCGCCACCTTGTGCTGGTAGACCTTCTCGATATCCAGCCCGTCCGGGTTCAGGAGAGCCCCGTCGAATTCGATGATGGCGATGATTTTCGCGCCGTCCTCCTCGGCGAGAATCTTTGCGGCGTGGTAACCCACATTGCCCAACCCCTGAACGATGATTTTCTTGCCCTCCAGAGTGCCTTCCAGTTGGGCGTTTTTGACGTCCTCCGGGTGGCGGAAAAATTCCCGCAGGCCTAAAACCACGCCGCGCCCCGTCGCCTCCACCCGGCCCTGAATGCCGCCCATCGAAATGGGTTTGCCGGTGACCGCGCCGAGGTGGTCGATATCCCCCGGCCGGTGGGACTGGTAGGTGCTGGCGATCCACGCCATTTCGCGCTGGCCGGTGCCCATGTCCGGCGCGGGAACGTTGGTTCCCGAACCGATGTAGTCCTTGCGGATGAGCTCGAAAGCGAACCGCCGGGTGATCTTCTCCATGCTGTCGCGGTCGTATTTCCTCGGATCGATGAGCAGGCCCCCCTTGGACCCTCCGAAGGGCACATCGACCAGGGCGCATTTGTAGGACATGAGGGCGGCCAGCGCTTCGACCTCGTCCTGGTTCACCGCCGGAGAATACCGGATTCCCCCCTTGGCGGGAAGTTTGTGGTCGCTGTGCACGGCGCGCCAGCCGATGAAGGTTTCGATAATGCCGTTCAATTTGACGGGAAAGCGCACCTGATAGACATTGTTTACGTTGCGGATGTACTGGGCAAGACCCTCTTCGATATCGAGCGTCGCCCGGGCGAGATCAAAACACAGGTTGACGCTCTCTTTGAAACTCACTTCCTTGTCAGCCGGCAGGGTCATGGATGTCCTCTGTTGATGTTGGCGGTCTACTTCTTTTCGGCGCGGTGGGGCGGGAATAAAGGGCGATTTTACAGCGTAGAGCCCGAGAAGGCGAGTGTTTCTTGCGCCTGGGCGTCCGGAATTCATTTAGAACCGGCGCTGCCGGCGTGAATCCTGCCCCAGGGTTCATGACGATAAGCATGAAGGCATCCGGTAGGGCGATAGAAGGCAAACGTGAAGAGCGGTGCGCAAAAGTTGGCTCGCGCTCCGGTTGGTGGGGCTCTCGGGGGGGTATGCTAAAATGGCTGTATAAGGATGGCTTCCCATGCGGGGACGGCGGCTTACGCAGATGTGCGTGGCCACGTTCCAAACCCCGCACACAAGAAAGGGCTCTTCGTGCGTCAGGCGACCGGCAGATTGACCACCTCAACCCAGGGCAAAGGGCTCTACGACATCAGCCGCGAAGTTGCGGCCTGGGTGGCCCGCCAGGGGTTCGGCGAAGGGTTGCTCACGCTTCACATCCCCCACACCTCCGCATCCCTGCTCATCCAGGAAAACGCCGACCCCGATGTGCTCGCCGACCTGGAGGAATTTTTCAGCCGCCTCGTTCCCGAGGAGGGCAAAGGCTACCGCCACCGCGCCGAAGGCTCCGACGACATGCCCGCTCACATCCGCTCGGCCCTCACCGCCACTCAACTTTCGATCCCTCTCATCGACGGCGCACTGGCGCTTGGTATCTGGCAAGGCATCTACCTGTTCGAGCACCGGCGGCACCCGCATCGCCGCGAAGTGGTTCTGCATTTATTTGGCGAATAAATTCGCTCATTTCCTAAGGCGCGCTCCATTCTCGGCCCGGCCCCCTCAAGTTTAGCCCCTTTCATGACGAAAATAAGTCATGAACGCAAATAATTCAATAGGTTCACCGGAGTGTTCGGGTTCTGCCGATACCGCCGGGCCTATCCTGACGTTGTTCTGGCCCGCAAGGGGACAGGGGGTTTTGAGTGACTGAATCGCAACCGTCCATGGAAGGCAGCCCGGTGGTGGCGCCGCCAGCGGAACCAACCGCCGCGGCAAAGGCCCCGGAGCCGGAAAAAGCCGCAGAGCCGG
>QJZQ01000097.1 GCA_003246675.1 Nitrospirota bacterium | reverse complement strand
GGTTGAAGAGCCTTTCTACGTCCGGCCCGAAGAGAACGTCGGCGCGATCTAAGAGTGGGGGCGTACAAAACCCCCATTGGGTAACGCTGACGCAAGAGATCCGGCATCGGGACGGGGCCTTCGCCCCGTCCCGGTATCCCGGGAACAGTACAGGTAATGGAGATTTGACGTTATGGTTGATGTGACTCAAGGATCAGACCCGATACTTGCCAAACTGGGTGAAACGGGACCGATGGAGCAAATGAAAGATGAGCGGATCTCAGTGCACCTGGCCAGAGGTAGGGTGTTCGATATCCTGTCACGAGGCTTTAGTTATCCGTGGAACCGCAAGTTCTTCCGGCCAAAGTCCCTGATTGCTCCGATGGACATTGTTATGGTGGACGAGGATGATTGGAATAAGGCTAAATCCATCATTGATGGATTCAGTAGCTATCTTCCTCGTATGACCATCAAGCAGGTTCAACAGGAGTACGTTCGGGTTTTCGGACACGCGGTTTCCATGGAATGCCCACCTTACGAAATGCAGTATGGAACCGAAGGTGGCATACAGTCTCAGACGGATGTTCTGATCCAGCTCGGTGGTTTTTTTGAGACCTTCGGCTTTGAGTTGCCAAGAAACCGCTCCAAGGAGCGGTTGGACCATATCTCGATCGAACTGGCCTTCATGTATTACATGTGTTTCAGGACGGCCTACGGTATCCAGAACGACCATGAGGAACGCAAGATTGGTGTGTTGCTCAGCAGCATGAAAAAATACATGCGCAATCATCTGGGACGGTGGGCTCCATTATTTTGTATTTTTGCTTCGAGAAAAGCGGAACGTGGTCTGTACAAGGATTTGTCCGATCTTCTGGCGCTCTTTTTAAGAAATGAAATCACCTTGCTGGATATTGAACCGGTCAAGGTGGAGGAGCCGGAATACCGGTCATTGTCCTACAGTATGGAAAACGATCTCATCGCGAACGCTCCTGCGGAATGCGAACCCCGATAGCGGTTTTTGCCCCTTGAATTCCCCAAGGACAATAACACCTGCTAACGAGGAGGTACGCTGTGAAAAGTAATAAATCTGTACTATCTGTAACGATTGCTGCTTTGGTGATGGCGTTCGGTGTTTCAACCGCCAGCGCGACCGTCATTGAGGCATTGAAGGTTAAAGGGAATATTCCCTTGGATCCGACCGATCCTTTCTGGTCCAACTACGGCCCCACGAAAGGCACCCATGTGGTGCTGGACCTGGACCCGCAGATGGTGACCAACCCGATGTGGCCGAACCCGGCGACGAAGTGGGTGAACGTGAAGGCCGTCAACAATGGCAGCGAGATCGCGGTCCGCTTAGAGTGGACGGATTCAACGCGTAACGATGTCATGGTCCGGTCTCAGCATTACAAGGACCAGTCCGCCGTGATGTTTCCGGTGAACCAGGCAGGCGAGGAGCCGCCCTTCACCATGGGTGGAGACGGCGAACGCGTCAACATCTGGCAGTGGAAGGCGACCTGGGATAAAGAGGGCGCCGGCCGAACCGGTAACACCGGCATGCAGGACATGGAAGATCAGTACAAGTACATGGCCATGGGTTCCGGTAGCTACTACATGTACGAGCCCGATGGTTCTCTGAAGCTGGACAACAGCACGCCGACCGGCGAGCCGGGCACGAAGGAAGCCGCCCGTGCGGACCGCGGCGCGGGTGACATCGCCAAGCGCAGCACCTATGTGGATTTCGGCATGGGTAAAAACGAAGGCGTTTACAACCCCGGCCGCGCGACGCACAACATCCTCTCGGATGCGAGCATGCGCGTTTCTCCGGTGGAAGACCTGAACGCCGAGGGTTTCAGCACGCTGACGACCCAGGCGAGTCAGAATGTTCAGGGCGCGGGCAACTGGAGCAACAACCGCTGGGCGGTTGTGTACAAGCGCGCTCTGACGAATGAGGACCAGAATGACACGCAGTTCACGACCGGCAAAACCCCGATCGCCTTCGCGGTCTGGAACGGTCAGAACAAGGAAAGAAACGGTCAGAAAGGCGTCACGCAGTGGCATGAGCTGAAGTACTGATCCGTCTCTACAAGCTTTAAAGATTCGCCCAGGGAATGACCTTCCGGTTCATTCTCTGGGCTTTTCTTTTTTTTGATTACCCCTGTCGGGAGCGGTTCCCCCTGGCGGGGCCATGAATTATATAAAATCCCTTCCCTGATCCCCCGCATCTAAACTAAGTCCGCGCTCCCCCGCAAGGGTTGGTGCACGAAAAGTCCTGAAGCGCCGGAAGCTTTTTGTGGCTCAGGTTTCGGTTGGGCTATTACGTTTTTGCCGCTAATTCCAGGGCATTCACTGCGGAATAAGCGGCGCGGCTGGTATTTCGCCGCCTATCCGCCCCGGCATGAAGTTTTGAGCTGCCTGCAAACCCGGCCGGCGACTGGAGAACAGGTGATGTTTGTTTTCAATCCATTGACTCAGGGGTTGGAGCTTCTGGCCCAGCGGGAGTTGCAGAAGGCAGAGCATCTGTTCCTGCAGGTCATCAACGACCCTTATTCGCAATCCGAGGAATTGTCGCAGGCCCGCCACCTCCTCAAGGATATCCGTTCCTGTGAGAACGGATATCAGACTCTCGATTTCGAACGCTACCACAAGCTTGCTCTAAGCACCACGGTGTCGTTGGACAAAGTCACCGGGATGCTGAGGGACGTCTACTTCCTTCCTGTGCGGGGTTATGAAGAGATCGGCCAGACTCTGGCCGAAAAAATTCCCGAGGTCATCAACCGCCTGAAGCAGGTCAAGATTCGCGATATTCTGGCCAGGGACGAATTCCTGGCGCAAATGGAGAAGGAGGCTGTCGCTTGCATTCAAGACAGGATTCGCGAAATGAGTGCGGCGAGGGAAGGTAATGCTTCGCCCATGGATGGCTTCCGTTGGAAGACCATTTTCAGGAAGTTCGTCGAACAGGTGAACCCGGTTTTGCTGGAGCGGCACCTGGAACTCCTCGACTATATTCTCGAAACGGGAGAGATGGCGCTTCTGGATGACCCCAAGCTCAGTGTCATGACGCCGAAATACCAATGGATTCTGGAGTCCACGGTCAAGATCCGGTGGTATTTGCTACGCAGCTATTTTTTCAAGGCGCGCTCGGAGATTCAGGACCAGTTCAAGAAGAAGGAGGGCACGCGGAAGCATTGGGAGGAGCTCAAGTACAAGAAGATCAAAATTTTTGAGAGCTGTGGTTTTAGTGAGGCGAACATCCAGAAGTTTCTCTACATCGATAAGTTGAACTACAAGACTCTGGAGGAAATACACCAGTTCGCCGAAAGCTTCGGATTAAAGTTGATCCCGAGAGATGTGAGCCTGGCCTTGCGTGGAGTGGACAAGGCCAGGGACCATATCAAGGAGCGAGGCGGCTTCCTGATGGGCGAGCGGAAAAAATTTCAGGACCGCCTGGTGAAATTGGGGTTTTCCGAGGACAACGCTTATCAAATCGCGCGTCAGGCAAAAAAAACAAACAACCATCAAATCGCCCAGGCGTTTTCGCAGTCTTTGAAGGTGGCGCAGGAAGAAATCTACTGGTACCGCATTCCCGCCGCGTCCGAGTCATTGCGCCTGAACGTCGAGGCCCAGTGCATCAAGCACCTGAGCACGGTGCGGATACACCTCTTCGAAAGAGGGCGGCTCAACAAGCTGTTGCTGCTTGAGGGCAAGCCGCTGATCCGGCAATACCTCATCCGCGTGTATGGCGAGGGTGTCGTTTCGCTGCATTGTTATTTTCGCCTGGAAACCGTGCATCAGTATTATAAGCTCAAATATTTCCAGTACCACGCCGAACAGATGCCCAGCGTTTCGGAGTTGATCAAAATCAGCCGCAGGGATTTTCAGCCGCGCATATTGGAAGGGTACCAAAGCCTGCTCAAAAAGAAGCGCCTCGTGATCCCGCCCGAGTTGTACCAGGAAATCGCAAAGCACCGTTCGCTGACGGGGTGGGAGGATGCCTGCACTCTTCCCGAGGAAAAAATCCTGCTGAAATTCTGGTTTTTAATGGATCACGGAGTTCCGATCACGCAGAGGGTGATCGACAACGGGCTCTTGAGGCCGGGGGTGGACTTGTGGGATCAGGTGAAGGGTCAGTCGCTCGCCTGCAAAAGCTGATTCATCCGGCTTTGCATTTCCCTGAGAGGCATGAGGTCGCCTTTTTTTGCCGCCTGGGCAATACCGCTTTGATAGGTTTCCACGGCACTTTCCCTGAGCGATAGTTTCTCCAGGTTTTTGCCCAGAAGGAGATAGGCGGCGGAATAATCCTTGTATTCCCGAACGACGGTTTCGAGCAGGTTCACCGCCTCCTCGTTGCGTCCCATTTCCGTGTAGATGGAGGCCAGGCCGAAATTGGCGATCTGGTCGACCGGGTCTATTTCAAGCACCTTCTTGAACATTTCGATTTTGTTCTGCCGCTCCTTTTTTTCTTCCTCGGCGCGTTTTTCCTGGTCCTTCTGCGACATTTTTTCGCTCACCATCCGCTCGAACTGCAGGGCGGTGGCCTCTCCTTTTTCCAGCTCGGCTTCTTCTATTCTTCCCTGCTTCATGTAGTAGATCGACAGGTTGGTGTGCGCCATGATTTCCGTGGGGTCGATCTCGGCCAGCCGCTTCATCAGGGCGATGGCTTCGTCGAGCTTGTCCTGTTTCGACAAAAATACGCCCAGCGCCTCGTAGGCGGCGGCGTGGCATGGGTCCACGGCAATGGCCTCGCGCAAGAGGGTGATCGGACGGTCCAGGTTTTCCTCCTCCTTGTAGATGCCGAGGGCCTGTTCGAGCAGCCGCCTGGAATGGTCCTTGCGCGTTTGCGGCCGGTAAAACGGCAGAAGGTGCGGGGTCATCTTGCAGGGCGTATCCGCGATGGTGACATCGAGAACCACGTCGGGGCTGCGGTGATCCTTGTGGATATAAGCCAGCGCAAGGGCCCGGCCGAGCGAAGGAGAGTAAGCCCCGCTTTTCACACGGCCGATTTTTTTTGTCCCGAGACGGATCTCGCCGTTGTAGGGCGGCGGCGATTCGCCCTCGACAGAAAGGCCCATGAGGGCGAAATTCGCGGCTCCGTAGGTTTTGATTCTTGCGATCACCTCCTGGCCGATGTAACACCCCTTGTTGTAGCTCACCGACGAATGCTCGAGGCCGGTTTCGGGCAGGATATTTTTATCGTCCATGTCGCGGCCGAAGAGGGGAAGCCCCGCCTCGATGCGGAGGATATCGAACGTGTCAGGGGTCACCCGTGCAGGAGGGTATTCCTCGTCGGTGCTTGCCAGGGCCGCCATCAGTTTTTCCCTGGCCGCCGGTGGCAGGCCGATCACGAAACCCTCTTCTCCCGTCAGCGATTTATTGATCACCCGCCAGATGTCTCCCTCGTATTCGATGAGGGCGATGGCATCGGGTTTTTCCGGAAGGGCGGTGTCCTCGCCCGTCCATCCCGCGAGAACCCTGGCGCTCATGGGCCCTTGCAGCGCCAGCAGGCTGAGCGGCGGCGAACTTAACGTCACGTCTTCCCTGAAAAGATAAGTTTCGAGGTGGCTGACCAGCCGGTCCTTCTGATTCTGCTCGACGAGGAAGCACGTGGCTTTATCGTTCATTTTATGCAGGGAAAAAGTGGCAATGATCCGGGCTTTGCGATCGACCACGGCGCTGTTTTGCCCCCCGCCCACCGGCACCTGGGTCACATCGTTGGTGGTCTGGGTTTGCAGGTAGCTCTCCACATCCTTTCCGGTGGCATCGACAAGGCACCAGCCATCGAGGGGGAAATAACCGCAGTGTTCGCGCACTTCCTTGTAGTCGCGAGAGGGAGAATTCATCGGTCTAAACGAAAAAAGCGCATGGGGAAATGCCCAATGCGCTTTCGCGTTGAATTAAAGGTTGAGGCTCTGCGCCAAAGATCAACTGACGGAAAACGATTCCCCGCAGCCACACGTCGATGTGGCATTGGGATTACTGAAGACAAACCCCTTGCCTTGCAGGCCGCCATGAAAGTCAAGCTGCATACCCTTGAGGTAGATCATGCTTTTCGCGTCCATGAATACCTGCACGCCGTCGTTATCGATCACCGTGTCGCCGGCCTCCTGGGGGGTGAATTGGAGATCGTAGGACAGGCCGGAACACCCGCCGCCCTTGACGCCCAGCCGGAGCCCGATTCCCGGTTTGCCATCTTCCTGGATCAGTTTTTTGACTTCCTCGATGGCCCGGGGAGTGATCTTGATGAAATCTGTTTTTACCGTCATGCCCGCCTCCAAAGTTTTGCTTGAGATGCCGTCCACGTTTCTTAGATGGTTTCCTGTAACCCGAGATTCCTATATTATACGAGAAAAGCCGATTTTTCGCCAACCGTCCGGGGTTTTGCCTTGGGATGTCATTAACTCGCTGAAAAATAAGGCAGTTTTTGTTCGTGGCCGGCTTGCTGAATGTTCTCGCGATGGATTCAAACAAAAATTAAACCTTTTAGCCCGTTGCTGAATCCAATAAAATGTCAATCATGAATTAATTTTTGATGAGGAGGCTTTAGGGAGAATGATCAACATCCCCGATTTGATAGGCTTGGTGCAGGAAAAACTACCCGGCGCGGAAGTCAACGTGTTGGATAAAACGGGAATGAAGGACCATTACATCGTGCATGTGACCTCCAGCCAGTTCGAGGGCATGAACCTGATGGACCGTCACCGGACCGTTCAGGAATCCTTGAACCCCGCCATGCGCGACGGCAGGCTTCACGCCGTGGAAATCAAAACCGCGACGCCGGCCTAAACCCAGCGTCGTTAAAACCAAATACGCGCCTGTCGCGTTTCAAACCCCAGTCAAGGAGTGCAGGTATGTCGGGAATCGAAGAAGAAATTAAAAATGAAATTGCTCAGAACAAGGTATTGATTTATGGCAAGGGCACCAAAACCGCCCCGCAATGCGGTTTCACCGTGGAGACCATCCAGTTTTTTGCCAAGTACGGGTACCCCTTCGAAGTCATCAACGTGCTCACCAACATGGACAAGCGCGAAACCCTGAACCGCATGACCAATTGGCCGACCCTGCCCAAGGTGTTCATCGACGGGAAATTCTACGGCGATACCGACATTCTGGACGAAATGGAAGCGAAGGGGGAAGTCGAACCTTTGCTGAAAGCCGCCTTCGGAGAATAAGCGCGGTCCAACCCTTGCTGGAGAAATAAATGTCGGACCTATTAGAAGTGGGCGACCGCGCTCCCGGTTTCGAACTGCCGGCGGTTTATGGCTACAAGGCGGGCGCGACCAGCCCCTCGGCCGAAGAAAAGGTCACCGTCAAGCTCAAGGATTTTCAGGATAAGAAGTGGGTGGTCCTCGCGTTTTACGCCCAGGACAGCAGCCCGGAGGATACCCGGCTCATGATCGGGTTCAACGAATGGAACCGGAAGCTCAAGACCCGCGAGGTGGAAGTCCTCGGGTGCAGTTGGAACGGGGTGAATTCCCACCAGCAGTTCATCGAGGTGTATCAGCTCGGCTTCACCCTGCTGGCCGACGAGTACAAGAAGGTGACCGACGCCTATGGCGTCATCAAGGAGGTGGACGACCTGGGAACGATGGTGAAAGTCATCGAGCGCACCACCTTCGTCATCGACAAGACCGGGATGATCCGTGGCGTCTGGCGCAACATCGAGGACCTGAGGGGCCACCCGGCGGAAATCTGGGACTTTATCCAGAAAGAAAAAAAGTAATCCCTTGCCCCGGCGGTCTCGCCGGGGCTTTTTAATTCACTTTCCCGCCTTGAAGAGGCCGGCGTTCTTGCCGGTTATCCTCGTAGTTCCGGATGATGGTTTTTCGGATGTCCTCCAGGGCTTCCTCCGTGCCGCGGGTCCGGTCCACCTCCACCGGAGGGGAGATGATGATCCGCACCGGCCCGGGGCGGATCACCGCGCTGCCTTTACGGATGATCTCGCCCGTCCCGAGAATAGTGACCGGCACCATCGGCGCCCCCGAGCGGGCCGCCAGCAGATGCCCCCCCTTCTTGAACGGACCGATGACGCCGTCTTCCGACCGGGTTCCTTCGGGAAACAGCACCACGCTGCAACCGGCCTTGATTTTTTCTATCGTCAGCAGGAACGATTGGAACGCCTTTTTTCTGTTTTCCCTGTCCACGGGGATGTAGCCCGCCGCCTTCATCGACCACCCGACAAAAGGAATGCGGAACAAACTGGCCTTTGCCACCCAGCGCAACTGCACCGGCAAATACCCCGAGAGAGCAAAAATATCGAAATAACCCTGATGATTGGCGACAAAAATCTGCGCCCGGTTCTGTTGCACGTTTTCTATGCCCTGGATCTCGACGTCAATGCCGTTGAGGCGGCATAACAGGCGCGACCACAGGCTGGCGATCTGGTGCGGCCCATTGCCGCCTCTTTGTATCAGCGCCAGGGAAAGTGCGGCGACGCCAAGAACCAGCGACAGGAGGGTGATCACCGTCCAGAATTTGAAAGTGTGGTAAAAAGAAGACAGGATTTTCAATGCGGGTCGCTCCAGCGAAGTTTGATGCCTTCAGGCGGGCGCAGGAGGAACGCCGGCTCGATAACAAAAGGAGAAAGGCAGGCGATGTCTCATGCACTGAACGGGAGGCGGCTTAAGGTCCGGTGGCGGATCGCTCTTTGCCTGGCGGTTCTTCTGCTCGCCCCGGAAGCCGGGGCCTTCAGCCCCAGCGCCCACCGCATCATCGCTCACATCGCCGAAGGCCGCCTGAAACCGGAAGTCAAGCGCCGGATCCAGAACGATTTTAGCATAAAGTCCCTGGCCGATGTGGCGGCCTGGGCCGATACGGTTAGAAAGCGGCTCGCCCAGGGGCCCTGGCATTACGCCAACGTCCGCGAAGGAGAATCGGCCTACCTCAAAGACAGAGATTGCCCCACGGGCGAATGCGTGGTGGAAAAAATCCCGCACTTCAAGCGCGTCCTCGAAGACCCGGGCCAGCCGCCCGGCAAGAGGAGGGAAGCGCTCATGTACCTCGTCCATTTCGTGGGCGACGTGCATCAGCCCTTGCACCTGGGGAACCTGAGCGATCGCGGCGGAAACCGCATTTCCCTCACCTATCGCGGCAGGATGACCAACCTGCACGCCCTGTGGGATGGCGGCCTGATCCACCGGCGGGGGCGAAGTCTGCTACAATATGCCCAAGACCTCGATGGCCGGGTCCGCCCGCGGGACGCGGCGGAATGGCGAGAAAAAGACGTCGGCGAATGGGCGAACGAGTCGAGGCGGCTGGCCCTGTCGGCCGCTTACGGCCCACTGCCCGCCGGCAGCGGGCGGCTCGATAAACGCTATATCGTCACCGCGAGGCAGATCATCGACCAGAGGCTGGCCCAGGCCGGAGTGCGCCTCGCGCAGATGCTGAACACGGCGCTGGCCGACTGAAATCAACCACGCAACAGAAAGGACACCCCACCGTGCAAGACGAGATATACTTCAGGCAACTGCTCACCGGGGTGGATATTGCCACCCGCGATTCCTCGGCCCGGCAAATGGCCAATTTCATTTACCTGGTCGGCGACAGCAAGCGGCGGGAATGCGTCGTCATCGATCCCGCATGGGATATCGACGGCCTGCTCGACATCCTCGACCGGGAGGACATGAAGCTCACCGGAGCGCTCGTCACCCATTACCACCCAGACCACGTCGGCGGCAGTATTTTCGGCATGGAAATCACCGGGCTGGCCGAACTGATGGAGAAGCGCCCGGTGCCCGTGTACGTGAACAAGCACGAGGCCGATGGCCTGATTCGGGTGACCGGCCTCTCCGAGTCCGACCTTAAGCGGGTCGACAGCGAGGACACCCTTCGCGTGGGAGACCTGGAAATCGCCTGCCTGCACACGCCCGGCCACACGCCTGGCTCGCAGTGCTTTCGCATCGGCGATGGGCTGCTCGCCGGCGATACGCTGTTTCTTCAGGGCTGCGGCCGCGTCGACCTGCCCGGGGGCGACAGCGAGGAGATGTTCCGCACGCTGACCCAGCGGCTTGCCAAAATCCAGAACGAAATTATTCTTTATCCCGGGCACAATTACGGCGGCACCCCCTCGGCGCCTCTCGGGGAAGTCCGCGAAAGCAACGCCTACCTGAAGATTCGCCGGCTGGAAGATTGGCTGGGGGTCATGGGGGGCTGAAACCACCGGAGTAAATTCCTCTGGTATTGAAGTGGAAACTATTATATGTTCGGGCAGGTCGAGCCGATGCGTCGCGAATCCGAAGCTTGAAGCCCCGATGAAATAGAACGGCAGGTTTTCCTCAGGAGGACATATGCGGTCCATATTGTCGATGTTTGCCAAATCGCCTTTCAGGCCTCTGGTGAGCCATATCGAAAAGGTTCGAGCTTGCGTGGATCAGATTCAACCCATGTTCGAAGCGCTGGAAGCCGAAAACTACCAGACGGTGGGCGAAATCGCCGAATTGATCATCAAGCTTGAGCACGATGCCGACAGCATCAAGGACGATATCCGCAACCACCTGCCGCAGAGCATTTTCCTGCCGGTGGATAAAAGGGACTTCATGCAACTGCTTTCAGTGCAGGACGACATCGCCGATAGCGTGGAAGACCTGGCGGTGTTGCTCCGCATTCGTAACCTGAAGACCCCGGAGCAGCTCTCCGCCCCTCTGAAAGTCCTGGTGACGCACGTGGTGAAAACGGCGCACATGGGTTGCGATCTCATCCGCGAGCTTGATGCCCTGCTGGAGGCCTCGTTTGGTGGAGCCGAGGCGGAGAAAGTTGAACAGGGAGCGCAGTTATTGGGGACCGCCGAATGGGAGGCCGACCAGAAGCAGTTCCAGTTGGCTAAAAAACTTTTTTCCCTCGACGGTTGCTTGCAACCCGCTGAACTATTATTGTGGAACGAAGTGAGCAAAAAACTCGGTGCGGTTGCCGACCGCTCCGAGCAGATTGGCAAGACGCTACGAGTTTTCCTGTCCAAGTAACCCGCCGCTTAACCCTGAACCTCGCTAGCAAGGAGAGAGATTTTTGGATTTAAATACCCTCCTGTTATATTTCGCCATCGCCGCCTGCATCTACATGGCTTGCAACATCGGAGCCAACGATGTCGCCAATTCCATGGGGACCAGCGTAGGGTCCAAAACCCTGACGTTCAAGCAGGCGATCCTGGTGGCCGCGGTGGCGGAATTCCTTGGAGCCTTTTTAGTTGGCGGGCACGTGTCCGACACCATCCGCAAGGGAATGCTGGATCCCATGATTTTTGCGGACAACCCCATGCACCTGGTGTATGGCATGATCGCCGCCCTGGTGGCGTCGGCCATCTGGCTGCATATCGCCAGTTCCCTCGGTTGGCCCGTTTCGACCACCCATTCCATTGTTGGCGCGGTGGTGGGTTTTGGCATCGCGGCGGGGGGGGCGGATGCCGTCTCCTGGTCCAAGGTCAACCAGGTCGTCCTGAGTTGGGTGGTGTCGCCGGTCATGGGAGGCCTGTTTTCATTTTTGATCTTTATCCTCATCTCGCGGCTGATTTTCAATTCCCGCCAGCCGTTGTATTATGCGCGCCAGTTTTTGCCCTACATGGTGTTCGTGATTTTTCTGATTCTCACCAACTCCATGGTCTATAAGGGGCTGAAAAACCTGAATCTGAACCTATCGTTCAGCGAAGCGATGCTCATATCGGTGGCGGTGGGGGCAGTGGCCTTCCTGGTGACGAAAGCGCTCGCCGCGAGGATCAAGGTGGACCCCTCCCTCGACCTCAGAACCCAGTTCGTGGCGACGGAAAATATCTTTAAATACCTGCAGATGATCACCGCCTTTTACGTGGCCTTCGCACACGGGTCGAACGATGTCGCCAACGCCGTCGGTCCCCTGGCCGCGGTGGTGGCCACTCTCAAGGATGGCGTCGTGCACACGAAGGTGGAAATGCCGGTCTGGATTCTGGGCCTGGGCGGCGGCTGCATCGTGTTCGGTCTCATGATCTGGGGCCGCAAGGTGATGAAAACGGTGGGAGAGAATATCACCGAAATCACCCCGTCACGTGGTTTTTCCGCCGAATTCGGGGCCGCGACGGTGGTGCTCCTTTGCTCCAAGATGGGATTGCCGATTTCCACCACCCACACCCTCGTGGGCGCGGTGATCGGCGTTGGCCTGGCTCGCGGCCTGCCGACCCTGAACCTCGCGATCATCAAAATGATCGTGATTTCCTGGATCACCACGGTGCCGTTCACCGCGGGGATTTCCATGATATTCTTCAAAATTCTTGAATATTCGCTGCCTTGAGGCCTGCCCGGCAAAAATAAACAGGGCTGGCGGGCCAGCAGAGTGAACCGGAAAAAACACCTCCGGATGGAATTTGAGATTGGATCCGGATAGAAAAAAAGGTATAATCGAGGTTCGGATAACGAACTAAATTCATATCGCTAACCCCAACTCAGGATACCCCCTATGTCGAAATCCCTGATCGCCTTGTCTGC
>QJZQ01000149.1 GCA_003246675.1 Nitrospirota bacterium | reverse complement strand
GAAAGGGCGGCTTGTCCCTGGCTTCCCTGGGGTCTGCGGGAGGAGCAAGGGGAGAGTGGTCCGCCAGGTCCCGCCTGATGGCGCGCGCCGTTCTTCGGGAGAACATCCAGGCACCCTTGACCCCTTCCCAGGGCGTGTGCGGATTTTTGAGAACCCGAAGACCGTGCTGCGCGGATGTCGCTTTCTTTGCCACCGGCATCTTCCTCCCGTGAGTCTCTGACGAGGGGGACGAACCCTATTCAACCTGCTGTAAAAATATATTCCATTATATTTTGTTTTGCATGAGAATTCCGCAAGAAAATGCACTCATGCCACCTCTTGCGATCCACCCTCCGAACCACCCATGGCAACCTAAAAATCGATGCGAGTCTCAGCGCAGGAAGGGTCCCGCATGCCTCAAGAGCCTCCGGGAAACCTCGAATAAAACGGGCCGGTGGAACGGAGGAGGACCTAGCTCAGGTTCCCTTGGGCGTCGATCTTCCCAGGGTATGGCGGGCTGTGGCCTCGAACAGGTCGTTGGAGCCATCGACGATGGTGACCTTGACATCGGAGCGGGGTTTGAAGTTGTAGGGCATCTCGGAAACGATCTCCAGCGTGCAGTCGCTCAGCGGTGTGGTGCCCCCCTTGGCTCTCGAGGTGAACACATCGGCGCTCATGGCGGCATCAAAATCCATTCCCCCGGCGCTGCCCGAGTTGCCGGCTCCGGTGATTTCAGAAGCCCAGAAGCTTTTGCAGGCCTTCTGCACTTCTTTCAGGGTGGTTTGCGCCTGGTAGTCGAAGTAAACGTTTTTGAAGGGGCTGGTTTTAGGGTGCACCAGTACACCGACGATGGCCAGCGCGATAAGGATGCCGATGAGGGTGCCTCCGGTGGAGTTTTTCAGCAAATCATTTTTTGCGGACATTCCTCTTCTCCTGAAGAAGCAGGCCCCGAGCTTTCTTTCCAAGGATCGCGGGGGCGCTAGAAACAAAAGTTAACTCTTGTTATTCAGTATAACTCGGCCCGCCAGACAATGCATCGCCAGATTGCGGTATTTCGCAATGATGGGCATGAAAAGGCGAAGGTTGTTCACGAACCCGGGCCGTTTGGTCTAAATATTGATGCAAAATTAGCTATAAATATGGTATTATTTAGAAGGGTTGGCATGGCCCGGTTTTCAGCCTTGGCGGTTTTTTGCCGGGGATCTTCATGAAGCCGGGCGAGGCCGGCAATATCATTCCAGGCCGTAAGCGGAGACGATGCACAAAGGACCATGAAAAAAGGATTGAAGTACAACAGCGAACAACGCAGGGAATACCTGAACATGACCGACCGGATCGGCATGAGCTGGCTCAAGGTCTTCCAGGGACAGCAGGAATTTTATTCCGCCGATTACTGGGATCTCCTGACGGGCATATGGCGTGCCGGGGGCCCGGTGCGTAAAACCGACGCGACGCGCATGATGCGTGGGTTGAAGAGCGCGCAAACGGCCGGCAAGTACGTCGAAGCGGCCATTCAGCACGGTATCCTGAGCGAGGAAGAAAACCCCAGGGACGCCCGCTCGCGGGTGGTCTGCCTGACGCCGGAAATGTTGGAACGGTTGGACGAATTTTTTGATCAGGCCGTGGGGGAGCTCCGGCGATCCCACAAAGTATTGCAATCGAAGGGCCCGTTGCCGGAAGAACCCTGACCCGCCCCGGAATATGAAGGCCCCCGTTCTTTAAGCGGGCCACGCAGAACTCAAACACGCGCAGGGTAAGATCTCGCCCCGGCTCTCGCGTTCTCCCCGGCGCATCCGCCAGTCTCTCGCCCCCTGGTTTTGATTGGCGCTCAGAACGGCGGCAAAAAGGCCGCGCGTGCTCCAGGCAAGAGGCAAATAGATGTGCGGCTCCCCCCTCCCGTAAACACCCTTTCCCGGCAGACAAGACGGCAGTGCGCTCAGAAAAAGCGGAAGGCGAAATGAAGGCCTATCTCCCGCGGCGTTCCATTCAAGGTTGCTGGAGGAAATAATCGAAGGTTTGTCCGAGCCCTTCCGCAAGCGTCACCCGCGGATGCCAGCCGAGGGCGCGTTGAATTTTTCCGTAATCGATGGCGCTTCTTTTTTGTTCCCCCAGGCGCTCCGGGAGGTGCTCCGGGCTCACTGTCTTTGCCGCATGCCGGATCAGCACCTCGGCCAGAGTGTTGACCGAGGTCTCCTGCCCGGTGCCAATGTTGAAGGCGCCGGAAAGATCGCTGGCAAGTAATTCCACATTGGCCTGGACGACGTCGCGCACCGAAACGAAATCGCGCGTTTGTTCGCCATCGCCGAAGATCCTGGGACGTTCACCGCATTTAAGCTGTTTGCAGAAAATAGCCACGACACCGGCCTCGCCATGCGGGTCCTGCCGGGGGCCGTACACGTTGCTGTAGCGGAGCGCCGAGGCGGAGAGACCGAACGTTTTCCGGTAATAGCCCAGGTAATTTTCCACCGCCAGCTTGGAAAGCCCGTAAGGGCTGGTGGGCTGCCGGGGGTGGGACTCGCTTGCGGGAAAGGTTTCCTGCTCGCCGTAAATGGCCCCGCCGGTGGAGGCGAACAGGAGGCGCCCCACCTTGTATTTGACGGCGAGCTGCAACAGGTTCAACGACCCCAAAATGTTGATGTCCGCGTCCAGAATCGGGTTGGCAACCGACCGCGTGACCGACATTTGCGCGGCGTGATGATTGATGGCATCGAATTTCTCGCGCCGGAAAACATCCTCCACTTCCGCGTCGCGGATATCGAGTTGGACGAAGCAGGCCTGTTCGGGCACCTGCTCTCTTTTCCCCGAGGACAGGTTGTCGAGAACAACCACTTCGTGGCCGAGGCGGATGTAGGCATCGGCCAGGTGTGAGCCGATGAATCCGGCGCCGCCGGTAACCAGGATTTTCATTGATGACTCCGGATGGGGCTACGATGGCCAGGGGAGGCTGGAAAAAATGCCCGGTCCCCTGACGGGTGTTTCATTATAACCGAAAAGCCGTCCGGGGTCAGCCGGTGAGAGCCGAGTTGTTTTTGATGAAGGCGCGGTAGGGCAGGGTGCCCATGGAATAGAAGGTGAAACAGTAGGTGCACCCGAATGTCAGCAGCGATGCGAAAAAATATCCGTAGCCATAGTAGGGGAAGCCGGCTTTCAGCGTCATCACCGTGAACACGATGTTGGACGCGAGAAACAGGACATGCAACAGGAGCGCGGGCTTCCTGAAGTCGAAATAGAAAAGGATGATGAACATGAACATCGCCATCACGTGAAAGAAGGCTCCCAGCACGCCAATGCGGAACATGCCAAGAAGCAGGTAGCTGATGTTCAGGTAATCGAACAGTCTGGGCGCCAGCACGATCGCGAGAAAGGAGATGAACCCCTGAAAGAAAATCAGCAGCCGGGAGTTGTCGAGCAGGTTGCGGGTGATTTCCTCCTGGTTGCCCTGGATCTTCTCGTACGGCGCGTGGTTCTGGATGTCCTTGTAGAACAGCATGTATTTTTCGTAAAAACTCGTTTCGATATTGACGAAGAAAATCGACATGGCCGGGATGATCGTGAGGAAAGCCAGAAACATCGCCGTCTCATAATGCGGGTAGGAGATGAACCCGTTCGCCATCTCCTCCGCTTCGGGGGCGAACCACATGATCCACTTGTCCACCCAGATGGCGAGGTTGTAGAACAGGCCGCACAACGCGAGATCCCAGTATTTCTTGAAATAACTGAAGAACCCGAAGAATCGCGTGGCGGGGTAGGGGTTTTCCACCATCACCCGGGCGATGAGCGCGAACAGGATAAAACCCAGGCCAATGTTGAACCCCGTAAGCGTTCCCGGCACCGAGTAGGCATCGCCCAGGTTCACTCCCAGAAAGACCCCGAGGGCCATCCCGAGCATGAAGTTCAGGCTGATCGTGGCGTAATCCTTGAGAGCGCTCAGGAAAACGCTCACCAGCCAGATGCCGCTGATCAACATGTAATTGGCGGTGGCCGCCAGAGCCAGTTCCAGCGGGAGAGTCAGGTACTGAAGGTAAAAATACAAGACGAGCGGGAACTGGACCACCAGCAGGAAGGTCAGCGAACCGATGAGGATGCCGGGGATTTCCCGGATGTCCCGCTGGTAAACCTTGTCGGAAATGTATCGCGTCACCACGATGGTCAGTGGCCCCGAAAGCACCAGAGACAGCGAGAAGTTGTAGATGATCACCAGGCGGAACCGCGACAACTCGTCCGGAGACAGCAACTGATTGCCGAACAGGACGATGCTGCCGAGGGCGAGAATGGTGAACAGCCAGGGGCCCGCCGTGATCAGCGCCGAAAACAGGTAGCCGCCGAACAGCCCCGAAAGGTTGCCGCCTTGTATGAGTCTCCTCAGACCGAACCCGATGCCCGCCATGCGCTAGACCTCCACCAGTTGAGAATTTTTAGAGCGCGCCAGGGCGTCCCGGTAAATATCCTGGTACTCGGCCACCAGATCGGCCTGGTTGTAATAGCGGCGCACCCGTTCCTGGCTGGCCCGGCTCGCCCTCTCGTACCACTCGCGGTCCTGGAGCAGGCGCAAAACCGCCTGGGCGGTCTGCTGCGGGCTCGAAAGCGGCGTGATTTCACCCCCCGGCCCAAGCGCCATGGAGGGCGTTGCGGTCCCGAGAATCATCTCCCGGCACGAGCCGACATCGGTGGCCACCGAGGGGATGCCGAGGGCCGCGGCTTCCAGGATCACCAGAGGCTGAGCTTCGCTGACGCTGGTCAGCACGTTGACATCGATCTTGCCCAGGTAGTCTTTCGTATCCACCCGGCCGGTGAACAGCATGGTCTTTTCCAGGCCGAGATGTTTCACCAGGTCCTTGCATTCGTCGAAGTACGCGGCGTCGGCGTCTTTGGGGCCGATGACGTAGGCCCGCAGGTCGGGCAGGGTTTTTACCAAAAGCGCGGTGGCGCGAATGAAGGTTTTCACATCCTTGATCGGCACCACCCGGCCAATCAGCGCGATGGTCGGCACCCTCTCCTTTTCGCGGGCAATGCCTGCGAACTCGGCATAGTTGATGCCGTTCGGGATGATGCGGAATTTTTCCGATGACGCGCCGTCCACCTCCTGAAAGCGCTGGTTTCCCTGATACAGGGTGATGATCTGGTCCACCGCCTGATAGCAGACCCGGGAATAATTTTCGAAAGTCTGAATCCAGAGGTCCTTGAGGTCGGGCGCTTTTTTATCGATGCTCAGGCGGGAAAACGATGGGGCCTGCACCCAGTCCGAAATGGAAATCTCGATGCGGCGCTCGTTGGTGTAGATGCCGTGTTCGGTGAGCAGGGCCGGACGGCCTGTTTCAAGGGTTGCGCGTGCCGCAAGCAGGCCCGCGTACCCGGTGGACACGGCATGGTACGCGCCCGCCCGAGGTATTTCGGTGAGCAGCACCGAGAACAGGCCGTCGAACAGGCCGCGCCAGCTCCAGAAATAATCGATAAACGACAGTCCGGAGAAATAGGTCTGATACATGCCCACCATGAATTCCCAGGCGTCGTGCGAATCGAGCAGCACCCGGCGGCCCAGTTTATCCCGGTGGGGGCCGAGAATATCAAGCACTTCCTTCAGGTCTTCCAGGCGTCCCTCCGTCTGCAACCGGATGAGAGGCTTTTTGAGCCGCTTGAACAGGGGGCCGGCGCTTCCGAAAGGCCGGTTTCCCGGCGGCAGGTTTTGCAGCACCACCGGGGTGATTCCCACCACGTTATTGGGCAGAGGGTATTGCAGTGTCGTGTCGGCCGAAGGCGCGACCACCGTCCACAGGTGAAAGGTGTGGTCGGAGAGGTCGCTGATCAATTCGTGCGCCCACTGCGAGACGCCACCCAGAACGTAAGGGTAGGTTCCTTCGAGTATGAGGCAGATATCCGCCTGGGGAGAAGTGAGGTTCCTCATGGGTTCACGCCTCCCGAGAGCCGCTTGTGTCGACGGCGGTTGCCAGGGCCTGCGGTGTCGTTTCGCCGCCTCGCCAGGTTTCCAGAATTTCCATGATGTCGAACGGAAAATTTTCGCGGTCTGTCATTATAAGATCCTCGTGTTCACGGACCTGTTCCCTCAGTTTGTCGAAGCGGCCCAGGCGGTAGAGGCATTCGAAATACCAGAACAGCAGGTTGGGTGTTTTGAACCCATTCTGAATCGACTCCTCGAACCCTTCGGCGGCCTCGGCCACCTTGCCGCTCTTGAGCAGCAGGCGGTTGACCGTCAGACGCAGCTGAAGGTCCTCCGGATGGTAGCTCAGGTGCTGGGTGTAGTTCAGAATGGCTTTTTCGCGGAAATCCTCCTCCCTGAGGGGGTCCAGGATGCCGCTGTGGATGTAGTCGTCGTAGAGCAGCCCGAGGTCCTTGTGGATGTCTTCAGGCGGCGCTTCCACCTGGCTGGACTTTTCCAGGTCCAGGTTGCGTTGGGTGAACGAGTGTTCGATCTTCGCCATGCCCATGGCCGCCAGCACCCGGACCGAGGGGTCGTTGTCCTTCAGCGCTTCCCTCAGGACCGGAGCGAACTTGCCGTCGTAATTACTGATGACCAGCACCAGCATGGCCTGCTTCTGCTTTTCCGTTCCCTTGCCGAGAATATCCATGAAGGGGACGATGGAACTTTTCCCCAGGCCTTCAGGGCTGCACGCGATCAATTGATCGAACAGGTGCTCCATGTCTTCCTTCGCCACCTCGGGGAATATCGAGCTGTAGAGTTCCGGCAGCGGAGTGGGGTTATTCCTGAAAGCGTAGTACATCGCCATGCAGACAAGAAAGCCCGCGGCTCCCAACGGGCCGAGAACTCCCGTGCCGAAAACCAGCAACAGGGGCAGACGCCCGCCGGGACGGCGCCGGTTCTGCCACGATGCCCAGAACCAGAGGCCCCCCGTTACCGCCCCGTGCAGAACCAGGGCCAGGAGCAGGCCCACCTGTTCCTCGATGAGGGCCAGGGTAAGCCAGGACTCGAGGGCCAGGGCCGAGGCGCCCAGTAAAAACAAATGCAGCGTTTCGGAAGCATCCCGGCACTCGATGAACGCCAGGCTGTTCTCGCCCGGTAGCGGCTTAGCGGGTGCGGTGCTGTTCATGGGCCGTCCCTAAAGCTTCAATGGATAAAGAAAAATGATTCTTTTGGATATCATGACCGATGCTTTCGCCCAGAGCCTTCTGGAATTTATCGGCGACCACGCGGGCGTTATCAATCGGTGTGTTGGGGAGCACAAGGAGCAGTTCGAACCGGTCCTTATCGCCCTCGAAGATCAAGTCGGTCTTCCGGGTAACCTCGTTCGCGGTATCCCGCAGGATTTCCTTGATGCGGAATTCCGTCTCGGGTTTGAGCACCGTTCCAGGAGTGGTATTGATTTTGATGGTGGAGCTTTCAAAGCCAACGCGCTCAGAAAGGTGAGCGATAAAACCCGAAATGTTCTCGTAATACTTTTTCGAGTAGAACTGGTTGTCCGGGTTCTGAATCATCTGGGATTTTGCGTTCTCAAACCGGGTGTGGGTGCCGAAATGGGTGCCCAGCCATTCACAAAGAACCTTGAAGGTTTCGATACTTGTCAGGTTGAGGCCGGTGAAACCCAGTTGTTCGATCTTGACCATGCCCGTCACCTCGCCGGATTCCACATTGATCAGGGGGCCGGCGAGAATACCCTCGGTACCCAGAATCTTCTCATCGCCCGGCGAGGTCACGCACACCACCCGCTGGCGGCCCACCACTTCCTGGAACAAGGGCGATTCCGGAGAAAAGGCCACGGCGTAACTTTCGTCCGCCTCCCAGCCCTTCTGCGAATCTCTCTGCAACTTGGAGTTCCTAAGGGCGAACCACGAGCATTTCCCCGCCTGCATGACATTTTCGACGATGGACAAGATCTGCGAGAGGTTGCCGTCGTGTTGCAGGCGCTCCATGCCCTTGGCGGCCTGATGCCAGGTGAGAAGCGTTTTGGATTGGCCTGAAAGCTGGGTCTCCAGGCGGATGCGCTCCCGGTCCAGGCTCTTGTAGGCGGAGCTGAACACCTCCGCCTGCTTCTGGGCGTGTGCGAGGCGGATCTGCAGATCCCGGTTTTCTCGTTGCTGGCGGTCGCGGAAGCCCCCAAAAAGCACTGCCGAGCCAAACCACAAAATGGGCCGGTAGGTCACTTCGAGCAGGTAATCGTAAATATCCTGCGTCATCAACTGCTCCGGCAGGTTACCCAGAAGAAGCGCCATGCTGGCAATAAGCGCTGTCAGTAAGCCCTGGTTGGTTCCATACTGGATCGAGGCAAGAAGCACCACCAGAAGGAACGGGTGGGGGTGAATGGCCCATAATCGGTCGCCACCCAGGAAGAAATGATCCATGAGCAGCAGGCCCACGATGAGGACCAGAATTTCCACTAAAAATGACACCCAGTGTTTGGACATGGGCCCGCTTTCCGGAAAAATGGTTTGTGGAGCGCCAAAAGCCTTGAAAAACCGCAAATAAGGATACGCTTTTGGCTTGGTGGTGAATAGAAATATGCTGTGTATTTGAATATTGTACTGTTTTTCAAACAGTTAGGCAATGTTTAAATAAATTTTGCGGTAAAAATAAGACGATATTTGCTGGTGTGTATTGTTTGGGTTAAAAAATGCCGGGTGGGAGAAAAAAGGCGGAAATTTCGGAGATTGCAGGGATGCGACAGAGGTAGGGAGGGGGGGTCAGAAACGCCAGACCAGAAAACCGCCGAACTGGGTGAAGGTGCTATCGAGGCCGCGATTGGATTCCTGATTAAATTCGATATTGAGGCCGAGTTGCAGGTGTTTCAGGGTGTCATAAATCAGCGAACTGTAGACGAAGGGGCCGCTTGAGCCGATGCGGTTATCGTAGCTGAAGCCCGTGGTGAGATCGAAGTGCAGGTGATGGGTCAAATCGTGCGACAGGGCGACGTCCCAGGAGTGGACTTGTGTATTTTCCAGCGGGATGGGGTGGAAGGTGTTGCCGTTGATGTCCGTCCGCGTGGCGGTGAGGTTGACGTACTCCGCATCGAAACCATAGCCGACCGAAAGCCCCGGCCATCGGTTCAGGAAGCGGTAGCGCAGTTCGATCTGCAACTCAAGGGATTCGGCGACGTGATCATCATCGCCGAGTCCGTATCGATTGACGGTGGTGCCCACGGAACCGGTGACGGGGCTCGCTCCCTGGAACTCACCGCCGAAATGACTGTGCCCCTCGTAAATCCAGGCGGCCTGCAGCCGGTCCGCCGTGCCCTCGTCGGCCAGGCCTTCCACGAACACCCAATAGGGCTCGCGGTATGCACCGCGCAGGAGAAGCTTGCCGAAGGGCAGTTCCTTCAGGTGGGCGAGGGCCGCGCCGGGGGTGCCTTCCTGCCCCACCAGGGAAAGACGCGTGGCGGCAAACTCGTGCGCACGTTCCACGAACGCCTCGTAGCGGTTGCGGTGGCCCTCGAAAACCCCGATGGAGCCATCGAAACGCTGGCGCTGGATGCTGTCGTCGATATACCGGTGTTCATAGGTCGCGCCGACGGTGTAGTTGTCGGTGACGAATTCGCGGACGTGGGCGCGGGTGATCCACTGGATTTCCTCATTGGATGTGTCGCGGTACCACTGGTCCAGGCGAAAGTGCGGGCCTTGCAGGGCGTGCAGATAGCTTTTGCCCTTGAGAGTATGGATGGACCCGGGCTCGATTTCGAGAGACCGGTTGTAATGATCCAGGGACGGCCGCCAGCGGCCCAGCCGTTCATCGGCCACCGCCAGGTCGGCCAGCACTCGGGAGTCATTCGGATGCGCACCGGCCAGTTCGGTCAGCTGCGTATGGGATTCGAATTTTCGTGTCGTCAGGTTGAGTGCCGATTCGAGGTGCAGGAGTTCGGCATCGCTTTGATTATTGCCCTCGGCCGGTTTTTGCTCCGCCGCGCGGGTCATGACAATGGTCAACCCGTTGGCCTGGGACGTGAGCAAGAACGAAGCGGGCGCCGGCGAGTGGATCACGAAATCATCGTAGCCCACATTGACATAATCGACCCACTCGGGAACCTCGTGGGCGAGGGCGTCGAGCGCCTGGCCGTCCACCGGGCCGTCGAAGCGGATGAGCAGTTCACGCCCCTCTCCCGGGGCGGCGGTTTCTTCCACCCGGGGGTCGAGTCTTGTTGCCGGCCGCCCGTCCACCTGGGCGGTCAAGGGGGGCAAATGATCCTGTAAAACCCTGAGGGTGAGGCGGCCATTCTCCACAGAATGTTCGAGCACCGCCGCGGCCTGCGTGGCGGTGGAGGAAATGACCAGCGAAAGCAGGAGAGCTGATATTTGCAGGGCGGCTTTCAATCTCAACGGGTGGGTTCGCATTTGCAGCCTGAAACAGGGGGTCGGTTGCCCCCGAAAAGGGGGGGAAGATTAAGTAATACCGTATCGCCGCCCGACTTTATTTTTCGGAATAAGGATGGGCAGGCGATGCGGTTATAATTCTATCACTATTTAATCCCTTTTTTAACAAAAAGTTATGTGAATAGGGCCATTTGTGGGCCGCCTGTCGTCAGGGTTGTCCGAGCAATTCTTTGGCCCGGTGATATTTTCCCTGCTCCATCAGGGCGGCGATGTAACTCACCCGCACCGACGAATCCCTGGGCCGCTCGGCCAAGAGGCCCTCGAACGCGGAGACGGATTCCTGCTCCTGTCCCAGGCGGTTCAGGCAGTTCGCCCGCGCGACACGCAGGTTAAACGGCGGCGTTTTAACGTCCTCCATCATTTCGAGGGTGCGGGAGTAATAGCTGCGGGCCTCCTCAAAATTCTCGAGGATGAAAGCGGCTTCGGCGTACTGGTAGTTGACTTCCCAGTCGCCCTTTTCCTTTTCGAGATAGCGCTTCAGGTATTCCCCGGCGGCGGGCCAGTGCTTCAGGTTGGCCTCGGCATAGCCCAGGGCCTTGAGGTGGCGGGGCGCGTTGGGTTCCAGGCCGATGAGTTTCAGGCGCACATCGCGGGCGATGGCGTATTCGTCCAGCCCTTCGGCCACTTCGGCGAAATGCTCAAGCCGTTCCACCCGGTTTTCTGCCGCCAGATGCTGGCGAATGGCGTTGGCCGCGGCCGGCCCGTCCTTGGTTTCCGCCAGCGCTTCGAGGTAAATATCCAGCACGCCGGCATGATGGGGGACGGTGCCCTCCAGGACGGCGGTGGCATCCTCGGCCGCTCCCAGGTTCATCAAGTGCCGCATCCAGCCGGCGCGCTCCGCATCCTGCGCCGCACGGCCGCGGGCCACAAGCCAGTCTCGGGCTTCCCGTCCGGGGCGCGGGCCCCAGAGGAAAAGCAGCTGGCTCACGTTCTGGCCGTCCGGCGGTTCCGTGTTGGCCAGTTCCCGGAAAACCTCGATCGCCGCCTGCTTGTTGTCCTCCAGGAGCAGAAAGCCGATATCCCTTTTTTCCGAGGGGGAGAGGTCGGGCAGTTTGGCGCGGGCGGCCCAGAAACGCGTCACCTCCTCGTCCCGGCCGAGGCGTTTGCCCGCCTCGGCGTAAGCGAACACCCAGTCGCCCCCCAGTTCATTGGCGAGCTGCAAGAGGAGAGGGAACGCGGCCTCATCCGCCTTGAGTTCGATCAGCGAGAAGGCAATCTCGCCCCGCCGCTCCTCGGGGGCGTTTTTCAGCGCCGCAACAAGCAGGGTCACCAGGTTGCTGGTGTGAGCGGGGGCGTTGCCCTCCGGAGCCAGTTTGTGATGCAGCGATGCAAGGTGAAGCAGTTCGTCGAGGCGGAGGGGGGTCTTGTTCTCCGCCCGGGCCATCCACTCAAGTGCCTCGTCCCGGCGTTGCAGGGCGGTGAAGGCGCTGGCGGCGAGAAGAGGCCTCTCCTCGAACTTGGCGGCCCCGTGCTCATCCATCAGGTCGGCAAGGGCGTCGAGACGCCCGGCATTCAGGGCTTCTTCCACTTGCTCCATGAGGTTATCGCCGGTCATTTCCGCGGGTGGGGCCGCAAGCGGTTTGACGATGTCCACGATCACCTGGCCATCGGCCTTTGCCACGCGAAACTCGGTGGGGGAAGGGGTCGCAAGCTCCACAAAATTGTTTCCTCTCATGACGCTTCTAACGCAACCGGGGAGCCTCATCGGAAGGGTATCCACCGCATCGGCATCGATGGGGCGTTCGAACGCCACCTGAATCGCTTCGCCCGAATGGGTCGCGGCGGCGGGCAGTTCGTCGGCGGAGGGACCGGTCTGCCGGGTATCGCTCCAGGAAAACACCACGCGGCAGCGGCTCTCATCCACGGATGTGTCGGCGCGAAACGACGCGGCCGGCGCATAAGCCGGAAGCAGCAGGGCTCCGGTGGCGAAAAACGCGGCCCAGAATACCGGGCCTTCGATCCATCGCGTTGATATAAACTCTGGTTTCATAGTCTTGTCCTCTGTCATGAAATGGCTTGTAATCTCATATGCGCGGCCTTCCCGTTCACAGGGGCCCGCCTTTAGTACAATCAATAAACGGCTGGCCGAGCCGGGTCGCCGAGTTCTCCGAGCGCGGCCGTCAGGCTCGATCGCAGCGCACCGTTGCCTGTCTCCTTCTCCAGCAGTTCCCGGAATGCGGTGATGGCCTCCTCTTTCCGGTTGAGCCGTTTTAGGCAATAAGCCCTTGCCACCCGCATGGGAAGCGACCATTCGGCCTCGCCGTCGATCCGCTCCAGTGCGTGCAGCGAATATTTCTGGGCTTCAAACGAGTGGCCGAGAAAATGATTCGCCTCGGCGAAATAGTAGTAGGATTTCCAGTCCCCCTTTTCCTTTTGCAGGAAAGGCCCGAGGGTGTCGACCACCTCGGTCCAGTGGCCCTCGTGGTAGGCGATGGCATCAGTTTCCGGAAAACCCGGCGGGCGACCTGGAATTGATCCAGGCCTTCGGCCCAGGTGCCGTAGGTGAACCATCGGTCACCGGCGATGGGCCCGTTCAGGCGTGCCTCAATGGCCTGGCCGAGGCGCGGCCCATCACGCAGGATCGCCAGCGCTTCGAGGTAGCGGTCGAACACCGCGTCGTTTTCGGGAAGGGTGTCGCCAAGGAGGCGGACCACCTCGATGGCCGCTCCCGCCTCGTTGAGGTGGCGCATCCAGCCCGCCTGTGTTTCGCCCGTGCTCTGCCGGGCGCGGTCGATGAGCCAGGCGAGGTTCTCTTCGGCCAGGGGCCTGCTCCACAGAGTGATCAGGCTGCGAACGTCCTCGCTCTCGGGAAGGGCGGCCTCGGCCAGCATCCGCAGGATTTCTTCGGCGTCCTTGTTTTTCTCTTCTTCGATGAAG
>QJZQ01000053.1 GCA_003246675.1 Nitrospirota bacterium | reverse complement strand
AGCCTTCAGGATTCCGGGTGCCTTAAGGGAGAGCAAAATGGCTGCGGGGAGGGGAGGGATTGGGCGGAACCCCCGGCCAGGTTCATGGGGGCCTGATCCGGGGGTTCCTATGAAGAAAGCGATTAGTCTTCAGGTTAGTTCGGATTACCAAATTTGTCAACAATAATTTCGGCTTACACTATATTTTTTCGAGGCCTATCGTCGTGGGTCGGGAAAAATAATCCTCAAACATCTTTTATTTAAAAGGTTATCCTGGGTCATTGCTTCCGGCAATAAAAAATCCGATTTCGGAATAATTTATGGTTTGGGGCGGTGATTTCCCGGTAATGGATTGTTTTTTATGGGTGATTCTGTTTCTTAGCGGCCGGGTGAGGCCCGCGCTTGAGGGGGGAGGGCAAGTTTCTGCCCGGTTCGCGCCAAGAGTCATTTTTGCAGGGCAGGCCCATAATTAAGGGTAGGGGGGCATTTTTTGGCGTATGGGCTGCTCCGGGGTCTGTGAGGCGCTAAATTCGCCGTGGCCATTTTTTTCGGTTTTTTTGCAGGGAAATGGTGAAATATTTTTATTCTGTGGTATGGTATGCGCTTCTGATTTTCAAGGATAAAGGGGGCACTTTCGTTCGGTGGGACGGGCCCTTATAAGGAAGAGCGGTTTCGCTTCCGAGATCAATTCTGGATGAGGGATAAAAATATGAGGATTGGAGTTCCCAAGGAAATCAAGGAAGGCGAAAGGCGGGTGGCCACCACCCCCGAAGTCGCCGGTCAACTCATCAAAAAACTGGGTTTTGAAGTCGCCATCGAATCCGGCGCCGGAGAGTCCGCCAATTTCGCCGATTCCGCATATGCCGAAGTGGGCGTAACGGTGGTGCCGGACGCCAAGTCCATTTGGAGCGACAGCGACATCATCCTGAAGGTGCGTCCGCCGGAGTATAATGCGAAGCTGAAGTCCGAGGAAGTGGATTTGCTTCATGAGAACCAGATTCTCATCACGTTCCTGTGGCCGGCGCAGAACCCGGATATGCTCAAAAAACTGGCCGCTAAAAAGGTCACCGCGTTGTCCATGGACAGCGTGCCGCGCATTTCCCGCGCGCAAAAAATGGACGCGCTCAGTTCCATGGCCAACATCGCTGGATACCGCGCCGTGGTCGAGGCCGCCCAGCACTTTGGCCGGTTTTTCACCGGCCAGATCACGGCGGCGGGAAAAATTCCTCCGGCAAAGGTGATGGTGATTGGCGCGGGGGTGGCGGGTCTTTCGGCCATCGGCGCCGCCATCAGCATGGGCGCGATTGTGCGCGCGTTCGACACGCGTCCCGAAGTCAAGGAACAGGTCGAGAGCATGGACGCCGAATTTCTGGAGCTGGACTTTAAAGAGGAAGGCTCGGGGGTCGGCGGTTATGCCAAGGTGATGAGCAAAGAGTTCATCGCTGCGGAAATGGCGTTGTTCGCGGAGCAGGCGAAGGAGGTGGATATTATCATCACCACGGCGCTGATTCCCGGCAAACCGGCTCCGGAACTGATTCTGGAGGATATGGTCAAGTCCATGAAGAACGGCAGCGTGATCGTGGACCTCGCCGCGGAACAGGGCGGAAACTGCAAACTGAGTCAGGCGGGTAAAGTGGTTCAGGCCCACGGGGTGACGATCATCGGCTATACCGATCTGCCCAGCCGCCTGGCCACGCAAGCCAGCCAGCTGTACGGCACCAATTTGCGCCATCTGTTAACGGACATGTGCCCGGAGAAGAAGGGCGAAGTTGTCGTTAATATGTTGGATGAGGTGGTCCGCGGGGCCACCGTGACCAAGGATGGAGAGATCACCTGGCCGCCTCCGGCGCCGAAACTGTCGGCCGCTCCGGCGAAGTCGGCCGAGGAAGCGAAACCGGTGGAACCGGTGGTCAAGGAAGAAAAACCGTCCTGGTTCGGGCCGGCTCTCACCTTCGGTATCGGGGGCCTGGCTTTGTTGGGAGTGGGGGCCGTGGCCCCGGCCTCGTTCATGGCGCACTTCACGGTGTTTGTGCTGGCCTGCTTTGTGGGTTACATGGTGATCTGGAACGTCACGCCGGCGTTGCATACGCCGCTCATGAGCGTGACCAACGCCATCAGCAGTATCATCATTATTGGCGCGCTGTTGCAGATCAGCTCGGGGGAAAGTCTAATTATGTGGTTAGCCGGTTTGGCTGTGCTGATCACCTCGATTAACATTGCAGGCGGTTTCGCGGTGACGCGGCGCATGCTGGAAATGTTTCGCAGATAGGAGGCGAATAGATGAATCCAGGTATCGTAACCGCCTCTTATATCGGGGCGACCATTCTTTTTATCCTTGCGCTTGGGGGCCTTAGCAACCAGGAAAGCGCTCGGCGCGGAAACTTATACGGCATCATCGGCATGACTCTCGCCCTGTTGGCGACGATCTCCAGCGTTACCGGCAATGTGGCGATTCTCGTCGGCGGGCTGGTGGTGGGTGGATCCATCGGGCTGATCCTGGCGAAGCGCGTGCAAATGACGGAAATGCCGGAGCTGGTCGCCATCCTGCACAGCCTGGTGGGTATGGCGGCGGTGCTGGTCGGTTTCGCCAACTTTCTGGACCCGGCCACGCATTTTAAGGGTGTCGAATTAACCATCCACGACATTGAAACTTATCTGGGAATTCTCATCGGCGCGGTCACCTTTTCGGGTTCCATCATCGCCTTCGGGAAACTCAGCGGCAAGATCACCGGCAACCCGATGCTGCTGCCCGGCCGTCATTGGTTCAACCTGGGTTTGCTGCTGGCCACCATTTATGTCTGTAAAATGTTCGTCGACCAGTCCGCCGCGGGTCACGGCGGCGGGCTTACGCCTTTGCTGATCATGACGGGCATCGCCCTGCTGTTCGGCATTCACATGGTCATGGCCATCGGCGGCGCCGATATGCCGGTCGTCGTCTCCATGCTCAACAGTTATTCCGGCTGGGCCGCTTCGGCCACCGGGTTCATGCTCAACAACGACCTGCTCATCGTCACCGGGGCCCTGGTCGGCAGCAGCGGCGCGATTCTGAGCTACATCATGTGCCGCGCCATGAACCGCAAGTTCCTGTCCGTCATCGCCGGTGGTTTCGGTACGACCTCGGGTGCGCCCACGGCGGAGGAAGGCGAGCAGGGGGAAGTTGTGGCGCTGGAACCGCATGAAGTGGCGCTGCTTCTCAAGGACTCCAAGGAAGTCATGATCATCCCGGGTTATGGCATGGCCGTCGCCCAGGCGCAGCATATCGTCTACGAAATCACTAAAAAGTTGCGCGAGAAAAAGGTGAATGTCCGTTTCGCGATTCATCCCGTGGCCGGGCGCATGCCGGGGCACATGAACGTATTGCTGGCGGAAGCCCGGGTGCCCTACGACATCGTGTTCGAAATGGATGAAATCAACGAGGATTTTCCGGATGTCGACGTGTCCATCGTCATCGGCGCGAACGACATCGTCAACCCTTCCGCGCAGACGGACCCCTACAGCCCGATCGCCGGCATGCCGGTTCTCGAGTGCTGGAAGAGCCAAACCACCATCGTATTGAAACGCAGCATGGCGACCGGTTACGCGGGCGTGCAGAACCCGCTGTTCTTTAAAGAAAACACCCGCATGCTGTTCGGCGACGCCGGCAAAAGCCTGGACGCGGTGTATAAGGAACTCTGATTCACGCCAGTATTTGCTGCTGATCCGTTTTATTGGGCCACCCCGCTTCATTCAAGGGGGTGGCCCTTTTTTATGCCCCTTCTTCCCATCCGTTGATACTCTCCCCGTGTAAATCCGGGAAGGTGTAGTATCATGCCCGCACAATGAAAACTCGAAATAACATTTTCCCGGGGGTGTTTCTGCTGGGGTTGACCGGGGTCATGATCGGCGTGCTGCTGGAAAGCGTCACGGCCTCGCTCATTGCCGGGGTTCTGGGGGGGATCGTCGGCGGTTTTGTCGGCTGGATCGGCGGCCGGCGCTACCTGCTCATCATTTGCCTTGGCGTTCTCGGTGGGGCGGCGCTGGGCTATTTAAGCGGCGACCGCGACATTCTCATCATCGCCACCGGGACGGGCGGCGCCATCGCGGGATTTATTGGCGCGCAGCTCGAATTATTTCTCGGCAAAAAATAATTTCCGGTGAGCGTCCCTTGCCGGACGCAAGCGGCTTCATCTTCCGCGGCTAACCGCCATACAGGTGGGCCACCTCGCGGCCGTAACCGTTGTAGGGCAGGGTGAGGCGCACCTGTTCGGTGCCGATCATTTTTTCGCGGGACTGCGGCCAACGCGGATGCGGCACCTTCGGGTCGACGTTGGCGGTAAAATCGTATTCCAGCGGGTCCACGGTGTTCCAGAACGTTGATGGAGCGTGGTCGATCAGTTCAATCTTCACCACCGATTTGATGCTCTTGTAGCCGTATTTCCACGGCACCACCAAACGGATAGGCGCCCCGTGCTGGGCGGGCAGGGGGTGGCCGTAAACGCCCACCGCCATGAACGTGAGTTCGTTCATGGCCTCCGGCAGGGTCAACCCCTCGGTGTAGGGCCAGGGTTCCCAGAAGGCGAGCTGTCCGAAAGCCTGAAAGGGCCTGTAGAACGTGGTCATCCGGACGTGGGTGGCGCGCGAGCCGGGCTCCACCTTTTCGAGCAGGGCGCGAAGAGGAAAGCCCGTCCACGGCACCGCCATCGACCACGCCTCCACGCAGCGCAGCCGGTACAATCTCTCTTCCATCGGCAGGGTTTTCAAGAGGTCGTCGATGTCGAAGGTGCGCGGTTTGCCCACCAGGCCGGAAATCTCCACCGCCCACGGCCGCTGGATCAGCCTGCGCGCCAGGGTCCGCACGTCTTCCTTGGCGTCGCTGAATTCGTAGAAATTATTATAGCCCGCCGCCACCGCTTCGTCGGTCAGGTCGCGGTCCAGGGAATAGGCGTTGTTGCGCGGCGCCGGATAAATTTTCTTCTCGATATCGCTGAGCGGCGGGGCGTCGTTCGCTGGCGGCGGCGAACAGCCGGAGACCAGGCCCGCCGTCGCCACCGTGGCGAGCAGCGAACCGGCGAGAAACCGCCGCCGTGTCATGAAAGCCGATTCGGGCGTGGCCTCGCGTTCCGAAATTTCCCAGGGTCTGGGTATTCTAATATGCGCCATCGAGAATTTCCTTCAGGCCGTGGGCATCACTTAAAGCACGATGCTTCCCATGGGCCGGGTGCGTGGCTGTGAACCCTCGAAAGGGTCGCTGCTGAGGGGGCCAGGCGGCAGTTCCCCTCAGGGGGTGGCCGGTGGCCCCAGCCAGTCGTCGATGCTCTGGAGATAGCTGGCCGAGCCCATGGCGATGGGCAGGGCGATCACCTCGGGTACGTCGTAGCTGTGGTTTTCCCCGACCCACGCGGCGAGGGCCTCGAAGCGGTCCGCCCGGGTTTTTGCGAAGAGCTGCACCTCCTCGTCCGCGCACATTTTCCCGTCCCAGAAATAGATGGAGCGGACGCCGGGGAGGGCGTTCACGCAGAAGGCGAGTTTTTCTTCCACCAGGCCCCGGCTTAACTTTTCCGCCTCTTCGGCGGAACCGGCGGTGATCAAGACGACGATGTATTTCTCCATTCGCGGGCCCTCCCGTCACCCCACGTATTTTATGAGTATAAACCCGAGAATTAAAAGAATGAAGAAGGCGATGGTCAGCAGGTTGAAATATTTTTCGATGAAAACCTTGATCGACGGTCCGAACCGGTAAAGCAGAAAGGCGACGAGAAAGAAGCGCGCCGAACGGCTGACGGCCGAGGCCGCGACAAAAATCGGGAAATCGATTTGAAACGCCCCGGCGGCGATGGTGAACACCTTGTAGGGCAGGGGCGTGAACCCCGCCGCGCCCACCGCCCAGGCCTGGTACTGGTTGAAGAGTTCGCCGACGTGGTCGAACTTGTCCCTCAGGTGGTAAAACTCGACGATGCGGTTGCCGGCCACGTCCATGAACTTGAGGCCGATCAGGTAGCCGAACATGCCGCCGAGCACCGAAGCCACCGAGCAGGCGGCGGCGTAGCGCAGCCACAGCGCCGGCGCGGCAAGGGTCATGGCGATCAGCAGGATGTCCGGCGGGATAGGAAAAAAAGAGGACTCGGTGAACGCAAGAACAAACAGCGCGGGCAGGGCGTAGGGCGTTGCCGACCAGTGCAGCACCCAGTCGTACATTCTTCGGATGATTTTCATAAGGTGACAGAGCGTTGTGTGAGAGGGATGATAATCATGGTCCGGTTCAAAGCAGGTTCACCGGGTCCACGTCGAGAGAGATCTTGACCTTGCCCCCTGGGGCCAGGCGGGTTGCGGGGCTTTCGGAAAAGCGGCGCACCACCTCGGTGAGCGACGACCACCGGTTGGAACGCAGGATGATGTGCCAGCGGAAGCGGTTTTTGATCCGGTACAATGCCGCGCGCGAAGGTCCGAGGATTTCGATATCGCCGCGCTTCACCGCCAGCCCGCGCAGCGTCGTTTTCATTTTTTCGAGCGCGTTTCGCCCCAGGGTTTCACAGCCCGCTTCGACCTCGATGGCCGCCATGCGGGTGAACGGCGGGTAGTTCAGTTTCCTTCGGAACGACAGTTCCCTTTTGAAGAAGCCCTCCATATCGTGATCGCGGACGAAATCGAAGACGTAATGGTCCGGGTTCATGGTCTGGACGATCACCATTCCGGGAACCTCTCCCCGGCCCGCCCTTCCCGCCACCTGCGTCAGCAGCTGGAACGAGCGTTCGCTGGCGCGGAAGTCCGGAATATTGAGGGACAGGTCGGCGTTCACCACCCCCACCAGCGTGACGTGGGGAAAATCGTGGCCTTTGGTGATCATCTGCGTGCCGATGAGGATGTCGATCTCGCGCGAGGCCATGAGCTTGTGCATCGTCTCGAACGCAGAGCGCCCGCGCGTGGTGTCGCGATCGATCCTCGAAATGCGGGCCTCGGGAAACATCTGCCGCACCATGTCCTCCAGTTTTTCGGTGCCGAAGCCGGTGAAGCGGATGACCTCGCCGCCGCATTCGCCGCAGGCGGTGGGCATGCGCGCCTGGTGGCCGCAATAGTGGCAGCGGAGCGTGCTCTCCTGCCCGTGGAACGTGAGGGTGACGCTGCAGCGGTGACAATCGAAGACAAAGCCGCACTCGTTGCAGAAGACGTAATGCGCGGTGCCGCGCCGGTTGAGGAACAGGAACGATTGCTCCTTGCGGTCGAGCCGCTCCCTGAGCGCCTTTCTCAACGTTCCGGACAAAATGGAGAAGTTTTTTTTCTCGTCCTTTTCCTTGTTCATGTCCACCACGCGAACCACCGGCAGCAGCCGTTCGCCCACCCGCTTGCCGAGGGAGAGCAGACGGTATTTCCCGGTTTCAGCGTTGTGCAGCGATTCGATCGACGGCGTGGCCGAGCCCAGAATCACCACCGCGTTTTCGTTTCTCGCCCGTACGATGGCGGTGTCGCGCGCGTGGTAGCGCGGGCTGGAATCCTGCTTGTAGGAGGTGTCGTGCTCCTCGTCGATGACGATAACTCCCGGGTTTTTGAAGGGCGCGAATACCGAGGAGCGTGCGCCGACCACGATGGAGACCTGCTCCTTTTGCACCTTGTCCCATTCCAGGAAGCGCTCCCGCTGCGAGAGCCCGCTGTGCAGAATCGCCACCCGGTCGCCGAAGCGGTTCTGAAAGCGCGACACCGTCTGCGGCGTCAGGGAAATCTCCGGCACCATCATGATGGCGGTTTTTCCCTGGTCGAGGGCGCGTTGAATGCAGCGCAGGTAGATCTCGGTCTTGCCGCTGCCGGTGACGCCGAAAAGCAGAAAGGTGGAATATTCCGACCGGTCGATGGAGTGGCACAATTCCTTGTAGACCTGTTCCTGATCCGCCGTGAAGCGCGGCGGGGTCTCGGGCGCGGCCTGGGGAGAGGACGCCCTTGGGGCTTGCCGCTCGAATTTATCGAGGGAGATTTCCACCAGTCCCTTTTCCTCGAGCTTCTTCAGGACCTGGGAGGCGGTGGGGATCAGGGCGGTGAGCGCCGGCACGGTTTGTTCGCCCGCCAAAAGGAGCTTGTGGAGCTGAACCTGTTTGGGGCTGCGCTTTAAAAGCGCAAGCGTCGTTTCCTCGTTTTCCCCCGCAGCGGTAAGCCGGGCAACCCGCTCGTAACGGCAACCGACGGTGCTGCGCCGGATGCGCGTGTCCGAGATGAGCAGCCCCTCCTGCCGGAGGCGGGCCAGCGTGTGGGCGCTGAATTTTTTTTTCAGGCGGCGCTCAAGCTGCCGGGCCGAGAGGCCCGCCTGGGCACGGACGGACTCGAGCAAAAGGAATTCCCCCTCCTTCAATGTTCCCGCCGCCAGCGCTGCATGGCCCTGTTCGGAAAGCGACAGCACGTCCTGGCTCTCGTCGTCCAGACCGGCGGGCAGGGCCGCCTTGATCGCTTCCCCCCAGGAGGCGTGGTAATAGTCGGCGATCCAGCGAGTGAGCGACAGGATCGCAGGCGACACCACCGGCGCGGTGTCGGGAAGGTCCTCAATGGCCTTGACGGTGACCCCCTCCGGCGCGTCTCCCCGCAGCGAAACCACATAACCGGTGATCTTTCGCCGCCCAAAGGGGACGAAAACCCGAGCGCCCACCTGCACCAGGGGGATCAGGGGATCGGGAATCCGGTAGGTGAACGGACCTTTAACCGGCAGGTTGAACACCACCTCGGCGTAAGCCGCGGTTTTTTCCGGCGGGGTCAGGCAGGGCAGGCTCTTGAAAAGGGATGGGGAGTTCATGGCGCCTGGGGTTCATCGTTCCCGGAGATTGTAGCAGAGAACGAGCCATTTAAAAACAGGCGGGAGGGATGCGAAAAACAGCCATTGACTCCGCCTGTGAATTCAATTAGGCTGAAAATTTTTCAAGACAAAAAGAGGCAAGGCCGCGCGGGCTCGTGGCCGCCCTCACTCAAGAAAGGGAGGACGCATGAAAGTTGGAGATACGATCAAGCTGAACTTCGCGGGTAAACCCAAAGAAGCCGTGGTTCATAAATTGTTTGCCAATTCGGTTTATCTCAAGATGGACTTCGAGAAGGACAAGGGAAAAATCGTGAAGCGCAAATTGCACGCGGTCACGGGCGGGGCCAAGAAAAAGAGCAAGGCAAAATAAGCACGGGCTTCCCGGCGGGGCTCAGAAATATGTTTTGATATCCGCCTTGTCCTTCAGGGCCTTCACGTAGTCCTGCGTGGCCTGGCCCAGCCGCTTTTTGACCAGGGTTTCCCGGATGGAGTCCCGTACATCCTCATAAGACCGGGTGCCTCCGGGCGTCCGGTCGGTCACCTTGAGCAGGTGGATGCCGTGGGCCGTCTTGAACGGGTCGCTCACTTCCCCGACCTTTAAGCTGAACGCCTGCTCGCTGAAGGCAGGCAGCATGTGGCCGCGGGCGAAGAAGCCGAGGTCCCCGTCTTTTTCGGCGAGGCTGTCCTGGGAAAACTTCCGGGCCAGTCCGCCAAAGTCGGTCCCTATTTTCACCTGCTCCAGGATGGACTCGATTTTCCTTATCGCTTCGCGCTCGCCCTCGCTGCCGCTATTGGGCCGTATCTTGATGAGGATGACGCTTGCCCGCACTTTTTCCTCGCCTTGGTACTTGCTCAGATTATCTTCGTAATAGGCCTTCATCTCCTTCGGGTCGATCTCGATTCCCGGTTCGATTTCCTTCTTGATCAGCGCATCCATCAGCAGGTCGGTCCTCAGTTCGTCGCGGTACTGATCCAGCGTCATCCCCTGGTCGGACAGCTTGTGCAAAAACACCGCTTCCGATTTGAACCGGCCTCTCACCTCGGCGATTTTACCCTCGAGCGTGGCATCGGAAACGCCGAGGCCCAGCTCGCCGCCCTTCTGCACCAGCAGGCTGCGGCTGATCTCATCCTGAATGGCCATTTTCGCGGCGGTTTTAAGCTCGTCCGCCGACAGGGCCATGCCCTTTTTCTTGTAGCTGGCGACCGTCTTCTTGAGTTCGCGCAGAATGACTTCCTTGCGAATTTCCGCACCATTGACCTTGGCCGTCACATCCGGCAGGGAGATGGGAAGATCATCGTGTTTATGGCCGCTGTGCGCCCAGACAGCGCTGGCGGACAGTAAGGTGCAGAGGATAAATAACGCGAAACAAACTTTCATCTTCCCAGGGGAAGTCATGATGTATTCCTTTCCAGGGTACAGGGTTTAAAGCGCGGATTGGGCTGGAAGAATTCCATTTTTTAAACTAATCATTCCACCGGGTCCTGTCAAGCCCCCTTGTGGGGCGGCCCGCCTCAGGGGGCCGGAAGAACGATGCGGAAGCCGTAAATATCGTTCTTCACCTGTGGATCGTTGTGTGCACGGCGCACGACCTGGACGCCGTCGAGGTCGTTCACCCACGAGCCTCCGCGCAGCACCTTGCTCTGCCCCGGGCCCTCGGGGCCCTGCGGGTCGAACTCGGGGCTGGTCCGGTAATAGCCTTCATCGTACCAGTCCAGACACCACTCCCAGACGTTGCCGGCCACGTTCAGCAGGCCGAAGGGGCTCGCTCCGGATTCGTAATACGTGACCGGGGCGGTGCGGGCGAAATTATCGTCGGTGCCGAAGACATTGGCGAAGTAAAAGAAGAACCCCTTCGCCCACTTTTCTCCCCAGGGCCAGAGGCGGCCATCGTTTCCGCGCGCGGCTTTTTCCCACTCCGCTTCGGTGGGCAGGCGGCCGCCCTTGTAGGCGGCATAGGCCATCGCGTCGTGCCAGCTGACGCCGACGACGGGCTGGTCCGGCCCGTTGAAATCCGGATTGTCCTGGTATTCGGGTTTGGCGTGACCGGTGGCCTGAACGAACTCCATGTATTCGGCGTTGGACACTTCGTGCTTGCCGATGAAAAAAGCCGAGGTGTGGACGAAGTGCATGGGCCGTTCGTCTTCCCGGCCCTGGCTTGCGCCCATCTGGAAATAGCCCTCGGGAATGTACACCATGCCTTCGGGCGGCACGGGTTCCCCCATGGCCGGGCGCGGCAACAGCAGGAGAAACGTAACGATGAGGCAGTGGAAGAAAAACGCCGGCAGGGAGGAAAGCTTAAAGCCGCCAGCCATCAAACGGTGAAGAAACCGATGTGTGTCACCAGGTCCTGCCTTGTTTCCGCGGGAAGGTCTTCCTGGATGTTTTCGATGTTGATCCATTGATAATGCCCGTTCCAGCAATTCAGCGTGACCACCGAGTTGCCGTACCAGTCCATCGTATGGTTCAAAAACAGCGGTGCCTCGCATCGTTTGCAATGGCCGCGAATTTTTACTGTCGAGGAATCGCTCTTCATCCGCCGGTTCCTGGGAAAAACTTGAAATCAACTGCGTTGTTGTATTCAACAGGCGTATTTCCGATTGTAGGAGCAAAGCCGCTTCTTCTTCAAGGGCTATTTCGGAAAAAAATAAAAAAGAAAATCCCCCGCAGGTATAAATTGTCAAGCGTTATTTTTTTGCCTGCGCGTCGCGGGGCCTTGCTGGGTGCCGGTTTGCGGCGGTTGATCGCGCGCCTGGTCGAGGAGTTTCTTCAGCGTGTCGAGCGGCAGGCCGACGATATTGGAGTGCGATCCCTGGTGAGCCGCCACGAGGGAGGCGCCGATGCCCTGGATGGCGTAGGCCCCGGCCTTGTCGAGGGGTTCGCCGGTGGCCACGTACTCGGCGATCTGTTTTTCGGAGAGCGGATGAAACGTCACCTGGGAAACCGCCGCCGCCTGGAAGGCATGGTCGAAGACCACCGCCACGCCGGTGATGACCTGGTGCTCGCGGCCGCTCAAGCGCCCGAGGATTCGCCGGGCATCGTCTGCGTCCCTGGGTTTGCCGATGATCTCGCCCTGGAGCGCCACCAGTGTGTCCGCGCCGATGACCAGGTGGCCGGGATGCCGGGCCGCCACCGAACGCGCTTTTTCCATCGCCAGGTGAGTGGCGTTTTCCTCGGGCGATAAATCGGCGCGCAGGGTCTCCTCCACCGAGCTTGGGATCACCTGAAAGTCGGTCACGAGTTCCTTGAGCAGTTCGATCCTGCGCGGTGATTGGGACGCTAAAATCACAGGGGGAGAAGTCTTCATAGCGGGGTTTCTTTCGGGTTGCGGGGAAAGGTTTAGCGATCCCGTTGTCAAAATCCTGCAAAATACATTATTATAAACAAAAACTCGAGAGATGGGGCAGAGGCGGCATCGGCCAATGAGCGGTTCGCCGGCCCCGGATACTTTCAAATCGAACCCCCCAAAGCTTGGAGAATCCATGGCAGGCGCGTCCCATCAAATACAGATCCGGCATATCCTCGTGGATAATGAAGAGCTGGCGAAACTGGTCAAGGAAACCATCGAGGCCGGCACCTCGGAAACCGGGCGGGTCAAGCTGCTCATGAAATTGGCTGAGAAGTACAGCCGCTGCGCCTCGAAAGAAGACGGCGGCAACCTCGGCTGGCTCGAGGTGGGCTGGAACCCGGCCGACCCCAGGCGGCCGCGCGGCGGGTACAAGACCCTCGCCAACAAAGAGCTGAACGA
>QJZQ01000044.1:0-7500 GCA_003246675.1 Nitrospirota bacterium | reverse complement strand
ATATCCGATCGCAAGCTGGTTTTTACCTTCACGATTCCGGGGTGGATCGGAAGGTTTGGATGAATGACCCGGCGGGCCACGTCGATATTGGCTTTCAGCACCTCCCACAGAAACACTGGAATGTATTGAAAGAAAAAATAAAAGTAACGCCGGGGATGCGCGAGGAGGTGCGGTCGCTCGACGACCAAGTCCCCGAGCAGCAACGCCACCATTCCCGCCGCGAATATTCCCACCAGCAGGTGCGCCGGGTCCGGCACCCAATTAAACAGGCTCCAGACGATCAGCGCCGATAAAAATAAGATAACTTTCTGGCTCATGGCTAAATTTGACTCATGATCATATGGGCATAATTCGTGCCCTGGGCAAGGGCCGCCGATGCCTGCAGTAAAAATTTCTCGCGGATACCGGGAACCAGCAACGTCCCGCTCAGCAAGCTAAAGAGGGCAAGGGCCAGCATGGAAGCCTGCATGCATCCAGGCACCTCGCGGACGCCCTGCCACCGGAGCCCCGGTTCGCCCCAAAAAATATTTTTCATCACCCCGGCAAACAAGGCCAGGGTCAGAACGCTGACGATCACGGCCCACACGGCAAACCCCAGGTGCCCCGCCTCCACCGCGGCCATGATGATGAGGAGCTTGCTCCAGAAGCCACCAAACGGCGGCATGCCCGCAATCGACATCGCGGCGACAAAGCTGGCCGTATGGGTCACCGGCATCCTGCTTCGCAACCCCCCCATGTTGTGGAGATCCCGCGTGCCCGTGGCATATTCCAGCGCTCCGGACACGAGAAAGAGGAGGGCCTTTGCTATCGAGTGATTGAACAGATGCAGCACGACCCCCAAGAATCCCAGGGGGGTCCCCAGACCCAACCCCAGCACCACATACCCCACCTGGCTGATGGTGGAATAGGCGAGCAGCCGTTTAAGATCCCGCTGTCCCATCGCCAGGATCACCCCGGCCATCATTGATAGCGCCCCCCAATACATGAGCAGGGTCAGGACCCGCGGCGACATTCCGATCACATTAAAAAAAATGCGGCTCAGGGCGTAAATCCCCAGGCATTTGATCAACACCCCGGACAACATCGCAGAGATCGGCGCCGGGGCCGAGGGGTGGGCGTCGGGCAGCCAGGCATGAAAGGGAACCAGAGCCGTTTTAAGCCCGAAGCCCATGAGGAACAGAGCGCTCACCATGAGGAGAAGGTCCGCTTCGCTGTGCCCGGCCAGGGACTGGCTCATATCCGCCAGGTTCAGGGTCGAGGTCATGCCATAAAGCAGCGCGATTCCCAGCAGAATAAACAGAGAAGCCACCGACCCCATCACCCCGTATTTGAATGCCGCCTCCAGTTCATGGCGCTCGGTCCCAAAAGCCACCAGGGCGTAACTGGCCACAGCGGCGATTTCGAGAAAGACGAAGAGATTGAAAAGGTCTCCCGCAATCAGGACTCCGTTCATCCCCGCCAACATCAGCAGCAGCAGCGTGTAGAACAGATCTTTCGATGTGTAGCGCTCCATGTAATCGCGGGCATAAACCACGATGGCGAAAGCGACGGCGTTCACGGTCACCAGCATGAAGGCGGTCAGGCCGTCTAATACCAGGGAGATGCCCAGGGGCAATTTCCAGCCCCCGACCTGGTACACCCAGACGGAATCGGCGCGTACGCTTTGCAGCGCCATCAACGACAACCCCACGAGAATAAAAGCGGCCAGCGCCCCCAGGAATTCGGGCAGCGCACGGACCCGCCGGCCCACCAGGGAATTCAAAAAGGCCCCGGCAAGAGGCACCGCCACAAAACAGGGGATCAATAAGGAGTTGCCGCTCATCCTTTAAGCTCCCTGATTCTCGCCACATCGTAGGTCCCGTACTTGCCATGGAGGCGCATGGCCAGGGCCACCAGCAAGGCGGTGGTGGCGAGTCCGATAACAATGGCCGTCAGCACCAGGGCCTGCGGCAGTGGGTCAACCATTTGCAGGATGGGGCCATCGGGCGACAGAATAGGAGCCCGTCCATTCAGGCGATAACCTATCAACACGAAGAGAAGATTGATCGCGTGTTCCGCGATGATGAGCCCCAGAATCATACGGATGATATTGCGCTTACGGAGCACCCCGTAAATCCCCACGCATAATAAAACCAGGCATAAGAAATAAATCATCACTCTTGCATCCTCATTTGTCACCGCGATTGATTCTGAGCAGCACCAGGGCCAGAAAAATGCTAAACAGACCGGCCCAAACCTTGATACCGATGGCGATATTGGACAGGGGGATCGAACCCGCACTGAACAAGTTGAACGGTTCTCCGGCAGGAAGAAAGTTCGCAAAAAAATAGCCCGCGGCCCCTCCGAACAGAGCGATCGCCAGAAAGGCCAGTGCCCCGACGCTCTCCCACACATGAACCGCCTCTTTGGACAGTTGTCTTAATACAGCGTCCTTGCCATAGGCGAGCGTCAGGTGAATGAAGGACAGGGCGATGATCACTCCGCCGGCAAACCCTCCACCCGGGGTGAGGTGGCCATGAAGAATGATGTTGATCCCATAAAGCAGGATCAACCATGCGGTCAACCGAGTCACGGTCTTGACGATGAGCGACATCCCGGGCTCCTGCTTTTTATTCATCGGCTTTCCCCCGTTCTTTTCTTCCCACCGCCCGCATCACCGCCAGAACCCCCATGACCACGGTGAACAACACCGTTGCCTCGCCCAACGTATCAAAGGCGCGGTAATCCAGGATGACCGACGTGACCAGATTGGCGGCCCCGGTCTCCTTGAGCCCGGCCTCCAGATAGTGCCCTGCTACCTTGAGCAGGGGCTCTCCGAACGGCGGCAGATCGGGAATGCACAGGAAGGCCACCCCCAGAAACACCACCGCAAACCCCAGCCCTGCCGCTGTGCCCCCACTCCAGCCCCGGGCGGGAACCTCGGGAAGATCTTTATGGAGCGTCGCCCGGATGAGAATGATCACCGACAGGATCTCGACCGCCAGTTGGGTGATCGCCAGATCCGGAGCCTTGAGGACAAGAAAGGTGAAGGAAAGGCCCAGCCCCACCGCGCCGAGGGCCACCACCGAGGAGAGCAGATCCTTCATTTCGAGAGCCCCCACCGCCCCGATGATCATTAGAATGAGCAGAATATAAAGTTCCACCATCGTTCACCGGAGCAAAAGGACAGCGAACAAGACCCCCATTCCCAGCAGGCACCAGGAAAGATAGGTCGAAAGAATACCGTTATGTAGATCTCTCAAGGGACCCCCTAGGCGAGTGACGATTCGGGCCGCCAACTCATAAGGGTCGCTTCTCCCCGCCAGGACAAAGAACGAGCGGAAGCCGGGCAACTCCTGAACCGAATCGTAAAATGCGCTCCCCGACACCCGCATCCCCGGCACGGCATCCAGGGTTTCCCCGCCGATGAAAACGTCGGTCTGCCGCAGCGTTTTAGACCATCGGTAAAGGAAATAGAACATCATGCCGCCACCGATCGCGATCAGGATCAAAACCGTGGCAAGCGTCGGCTGCCAGATGCCAGGAAAAGTGGGGGCCTGTTCAAGAATGGGGAAAATCAGATATTTGAGCGGAAGATCATAAGCGCCTATGCCAAAAAGAATCGACAACGAGGCCAGCAGCAGCGGAGGGAACGACATCGGCCAGGGCGTGGATTCATGCGGGCCGGTATCGGCCGGGCGATCATGGCTGGGCTGACCCAAAAATATGGCGTGCACGGTTTTCATCATCCCGGCGAGGGTCAGGGCGCTCCCGAACATCGCCACCGCCAGCCAGAGCACCCACAAGCCGCCCCCTTCCCTGCCCGCCTCGATGATCCCCTGGTACACCATCCATTTCGAAACAAACCCGTTGAGCGGCGGGACGCCCGATACCGCGAGCGCGCCGATCAGAAAACAGGTAAAGATCACCGGCATCGGCCGGGCCAGCCCTCCCATTCGCTCCATGTCGGTGGTTCGAACCCGCTGTTCAACCGCCCCGCCGGAGAAAAACAAACACGATTTATAGATGGCGTGGTTCACCATGTGAAAGAGCCCCCCCGCGATTCCGAGAGGGTGGCCGGTGCCAATGCCTAAAAGGACATAACCCGCCTGGCTGATGGCGCAAAAGGCAAGGAGCCGCTTGAAATCCTGCTGCATCAGCATCATCACGCCGGCTACGGCGATGGTCACGGCCCCCAGAGCCAGCAGCACCGCATTCATCCCCGGAGTCATCACAAAAAGATCCAGCACCATGCGGGCCAGCAGATAAATCCCGAGCAGCTTATCCACGGCGGCGGGCAAAAAGGCGGTCACCGGGGTGGGGGCATCCTCCGCCGTATCAGGGACCCAGGTATGAAAAGGCAGGACCCCGGCTTTGGCCAGAACCCCCGCCAGGAGACATAGAAACGCGAGAAGAGCCGCGGGTTCCGCAAGGCTGAGATGAATGTGCGCCATATTGAAGGAACCGGTGATCTGGCCGATGAGGACCACCCCGAGCATCATGAAGGCATCGGTTCCGCCGATGATGATAAACGCCTTTTTCGCGGTGGCGGGAGTGCGTTCCTTCGTGCCGTACCCGATCAATAAATATAAAAAGACTCCGGTCAACCCCCAGCACACGAGCAAGACAACCAGATGCCCGGTCAGGACCGCCCCCAGAGCGGTCGCAAGGCTTAAGAGGAGATACAGGTTATAACCCAACCTGCCGCCGTTTTTCGGCATGGCCTTCCATGAATAGAGAAGGGTGAGGACGGCGAAAAAAACGATGCAGGCCCCCGTCGTCCTGGCCAGTGCGTCAACATAGAAAATCTGCTGCTCGAGCATCGTCCTCACCGTCCCATCTCCGCTTTTATCTGATCGGTCTTCTCCTGCGAGAGCCGGATCAGATCTTCACCCGTATAGAGTTTCCGGCCTTTCAGATTCCGCACCGCCATCCTTTCCGTGCAGCAGTAACAGGGGTCGATGGCGGCCAGGGTGATGGCGGCGTCCGGGATCTTCCCACCGATCACGGTTTCCCGGAAGGTGGGCAGGTTCATGAAAGTGGGCGCCCGGATCTTGTGCCTTGCCGGCCGGTTCGTCCCGTCGCTTCGCACATAATGAAAACACTCCCCCCTCGGCGCCTCGATATGGCCGATGCCCTCGCCCGGGGGTATCTCCTTGACGAGGCAGTCGATTTCTCCCCCCGGCAAGCGGGTCAAGCACGCCTTGAGGATCTTGATCGATTCGAACATCTCGCTGATCCGCACGAGGACTTTGTCGAAAACATCGCCGTTTTCGGTCACGATCATGTTCCAGTCCACCTGATCGTAAGCCCCATAGGGGGAGTTCTTGCGAACATCCCGGGCAATGCCCGAAGCACGGGCCGTGGGTCCCACCGCGCAATAATCAATGGCGGCTTCCCGCGAGAGAACGCCGATTCCCTTGGTGCGGGCATGCAGGACCGGGTCGTCCATGACGGCGCTTCTCAACTTCTCAAGCGTGGGGACGATCGAGTCGATCTTCTTCAGAACCGACGGGATGTCCTCCTTCTTTATATCTCTTAACACCCCGCCGACCTTGAACATGGCGTAGTTGTTCCGATTGCCTGAAAGGATTTCCATGACATCGAGGATCTCCTCCCGCAGTTTCCACGCCCACATGAAAATGGTGTTGTAACCGAGAAAGTGCCCGGCCAGCCCGAGCCACAACAGGTGAGAGTGGAGTCGCTCGCCTTCGGCGATGATCGTGCGAATATACTGAGCCCGGGGCGGCGCTTCGATGGATAGAATATCTTCCACCGCTTGCGTGTAGGCGAAGGGATGGCTGGTGGAGCAGATCCCGCAGACGCGCTCGACGACAAAGGTGACCTGATCGTAGGTCTGCCCCTCACAGAGCTTCTCGATCCCGCGGTGGTTGTATCCGATTCTCAGGTCGATATCGACCACCGTTTCGCCTTCCACCGTGAGGATGAAGAACTCCGGCTCTTCCTGCAGCGGGTGATAAGGGCCAATGGGGATGATGGTCTTCGCCATTACACCCCCCGGTCCCGGATCGCGCCGGGGTCCCACTCTTTATAATCCTTGCGCAGGGGATGCACCCCTTCGGGCCAATCCTCCGGAAGCAGCAGCCTTTCGAGTTTCGGGTGCCCCTTAAAGTGAATGCCGAACAACTCGTGAATTTCCCGCTCGATCCAATGAGCGGCGGTAAAAACCGGTGTCAGCGAATCGACCTCCAGTTTTTCCTTCGGCAGGGTGATCCGGAGCGACAGGACCAGGTCGGCCTCTTCCGCCGTGAAGTGATAGAGGATTTCCATCTGCTCCCGGCCATCGACAGCGGAGGCGATGTTAAACCTTGCCCGCAGATCCTTAAAAATGAATTGCGCCATGGGGACGAGCGCCGCTGCCGGAATCTCAAAATAAACCCGCTTGGCGGATTTTTCATACACACTCGTGATATCCCTGGAAAACCGGTCTCCAAGCTGCTGCAATATTTCATCGCGGGTCATGCATCCCTCCCGTCCCGGGCGTGATTCGTCTTTCGCCGTTCGATCAATTTCAACAAGCCGGCCATGATGGCCTCTGGCCGGGGAGGGCAGCCGGGGATGTACACATCCACCGGGATGACATGGTCGAGAGGCATCGGGCAGTTGTAACTTTGCATGAACACCCCGCGGGAAAGAGCGCACTCGCCAATGGCCACAACGAGGCGAGGTTTCGGCATCTGCTCATACACTCTTTTGATCCGGGGGATGCATTGCCGGTTCACGGCGCCTGTCACCATAAGGACATCCGCATGCTTGATGCTCCCCGTGAGCAGCATGCCGAAGCGTTCGATATCGTGCCTGGGCGTCAGGCAGTCGAGGATCTCGATGTCGCAATTGTTGCAACTCCCCGTCGCCAAATGAAAGACCCACAGGGATTTCAGAAAAGCCTTCTCAAAAATTCCCATTTAATAATCCCCCAAAGCCAGGCCCACAGCAACGATGGCGAGCACCGTCACCGGCCCCCAGAAAAACTTGAGCACCTGTTCCGTCCTGAACCTGGGGTTGGTGTTGCGGATGACGGTGAGGAGCGCCACAAGCCCCACATATTCCAGACCTCCATACAACAAGTGGAGACCACTCACTCTCAGCCCACCGAGATAAACGATGATGATGAAAAACGGCAAGGCGAACAGCATCATGTTTTTCATCAGGTGGTACGCCGCGAGCAGCGCCCCTGAATATTCGATCATCACCCCATGCGCGATTTCGGTTTCCGCCTCGGGCGTGTCGAACGGGACCAATGCGAGTTTGCCCTGCATGCAGACCACCGCAATCAACAGGGCCAGGCCGCCCGACCAACTCACCGCTATCACGCCGTTCTGGGCCTGGGCTGAAAGGATATCCCCTAAACGAAGGGAAAAATCCGACTTGATGACGGCCACGAGGACCGCCAGGATAAAAGGCAGCTCATAGCTGAGAAGCAGTTTCAACTCCCGCGAGGCACCGAGGCTCGCGAGGGGGTTGCCCGAGGCGAACCCTCCAAGAACGATAGAGATGGAA
>QJZQ01000032.1 GCA_003246675.1 Nitrospirota bacterium | reverse complement strand
CCGGTCAACACCACCGACGCATTCGAACGGACGGCGCTGATCGCCGCTTGCGAGCAGGGCCACCTGGACGTCATCGGCATTTTGCTGAAAGCCGGAGCAAACACCAACGCCACCAACCGCTACGGCGATACCGCACTTCACATCGCCACGGCGCGAGGCGACAGCAAAGCCGTGGACATGCTCATCAAGGCCCGCGCCGACATCGATACGCAGGACAAAAACGGCAACACGCCCCTCATCATCGCCGCGCTCAAACAACATGAAGCGCTCGCCTTGTCTCTGATCAAAAGCGGGGCCAATATCCATATTGAAAACCGGAAGCACCTTTCCGCCGCCCACATTGCCCAGGCAAAGAAATCCAGCCCGGTTCTTGCGGCGCTCGTCTCGCACGGGGCCATTTTAAAACCCCGAACCAGAAAAGAGCCGGACATCGCCACCCTCATCGCACAGCTTGAGGAAAGTTCCGGCAACGGGCCGGGTACCGGTCAGGATCATCCCTTCGCGCTCTGGCCACCGCTCAACATCGCCGCCTTCCGCGGCCAGACCGAAGTCGTGAAGACCCTGATCGAGGATGGGGCTGCCATCGACGCGCTTGACCCTTCGGGGCACAGCGCCCTGCACCGCGCGGTTGAAAAAGGGGAGACGAAAATCGCCCGCCTGCTGCTGGCGCATAAAGCCGACCCGCGTCTGGCCCTCGCCCAGGGCGATACACCGCTGCATATTGCGGCCCGCAAGGGGGACACGGAACTGGCGCGCCTGCTCATTGAGTCCGGCGCCGATAAAGACGCCGCCACCCGGGAGGGCCTGACCCCGCTCTTCCTGGCTATCGAGAACGGCCATGCAGCGGCGGCAGCCCTGCTCATCACCCCGCGCGCCGCCGCCGTCACGGACGGGAAAAATATTCCCCTGAACGAGGCGGCCCGCAAGGGCATGGAGGCGATCGTCGTTGCCCTGCTCGACGCAGGGGCCGCGGTGAACGCTCCCGACCGGCAGGGCCAAACCGCATTGTGGCACGCCGCGCGCGAGGGGCATTTAAAGACCGTGGAAATCCTCCTGACCCGTGGAGCCCATATCGCCGCGCATGACAAGGGGGGATACGCGCCTCTGCTGCAGGCGGCGCGCCGCGGCCACGAGGAAATCGTGCAGCGCCTGATACGCGCGGGTGCAAACGTGGAAGCTGTTAGCGAGGGCGGCAACACGCCCCTCCTGCTCGCTTCCAGCGAGGGACATCTCTCCATCGTCCAGGGGCTGCTCAAAGCGGGAGCCCGGGTCAACGCCCGAAACGATGCCGGCAACACGGCGCTTTTCCTGGCCGTCCGGGAAAGCCGCGCCGAGGTCGTCGCGCTGCTGCTTAAACACGGGGCCGACCCCAACCTCCGCAATAAAAAACGCGAACAGGCCTATTCCCAGGTGGCCGAGGGCCGGGGAGATATCTTGGATCTATTGAAAAATCACAATGCCTCACGCAGCTGGTTCTCGGAAATTTTTTAAGGACGGATCAAGGAAATGAACACTCTCGCCAGCAAAAAAATCCTGATGCGTCGAGCCGCGCTCGAAGAAACCACCTTCCCGGCAACGCCTGTGCGCAAAGCGGCCTCCGGGCGTCCGGAAAATATCCGGAAATACCGGCCGACGGCTCTTGTCCGTGCCGGGTGCTTCCTGTTCTATGGCCTGATGGGGTTCCTCATCTATGCCGGTTGGAAGACACGGCACCTGGAATACCTGACCGCTGAAAACGGCCTCGGGTATCAGCTCGGCATCACCGGCGGCGTCATTCTGCTGGTCCTTTTGCTCTATCCGCTTCGCAAGAAGGCGCGCTTCATGCGCAACTGGGGGCCGGTCAAGCACTGGTTCCGCATTCACATGGCCCTCGGAGTTCTGGGGCCGGTGTGCATCCTCTTTCATGCGAATTTTAAGCTGGGGTCCGCCAACAGCAACGTAGCCCTGTTCTCCATGCTGATGGTGGCTGGAAGCGGGCTGGTGGGCCGTTTTCTCTACACCCGGATTCATTACGGCCTGCACGGCAGCCGCGCCACCCTGATCGACCTGAAACAGGAGTTGGCGAACGAAGAGGCGGAGGTGAGCCAGGCTCTGGACTTTGCCCCCCACGTCCGCGACCGGCTGCACACGCTGGCCGAACAGGCGCTCATGCCGTCCACCTCCCTGCACCGGGTCGTTGGGCGGGCTCTATTCGCGGGCCTCAAGCACCGCTGGCTGCGGGTTTACCTGCTCAGGGATGTCGCCCGGGAACTGAATTCAAAGGCCCACGTGGCGGGCCTCGGTGCAGACGTGGTTCGGGCGCGGACCCGGAACATCGAACGGTGGATCGGCGAATACCTGGATACCCTGACCCGCATCAGCGAGGTCGACTTTTTCGCGCGCCTGTTTTCGTTCTGGCACCTGCTTCACCTTCCCCTCTTCTTCATGCTGCTGGCTGCGGGCCTTTTTCATGTGTTCGCCGTCCACGCGTATTGAAGGGGCTCGCGGTGCATTTTCGGGAATGGATGATCGGGCCGCCTGTCCTGTGATGTTGACGTGATAAGACTTTTTTCATATCGAATTCTTGCGGGGTTGCTCATGCTGTCGATACCCACACTCGCCCACTCCGGTTCACTGGAACGGCTCGTGATGCCCGGTCCGGTGATCGAGGGCCACGCCAAGTACGAGGACCAGTGCACCCAGTGCCACGATCTGTTCCAGAAGGAAAGCCAGAACAGCAAGTGCCTGCACTGCCACAAGGATATTGCCAAGGACCTGACCGGGAAATTCGGCTTCCACGGGAAAACAGAAGGCCTGGGCAAGCGCGAGTGCAAGTCCTGCCACAAGGAACATATCGGCCGGAAAGCCGACGTTCTGCACCTGGACCCGGAAACGTTCGACCATGCCGCGACCGACTTCGCCCTCGAGGGTGCGCACACGAGAACCCGCTGTGCGGACTGCCACCAGCCCGGAAAAAAGTTCCGTGACGCGCCCCACACCTGCCATGCCTGCCACAAGACCGACGACCGGCACAAGGGACGGCTGGGGAAAGATTGCCAGAAATGCCACAACCAGGTCTCGTGGGGCAAAAGCCGCTTCGACCATGACAAGAAAACCCGCTTCCCCCTGAAGGGCGAACATCGCAAAGTGGCCTGCACCTCCTGCCACCCCGGCGATCAATACAAGAAAACCCCCACCGCCTGCGCTTCCTGCCACACCCTGAACGACAGGCACCGCGGAACCTTCGGCAAAAAATGCGACACCTGCCACCAGGAAACCGGCTGGAAAAAATCCCGCTTCAACCACGACCGGGACACCAAGTGGAAGCTCCTCGGCAGCCATTCCAAGGCAACCTGCAAGGCTTGCCACAAGGGAACCCTCTACAAGGAAAAACTG
>QJZQ01000007.1 GCA_003246675.1 Nitrospirota bacterium | reverse complement strand
GCCGAAATGGGCAAGCAGGGCCTCGTCGAAAAAACCCCCGGCGGTTTACGGCTGACCCGGCGCGGCCGCTGGTACGTCAACCTTTGATCCCGTTTGCCGGAAATTTTTGGGCAGGCCGGGAACCCCGACAAAAACATGATACCCATCGATCGATTTTTCACCCATCTCGACAGCTTCCGCCACGGGAACCTGTATAGCGGAGAGGGAGCCCCCTGGGAACCTCTCGCGACGCTTGACACCTCTATCGCCAGTCTCCTGGAGAGCGACGGAGAGTCCGCTGCCCTGCCGGAAGGACTTCGCCTCATCGGCGGCGGGGGCGCGGGCCGCCTGGGGATCTTCGTCGAGCAATGGATCGAGCTTGCCGCACCGCTGTCCGCCCACGGCATCCGCATTGGCCGGGGGACGGTGCTCGAGCCCACGGCGATCATAAAAAGCCCGGCGATCATCGGCGGCCATTGCGAAGTGCGTCAGGGCGCGTATCTTCGCGGCAACGTCCTCGTTGGCGACCACTGCGTTATCGGCCACGCCACCGAGATCAAGAACAGCATCGTTATGGACCATAGCGAAGCGGGCCATTTCAACTACATCGGCGACAGCATCCTGGGCCATCACGTCAACCTCGGAGCCGGTTCCCGCCTGGCCAACCTGCAATTCCGCACGCCCGATGAAATGCGAACCGGCGCCCTGCTTCCCGTGGTGGTGGAGATTGGCGGCGAACGCGTGTCCACGGGGCTGACCAAGTTCGGCGCCGTGGTGGGCGATTATGTCGAGGTCGGGTGCAATTCCGTCCTCTGCCCCGGCGCGCTGGTGGGCCGGGAGAGCTGGATTTACCCCAACACGACCGTTGCGAAGGGCTACTACCCGCCGCAAACCTTCCTCTCGCCGCGCGGCCCGGACAAAAAGCCGCGAAGTGCTTGAGAAGACCGCCCCGAAACATCCACCCGCCGGCCCGGGTGATGCCCTCCTGCGGTCCTGAAAAACCGTTGGTTCCGCCAAAGACGGGGCATAATCGGTCGTTGTCGGAAAATTGACACGTCTACCAAAAGGTGTTACAAAATTTTTATAAGCCGAGTTGAATGGAACGACGCTCTAATTAATGAAGCGAGGGTGGCGGAATTGGCAGACGCGCTGGATTTAGGATCCAGTGGGCAACCGTGGGGGTTCGAGTCCCCCCTCTCGCATGGCAATCCCACCCGTTTTCCCGAGTGACCCCCGATGGATATTGAAATCGAAGAAGTCGACACGTGTAACCGAAAGATCAAGTTCAGCATCCCGCAGCAGGATTACAAGCAGAGGATTCAAAACGCCTTTAAGACCCTGAGCCGGCAGGTGAATATCCCCGGGTTTCGCAAGGGCAAGGTGCCGGTTTCGCTTCTGGAAAAACAATACGGCCCGCAGGTGAAACGAGAGGCCTTAAGCGAGCTCATCAACGAATGGGTCACCCAGGCGATTCAGGAAAAGCAACTGCGCGCCGTGAGCCCGCCCAGCCTGCTCGACGTGCAGGCCGAAGAGGGAACCGACATCCAGGTGTCGGCATCGCTCGAGGTGCTGCCCGATTTTGAGGTGGCGGACTACAAGGACATCGAGGTCGACCTCAAGGTCACCCGTGTGACCGACGACGACGTGAACCGCGTGATCGAGGCGCACCGTGAGCAGGCGGCCAAGAGCGTCGCGGTGACCGATCGCCCGGCAAAAGCCAAGGATTTTCTCAAGATCGACTTTATCGGCACCATGGACGGCGAGTCCTTTGAAGGTGGCGAAGCCCGGGATTACGTTCTGCAGCTCGGCGCCGGGCACCTGGTCGAAGGGTTGGAAAAGGCCCTCACCGGCATGACGGTGGGCGAGCAGAAAAACTCCCAGGTCACCTTCCCCGAAGACTTCTTCAATAAAACGATGGCGGGCCGCACCGTGGATTTCGACATCACCCTCAAGGGTTTGCAGGAGAAGATTCCCCCCGCGCTCGACGATGAATTCGCCAAAAGCATCGATTCCGGCAAGAAATACGAAAGCCTGGAGGATATGAAGAAAAAAATCCGCAAGGAAATCGAGGATTACGAAGGCGAGGAGGCGCGCAAGGAAGCCGGGAACCAACTGGCGGAAAAACTCGTGGACAAGAACCCCATCCATATCCCCGAGGGCCTGATCAAGGAGCAGATCCGTTTCATGATCAACGAAAAGAAGAAGAAAGGGGGCGGCGGTCACGATCACGATCACGACCACGACCATGACCACGAACTCGACCCGGCCGACGAGGAAAAACACCGGCCTCAGGCGGTGCGCCTGTTGCAGCAGGAACTGGTGATCGACAAGCTCGCAAGCGACCTCAAGGTGGAAATCAGCCCGGCGGACTTCGACGCCGAGATTTCCCGGATCGTTCAGCTTTTGGGAGGCGGCGACCCCGCCCAGCTGAAGGCGCAGTGGGCGAAATCGGGCGCCCTGGACCGCCTGCGCAACAAAATGAAGCGGGAAAGAACCCTGGAGCAGGTGATGCAGGGAGTGAAGATCCGGGAAGAAATGGTTGACAGAAAAGAGAATATTGCTGATAATTGAAGTGAGGCTGCGGGGCGGGTTATCTATTTATAAATAAATGGTTTAACCCGCCACCGAGTATCCCCTGCCGGCCCCGTCTCAGGATCGGGCCGATCTCAAACTCATCCCCCTTCAAAAAGAGAGACGCATGAAAGAGATATATAATCAACTGGTACCCATCGTGGTGGAGCAGACCAGCCGGGGCGAGCGCTCCTATGACATCTATTCCCGGTTGCTCAAGGACCGGATCATCTTCCTTGGTACGGCCATCGACGACCACATCGCCAACCTGGCTATTGCCCAGTTGCTGTTTCTGGAGTCCGACGAGCCGGAGCAGGATATTTATCTGTACATCAACAGCCCCGGCGGGCATGTCAGCGCCGGCCTCGGCATTTATGATACGATGCAGTATATCAAGCCCGACGTGCAAACCATCTGCATGGGCCAGGCGGCGAGCATGGGTGCCCTGCTGCTTGCGGCGGGAGCCGCCGGCAAGCGTTTTGCCCTGCCCAACTCACGGGTGATGATTCATCAGCCGAGCGGCGGGTTCCAGGGCCAGCATTCCGACATCGCGATCCAGGCCAAGGAGATCGCCAAAGTGCGTGACGTGCTCGACGGCATCCTCGCCAAGCACACCGGGCAGAAGAAGGAAAAGGTCAACAGAGACACAGAGCGGGACCACTTCATGACCGGCGAAGAGGCCAAGGCCTACGGGTTGATCGACAACGTCATCACCCACCGGGAAGCGTCCGATAAGAGCGGCAAGAAAAAAGACAACGACTGACCGGCGGGAGCGAACCCTCGCCCCCCTTTAGGAGAAACCATGGCCAAGAAAAGTTCAGGCACAGGCAATTACCGCTGCTCTTTCTGCGGCAAAAGCCAGGAAGAGGTCAAGAAATTGATCGCCGGCCCCACCGTGTACATCTGCGATGAATGCATCGAGCTGTGCAACGAGATCATGGTCGAGGAATGGGCCCAGGAAAAAAGCGAGGATTTCAAGCACCTCTTAAAGCCCAAGGACATTTACAAGCATCTCGATCAGTACATCGTCGATCAGGAGAAATGCAAAAGAATCCTGTCGGTGGCCGTGCACAACCATTTCAAGCGCGTGGATTCCAGCGTCGATGCGGGAGACGTGGAGCTGCAGAAGAGCAACGTTCTGCTCGTCGGCCCCACCGGTTCGGGCAAGACCCTCATGGCGCAGACCCTGGCGCGCATCCTCGATGTGCCCTTCACCATCGTCGATGCGACGACGCTGACCGAAGCCGGTTACGTGGGCGAGGACGTGGAGAACATCATCCTCAAGCTGCTGCAGGCCGCCGATTACGACGTGGAGAAGGCCGAGCGCGGCATCATCTACATCGACGAGGTGGATAAAATTTCCCGCAAGTCGGAAAACCCGTCCATCACCCGGGATGTATCGGGCGAAGGCGTGCAGCAGGCGCTTCTCAAGATCATCGAGGGGACGACCGCGAGCGTCCCGCCCCAGGGCGGCCGCAAGCACCCGCACCAGGAGTTCCTGCAGGTGGACACCACGAACATCCTGTTCATCTGCGGCGGCGCCTTCGTGGGCCTCGGCAGCATCATCCGCAACCGCATCGGCAAAAAGGCCATGGGGTTCGGCCAGGAGGTGGTCTCCAAAAAGAACATCGACGAGGAAGCCGTTCTGGAAAAGGTTCAACCCGAGGATCTTCTCAAGTACGGGCTGATCCCCGAGTTTGTCGGCCGTTTTTCGGTGGTCGCCACCTTGAAGGAGCTCACCGTCGAAGCGTTGATGACGGTGCTCACCGAGCCCAAGAACGCCCTGGTGAAGCAGTACAAGAAGCTCTTCGAGTTCGAAAACGTGAAGCTCAAATTCACCGACGGCGCCGTGCGCGCGGTGGCCGAAAAGGCCATCAAGAGGAAAACCGGCGCGCGCGGGCTACGGGCCGTTCTGGAGGAGACCATGCTCGACATCATGTTCGACCTGCCCTCCCATGAAAACGTTGAAGAGGTCGTGATCAGCGAAGAAGTGGTCCTGAATAACGAGAGCCCTCTCCTCGTTTATAAAACCCAGAAACAGGCGAGTTAAATGAGTTCTGAACAACTGACGCTGCCACTGCTCCCGCTGCGGGACATTGTGGTTTTTCCTTTCATGGTGCTACCCCTTTTCGTCGGCCGCGACCGGTCGGTTCGCGCGCTCGAAAAGTCCATGGCTGAGCAGAAGAACATTTTCCTCTCGGCGCAGCGCAACCCGAACAACAACGACCCGTCGCCCAGCGAAATCTACGAGACCGGCACCCTCGCCAACATCCTGCAGATTCTGAAACTGACCGATGGCACCATGAAGGTGCTCGTCGAGGGCGTGCAGCGAGGCCGCATCCACTCGTTCTGCGACAATCCCGATTTTTACGAAGTGGAAGTCGTGAAGATCCAGGAAAACGAGCAGGTCACTCCCGACATCAAGGCCCTGATGCGCAGCGTCGGCAACGTGTTCGAGCAGTACATCAAGCTCAACCAGAAAATTCCTCTGGAGGCCGTTTCGGCCACGGCCAACATCACCGAGCCGCACCGATACGCCGACACCATTGCCGCCTACATGGTCTTCCACACCGCGGACAAGCAGGATCTGCTCGAGACCTACCACCCCGCAGACCGGTTGAACAAGCTGCTGTCCATTCTCAAGTCGGAACTGGAAGTCCTGAAGATCGAAAAGCGCGTTCACGGCCGCGTGCGCAAGCAGATGGAGCGCAGCCAGAAAGAGTTTTACCTCAACGAGCAGATCAAGGCCATTCAGAAGGAGCTGGGCAAACGGGACGAATTCAAGACCGATATCGACGACCTGGCGCAGAAAATCAAGAAGGCCAAGATGCCGAAGGACGTCAACGAAAAAGCCGTCAAGGAGCTCAAGCGCCTGGAGCTCATGCAGCCGATGTCGGCCGAGGCCACCGTATCGAGGACCTATATCGAGTGGCTGGTCGAGCTGCCCTGGAAAAAGGAATCCCGCACCGAGAAAATCAAGCTCGATGAAGCGCAGAAAATTCTCGATGCCGACCATTACGGCCTGGAGAAGGTCAAGGAACGCATCGTCGAGCACCTCGCCGTGATGAAACTGGTGAAAAAGATCAAGGGTCCCATTCTCTGCCTGGTGGGGCCGCCGGGGGTGGGCAAGACCTCGCTCGGCAAATCCATCGCCAAGGCGACGGGCCGCAAATTCGTGCGCGTGTCCCTGGGCGGCGTGCGGGATGAAGCCGAGATCCGCGGCCACCGGCGAACCTATATTGGCGCCCTTCCCGGCAAGATCATCCAGGGCATGAAGAAAGCCGGGGTGAACAACCCCGTGTTCATGCTCGACGAGATCGACAAGATGAACTCCGACTTCCGCGGCGACCCTTCGTCCGCCATGCTGGAAGTGCTCGATCCGGAGCAGAACGCCAATTTCAACGATCATTACCTGGAGATCGACTACGACCTGTCGAACGTGCTGTTCCTCTGCACCGCGAATGTCCTGCACACGATCCCGCAGCCCTTGCTCGACCGTATGGAAGTGCTACGCCTCCCCGGCTACACCGATCAGGAAAAAGTCGGCATCGCCGAGAACTTTCTCATCCCGAAAAAGACCGAAGAGCATGGGTTGAAGAAAAAGAACATCGCGTTCACACCCGAGGCGATAGCGCAGATCATCAACGACTACACCCGCGAATCCGGCGTGCGCAACCTCGAACGCGAGCTGGCCAACGTCTGCCGTAAAGTGGTGAAGAAGGTGGTGGAGGAGGGAAGCAAGTATTCCGTGCAGGTGGTGCCCGGCGCGCTCAAGGACCTGCTCGGGGTCGCCAAATTTCAGAGGCAGGAAAACCCCGGCCCGCTCGATGTGGGCGTGGCCACCGGCATGGCCTGGACGGAATTCGGCGGCGAGCTGCTCACCATCGAAGTGACCGTCCTTCCCGGCGGCGGCAAGCTGGTGCCGACAGGCAAGCTGGGCGAGGTCATGAAGGAGTCAGCGCAGGCCGCCATGACTTACGTTCGTTCGCGGGCCGAGTGCCTGGGGCTTGCGAAGGATTTCTACCAGAACCTCGACATTCACATCCACATCCCCGAGGGGGCCGTGCCGAAAGACGGGCCCTCGGCGGGGGTCGCCATGGCTCTGGCGCTGATCTCGGCGCTCACCGGCATCCGCGTTCGCCACGATGTGAGCCTGACCGGAGAATTGACCCTGACGGGGAAGGTCCTGCCCATTGGCGGCCTGAAAGAGAAGACCCTGGCGGCGCACAGGGCGAAAATCCGCCACATCATCATTCCCCGGGACAATGAAAAGGACATTGCGGAAATTCCGGAAAATATCCGCAGCGAGCTGACCTTTCACCCGGTGGCCCACGTGGACGAAGTGATAGATCTGGCGTTCGAGAAGCCGGTCATGAAGGGAAAAAAGAAGACCGGCAAAAGCAAAACGAAAAAAGCATCCCGCGCGCCCGCCAAGCGCGCGCCCGCCAGCACCACCCTCAACTAAAAACGCCGACGGCCCATGTGCGGGCCGCTCCGGGGTGGCCCGCCGCCGTAAACGTCTTTACTACATATCGTTGAGGTACTCGTTAGGCACCGCGTAGTCCTCCTTGAGGGCGAGGGCCATGTATTTTTCCGATGTCAGCATTTCGTTCACCACCTGAAGCAGCGTTTCCGCATCGGTGAGAAAAGCGTCCTTCGTCGAAGAATCCACCTGCCGTTCGGAAAGTTCCTTGTAAAAATTCACCAGCGAATCGCCCTTGGCGATCAGAGCGGCGATGGACGTGTAGGAAAGATCGCGATCGGAATTTTCCGCATAGTACTTCTGATGGGCGAGCCACTTGTCCACATCCTCATCGGCTTCTCCCAGCTTCAACAGTTCCTGCCGGAGTTCTTCCCGGCTTCGGGATTTGAGGCTGTGGGTCAGGACCATGGCGAGGCCGGTTTTCGAGAGCCCGCGGGCGGAACCGCACAGGTGCTTGAAAGCGAAGACCATCTTGTTGGTCTGGCTGTCGATCTGAATCCCCTGCGAGGAAAAAGGCCGGACATCGGGTGAGCGCTCGAAGGCGTGCCATGCGCCGCCTCCCCGTTGCACCGCCATGCGGATTTTGTCCATCGGCTCCACAAGCGCCAGGCAAGCTTCGGAGTCGGCGGGTACCTTGCTGTCGTCGACGCTGGGCGCGGTGGCCAGGCGCTTCTTGAGCGCCTCGTTGACGGCAAATTCCGGCTCCGCCTTGTCCTTGGCGGCGAAAAAATCTTCCTTGGTTTTTTTGACGGTTTCCGTGCGCACCCAGGTGTGCTCCTTTTCAGGCAGCCGGGCCTGGGGTTCTTCTTCCTGCACCTCCTCGGCGCAGCCTGCAAGGAGGCCGAGAGCCAGGGAAAAAACCATCCCCCGCATCCATCGAATATTCACAGTCATACCATCATCCCATTGGTTATCAGAGTGTAAGCTTCCTTTATACACTAATTTCCCAGCCCTTGCATTAAAAGGCGTTGCGGCGGAGGCAAGCGGTTATGCCGGCGCAAAAAGGCCGCCCCGCGGTCCCCCGGGGCTCAAGAAGGCCCGGGGGGAGGACGATAGGGTTAAAAAAAGGAGGCGCCTTGCGACAGGGAAATTATCTATTGCTGATGCTGCTTGTCACCCTATGTGTGGGGTGCAAAGTCCGCCTGGAGCCCGGGGGGTTGATGTGGAGCGAGCCAGTCCGCGAGGCAAACGATTCCGTCTACTATCAGGAGAAGGCGGAGACCCTGGTTCGGCCGCTGGCCGAACTTGCCCACCAGCGCGGTTTGGAGAAGGTTTCGGTGCTCAACCTGGTCAACGGCGGCGGCCGGGTGTCGGCGCTGGGCGAGTATTTTTCCGGCCGGGTGGTGGAGGCCGTCAACCGGGCACGCCTGCTGCGCGTGGTGGAGCGTGGCGATGTCGCGGCGGTGATGGCCGGCCTCAGGCTTTCTCCCGCCCTGGTCTACAACCGCGAAGAGCTGGGCCGGCTGCGCGACGCGCTCGAAGCACAGGCGCTTATCACCGGCAGGATCACCGATCTCGGGACCGGCCTCGATGTGCGCCTGACTCTCATTGATCTCGCCACCGGCGATTTGGTCGCCTCTGCCACCGTGAACCTGAAGCGCAGCCGATTTGCGCTGGAAATGTACCGCCACACCCCTCCCGAGGCAGAAAACCGGGCCGGTTGATCAGCGGCGCGCGCTGCGGTAGCGGGCAAGCGCCATCAGCGGGAAAAAGTGCTGGTACATGTGGTACTTGATGTAGAAATGCTCGGGAAACCCCGTCCCGGTGAACTCGGGCTCCCACCAGGTTCCTTCCTCGTTCTGCCGGTCGATCAGGTGGCGGGCGCCCCGCGCCGTGGCCGGGTGGTCGGCCTGGCCCGCGGCGACAAGCCCCAGGATTGCCCATGCGGTCTGCGATGCCGTGCTTGTGCCCTGGCCGCGCAGGTCGGGGTTCGAATAGCTCTCGCAGGTTTCGCCCCAGCCCCCGTCCTCGTTCTGGTGCTCCACCAGCCAGCTCACCGCCTTCTGGCTGAATTCGTCCTCCATGTTCTCGCCGATGGACCGCAGCCCATTCAAGGCCAGGAAGGTGCCGTAGATGTAGTTGACGCCCCAGCGCCCCCACCAGCAGCCATCGGGCTCCTGGTTGCTTTTCACGAAGGCGATGGCTTTTCGCACCTGTGGGTGGTCGCGGGAAAACCCGAGGTTGCCGAGCGCCCAGAGGATGCGGCTGGAGACATCGATGGTCGGCGGATCGAGCAGCGCTTTGTGGTCGGCAAAGGGGATCTCGTTCAGTATCTCCTTGTCGTTCTCCACGTCGAAAGCGCCCCAGCCGCCGTTTTTGCTCTGCATTTTGAGCAGCCAGCGAAGCGCGCGGCCGGACTCCTTTTCCTTCCAGTCCTTATCGGGGATGGCGATGCGGTTGAGTGCGATGAGGATTTCGGCGGTGTCGTCGGTGTCCGGGTACATCTCGTTGTAAAACTCGAAGGCCCAGCCGCCGGGCTCGGCGCGCGGCCGCTTCACCTGCCAGTCGCCACGCTTCACCACCTGCTTGCCGAGAATCCATTCGCCCGATTTGACGACGGCGGGGTGGTCGCCCGGCAGCCCCGAGTCCATCAGCGCGTTCAGGGCGATGGCCGTGTCCCAGAGCGGGGAAACGCAGGCCTGCATGCACATGTGGTCGCCGCGGTCGATGAGAAACCGCTCCACCGCCTCCATGCCCCGGACGATGGCCGGGTGGTCCTTGGCGTAGCCCAGGTAGTGGAGGGCGAGCAGGGAATTGAGCATGGCGGGCTGAATGCCGGCGAAATCCCCCTCGTCTTCCTGGTGATCCAGCACCCAGCGTTCCGCCTTTTCCAGCGCCTTTTTACGCAGCGGCTTCCAGGGGCAGCGGCCGATGAACTTGATCCAGCCGTCGAGATGGATGAAAAAATTCCTCCAGGAACTGAACGCGTGGCCATCGGCTTCAAAGCCCAGGCGCCGGTCGTTCTCGGTGAACAGTTCCGCCACCCCCTTTTCCGCGGGCAGCCGGAGCACCGGCCGGTGAGCGTAAACGATGGACAGGGGCACCACCGTGCCCCGCGACCAGCTGGAAATTTCGTAGATATTGAAGGCGAAATTGTCGGGCAGGAGGATGACCTCCACCGGCACCGCCGGGACGTGCTTCCAGGAAATCTGCCCGAGCATGGCGAGAAATATTTTAGTGAACACCCGCGTCGCCCGGATGCCGCCGGCCGCGAAAATCGCTTCCCTCGCCCGGACCATCTCGGGCGCATCGGGCGACCGGCCGGCGATTTTCAGTGCCATATAGCATTCCACCGTGGAGTTGATGTCGCAGGGGCCACCGTAATACAGCGGCCAGCTGCCGTCCTCCCGTTGAATCTTGAGCAGGTAGCGGGCGAATTTTTCCTGTTTTTCCTCATCCACCTGGCCGGTGAAATGCATGAAAAATATCAGTTCGGCGGTGATGGTGGCGTTCGATTCCAGCTCGTCCACCCAGTAGCCATCGGCCTCCTGGCGGGAAAGCAGATAATTGCGCGAGTTTTCGATGGCCCGGTCCAGGCGTTCGGCAGCCGCTGGCGCGGCTTCGGCGGTGGTTTTATTCACAGGGGTCGTGGCGTCGTTCATGGGGTATAATGGGTGCCTTCAAAAAGATTTCGTGAAAAAAGCCGGTGGCGGGGCCGGCCAAAAGAGGCCGGCCGGGGAAGAAGGGGCTCCCCCCTCCCGGCCCGAATAAAGGATTTCCTTGGGGAAATCGCAGGAAATTCTATAATTTTATTGACAGACTGTAAAGAGTTTCATAGGATTAAGAGTTTACAACACCATTTAATTCAAAGACAGGGAAAGAGAGCCAAGTTCCATGAAAACCTTTTCAGCCAAAAAGGAAGATGTCGTGAAAAAGTGGGTGGTGATCGACGCCGCCGACAAACCCCTTGGCCGCGTGGCCAGCAAGGCGGCCTACATCATCCGTGGCAAGCACAAGCCCATTTTTACCCCGCATGTCGATACCGGTGACAACGTCATCATCATCAACGCCGCCCGCGTCAAGCTCACCGGCCAGAAGTGGGATCAGAAAGTCTATTACCACCACACCGGCTATCCGGGCGGGATCAAATCCGTCACCGCCAAGGAGATGCGCGAGAAAAGGCCGGCGAACCTGCTCAAGAAAGCGGTCAACGGCATGCTGCCGAAGAATCGCCTGGGCCGGGCGCTGCAAACCAATTTAAGGGTTTACGACAACGACGAGCACCCGCATCAGGCACAAACGCCGGACGCGGTATCCATCTAAAACATACCTTCAAGCATCGACCCCCATAACAAAGGGTCTTCGGGAGCCAGTAGACTATGCCGGAAGTGCACGAGAAGTTTTACGCCACAGGGAAAAGAAAAGAATCCATCGCCAAGGTCTGGCTGTTGCCCGGCGACGGCAACTTTGTCATCAATGGCCGCGGCATGAAGGATTACTTCAAGCGCGACAGCCTGGAAACCCTGGCCAAGCAGCCGTTGGTGATCACCGATACCCTGGGGTCCTTCGACATTCACGCCACCCTGAAGGGCGGCGGGTTGACGGGCCAGTCCGGCGCGCTGCGCCTGGGAATCTCCCGGGCTCTGCTCGAGACCGACCCGAACCTTCGCACCACCCTGAAAAGGGCGGGCTTTCTGACGCGTGACTCCAGGACCGTGGAGCGGAAGAAATACGGCCAGCCGGGCGCTCGCAAGAAGTTCCAGTTTTCCAAGCGGTGATTTGCGGTTCGTTCCGTTTGTCCGTACCGTCCCGGGAATTCTGTATCTAACCCGCCACCCTCTGGGCGATTATGATTAAAGTTGGCATCGCCGGCGCCACTGGCTACACCGGTCTTGAGCTTGTTCGCCTTTTGCTTGGGCACCCGGAGGTGGAGATCGCCGCTCTCACCTCGGAAACCTATCAGGGGCAGAACATCGCCACGGTGTTCCCCTCGCTCGCCGGTCACCTCGAGGCTGAGCTGGTGCCGCTCGAGTCCCTGGCGGCCCAGGACCTTGATGTTCTGTTTCTCGCGCTCCCCCACACCGCGTGCATGGCGCACGCGCCCGGCCTGCTTAAGCAAAACATCCGCGTCATCGACCTGAGCGCCGACCACCGCCTGAAATCCGCGGCGCTTTATCCGCAATGGTATCAGGTGGAGCACACGCGTCCCGAGACCCTGCGCGAAGCGGTGTACGGGCTGCCCGAAATTTACCGCGAAAAGATCCGCACGGCCCGCCTGGTGGCCAACCCCGGCTGTTATCCGACGAGCGTCATCCTCGCTGTGCTGCCGCTTTTAAGCACCGGCTGGGTGGACCCGGATACCCTCATCGCCGACTGCAAGTCCGGCGTTTCCGGTGCGGGCAGAAAGCTCTCCGTGGGCACCCATTTCCCGGAATGCAACGAGGCGGTTTCGGCATACAACCTGGGCCGGCACCGGCATACCCCTGAAATCGAGCAGGAAATTTCCGCGGCCCTCGGACGCAGCGTGCAGGTCACCTTTTCGCCGCACCTCATGCCGATGACACGGGGTATGCTGAGCACCGTTTACATGAGTCTCACCAAAGACCTGACGGCCGAAGAGCTGCTTGGCCATTACCGTGAATTTTATAAGGACGAGCCTTTTGTCCGGGTTCTGGACGCCGGAGTTTATGCCAACACGCATTTTGTGTCCCGCTCCAATTATTGCGATATCGGCCTCACCGTCGATACCCGGACCCGCAGGGTTATCCTCAC
>QJZQ01000139.1 GCA_003246675.1 Nitrospirota bacterium | reverse complement strand
CCAAACTCATGCTTACCACGTTGGAACCAGCGGCCACGCAGGCATCGAGCGCCGCAATCAAAGTGGAGGAATACGACCAACTGCAGCTGGTTCCGTCGAACACCTTGATGATGTGCAGATCAACTCCGGGCCCGACGCCGACCACGCCCACGGTGTTGGAGAGGGCGGTAATGGTGCCGGCCACATGCGTGCCGTGTCCGCAGCTGTCGGTGAGCGAATTGTCTGGTCCGTTGACTTTGGATTCATCTAGGTCCTCATGGCCGCTGTAAAAACCCGAGTCGATGATGCATATTTTACGCGCGCTCCCCCCGGGCTGGATCCCCCCTTCCGTGGCCGGACCGGCTCCGATGGCGCTGATGCCCCAGGGCGTCGTCTGGGCCAGCGGCACGCGGATGTGATCCGGCTCGATGTAGTCGATATTCGGGTTTTGCCGCAGGCCCGCAAGCGCCGCCGCGGGAATGTGCGCCGCCGCTGCGCTGTGCAGGGGCAGGTCGAGCTCGATGCGCGCTCCCGCCGCTTGCAGGGCCGCCTTGCCCCGGGCGGTGTGAGTGAAAGCCACGATGTAGCGGTCCGGATCGGGCTCTGTGTCCGCCTGGGCGGAGGAGTTCGCCGGGGCGGCCGCGCCGGGCCCGGCCATCGCCTGCGGGTTTGCACCCAGGGTAAGGAACAAGGCCATGAAGAAGGGGAGAAGAGATTTCGGACGCATCGTCTATATCCTTATTAATGGAAAATTAATGTAAATTAAGTGGCGTTTTCGCTCTATCCTAGCAGATTTTAGCGGTAAATGTATGTCACCTTTTCGTCAAGGCGCCCGAGAAAACCAGATTACAAGGCGTGCCGGTTTCAGCTTTCGGCTTCGGCGGGCACCAGGTCACGGGCGGTTTCAGGGCCCAGGGGCTTGAACACGAGCAGGAGCAGGGGCAGCAGGGTGAGGTTGTTGAGCAGGGCGACCACCATGGCCAGGCCGGTGAGCAGGCCGAAATAGATGGTGGGGATGAAGTTCGACAGCGACAGGATGGAAAAGCCCACCGTCACGGTGATCGAGGTGTAGTAGATCGCCCGGCCGATGCTGGCGTGGCAGATGTCGACGCACTTCGTGTAGCTGCGGTGGATGGGGAACTCTTCCTTGAAGCGGTAGATGTAGTGGATGGTGTCGTCCACCGCGATGCCGATGGTGATGGCGGCGATGGTGATGGTCATCATATCGAGGGGAATGCCCACGAGGCCCATCACGCCCAGGATCATGGCGGCGGCCAGCATGTTGGGCACCAGCGCGAGAATGGCGATGAAGACGCCGCGAAACAGGATCACGAACATCAGCAGGATGCCGAGAAACACCGCGCCGATGGTGAGGATCTGCGAGGTGTACAGGCTGTGCAGCATGTTGTTGTAGAGCACGGCCATGCCGGTGAAGTGAATGCGCTCCGGCGCGATGCCCATCTCGCCGGTGAGAATGTCGCGGATGCGCTCGATGAGCGCGCCGCGGTTGAGCGACGGGTCGGCCTCGACGATGCGCATGGAGATCCGGATCTGGTTGCCGTCCTTCGACAGGTAGGGGTGAACGAAGGTGTCCTGCACGTTGTCGGGCAGCAGTTTGCGGATCAGCGCCAGGTCGTAATCGTCCGGCATCTGGCTGTCGTTGATGTGGCGGATGACCTTGGTGATGGTGGCGATGGAGAGCACCTTGCCGATTTCGGGCAGGGCTTCCAGGCGGTCGTGAATTTTTTCCGCCTTGAGCAGCGGGTCGACGTGGAACCAGAAGTTTTCTTCCTCCTCGGGAGGTTTGTTCTGGGCGAACGGGTCGTCGAACGGGTCGGCCTCTTCCTTCGCCGGGGCGTTCTTCAAGTCTTCCAGATAGGCGTAATAGGCCTTGTCCGGTTCGATGAGGATGTCGAGCGGCGTCGTTCCGCCGAGCTGCATGTCGATGACGCGCATGCCCTGGTAGATTTCCGTCGAGGTCTTGAAGTAATCGATGAACCGGTTGTCCACCTGAAGCCGCGAGATGCCGACGGCGGAGAGCACCGCCACGATCGAGCAGGCGGTGATGACCTTGCGGCGGTGGTGCAGGGTGAACCAGGCCACCGCCTGGGTGAGCGCCCTTGTTGCGTCGTGATCGGAAACCGAAGGCGCCGGTTTCAGGAGCACCAGCACCGCGGGAAAAATGATGAAGGAAAACAGAAACGAGACCGAGATGCCGATGGTCATGATCCAGCCGAAATCGATCACCGGGCGGATGTTGCTCACCACCAGCGAGATGAAGGCGACGATGGTGGTGAGCGCCGTGTAAAGGCACGGCAGCACCATGTGACGGACCGTGTCGAGCACCAGCGCGCGCTGGCTCTCGTTGGGGTTTTCGGCCAGCAGTTCGCCGTAGCGGACGATCAGGTGGACGATGATCGACATGGTGATGATGAGCAGGATGGAAATGAAATTGGACGAGATCACCGTCACCCGCCAGTCGAGAAAACCGAGCAGGCCCACCATCACCAGCGCCGAGGTCAGGCAGCAGGCCAGCGGCAGGGCGATCCAGCGCGACTTGCGGAAGAAAAAGGCCAGCGCCACGATCATGAAAAAGATCACCCCGGCGCCGAACACCACGATGTCGTGGTTAATGAAAGTCACCATGTCGGAGACGATCATCGGCACCCCGCCGAGGAACATGTCGGCCATCGGCCGGTATTTATCGATGATGTTGCGGACGGTTTCGATTTCCTGGCTCTGCCGGTCGAGGGCGAGGGCCAGGTACGCCTTGAACTCGGCCTGCGCCTGTTCAAGCTCCCGGGCCTGTTGCGGCGTTGCGTTTTTTTCGCGCAGGTCGTTGCGCCGGTTGAGCAGCGAGTCGTAGGTTTCGTCGCGTTCGAAATTGACGAGGATGGCGGCGGTGCGGCCGTCCGGGCTGACGAGAAGCTCGCTGTAGATGGGGCTCTCGGTGAACTCCTTCAGCGCCAGCGCCTTGTCCACGCCGGGGGTCTTCAGCGTGCGCTGGTTTTCCGCCAGTTCCGAAAAGGTGACCTTGGGGCTGTTGAGCAGCGGGACGTCGAGAATGCTGATCACCGAATCCACCCTTGGCACCCGCTTGAGGTCGTCCCTCAGTTTGGCGAGGGTGGCGAGGGAGGCCTCGGACAGAAGATCCTCGTATGGGGTGTAGGTGATGATTACGAAATCGGAAGAACCGTATTTTTTGGTGGCCTGACGGAAGTAGGCCAGGTCCTGGTCGTTTTCCAGCACCAGCGATTCCGCCGAAGCGTCCAGCTTGAACTGCGGCACCTGGATGGTGAAAAAGCCGAGCGTCAGGAGAGCCAGGACCAGGGAAATCCAGGGATGGCCGAGAATTGTCTTGTCGTAGAGGCGAAGGAAAAAGGAATTCATCGGGTGTCAGTGGGTGGGGCGCCAGGCCGGACGAAAGGCAACATATCGT
>QJZQ01000069.1 GCA_003246675.1 Nitrospirota bacterium | reverse complement strand
CGACGCCTACAATTCGCTGGTGTGCAACGCCTTCGTCTCGCACTTTGGCCGCGACCGCGTGTTCCAGCTCGGCGTCCACGAAAAAGAAACCAGCAAAGAACTCCGGGGCTCGGCGCGCGGGAAGATCGCCTTCGGCGGCAGCCTGCTCTACGAAGAAATCATCATCCGCTACTTCGAGGGCTGGCGCTTTCAGAAGACCCGCCTCACCCGCGAATTCGATTATGCCGATTTTCTGCAATCCTCCCAGGAGAACCGGCAACCGCTGATCCTGCTCAAGAAAAACGGCCGCATCGCTTTCGACTTCACGGAGTCCAACATCACTCCGGAGCCCGATGACACAATCATCAGTTTTTCATTGCAAAAGCCCGAAAAAGAGAAAAAATAATTCCCGCGAGATCCCGGTCCTTCTCCCTTCGGGCGTCCCTCTTCCCACAGTTGAGAGAATGCGCTAAACTGAGTCGTCTGGCACACTCCATCAGCGAGGAATTTTCTTGAAACCTATCGTCACCGCCGCCCAAATGCAGGCCATTGACCACCGCGCGATCACGGAATACGGGCTTCCCGGCGCGGTGCTTATGGAGAACGCCGGCCGCGGCGTCTTCCATTTGCTCAAGGAACGGTACCCCGATCTGGCCGACAAGAAAGTCATCGTCTTTTCAGGCAAAGGCAACAACGGAGGCGATGGCTTTGTCATCGCCCGCGCCCTGATGGACCTCGGCTGCAGGGTGGACCTGCTGCTGCTCGGCCAGGTTGCCAGCCTGAAGGCCGACGCAAAGCTTCATGCCGGCATCGCCATCAAAGCAGGGGTTCCGGTCCACGAAATCGACTCGGGGTCTCTGAAAAAATTTCAGCACAGCGTCCGCCATGCCGACATCCTCATCGACGCGATTTTCGGCACCGGCTTCAAGCCCCCCGCCACAGGTTTCTTCGCCGAGGTGATCGACTGGGTCAACAGCGCCGAAAAATTCATCGTCGCGGTCGACATCCCCTCCGGCCTCGACGCCGATACCGGTCAGATACTCGGCCCGCACGTGCAAGCGGATCTGACGGCGGCCTTTGGCTGCCTCAAGCGAAGCCACTGCCTCTACCCGGCGGCCACGAGTATGGGCGATGTCGCCCTCGTGGACATTGGTCTGCCGCGTCAATCGGTTGCAGAGGAAAAGGTGCGCGTCCTCTCCCCCGAGAAGGACGACATCCGCCGCACCCTGGCCCCGCGCCCTGAAGACGCTCACAAGGGGAGCTTCGGCCATGTGCTGGTGGTGGCGGGAAGCGTTGGCAAGGGAGGTGCGGCGGGCCTCACCGCTCTGGCCGCCCTGCGATCCGGCTGCGGACTCGTCACCCTCGCGCTTCCCGAAAGTGTACAGAAGGCGGTGGAGTTCCATCCCCTGGAGGTGATGACCGTGCCGCTCCGGGAAACCTCCACCGGCGCGATTTCCCTGGATGCCCTGGACGCGCTTGTCGAGCAATTCGCCGGCAAGGCGGCCATCGCCATCGGCCCTGGCCTTTCCACCGACCCGGCCACCGTCGACCTTCTGGGCCGTCTGCTGCCGCTTGCGCCCTGCCCGCTCGTCATCGATGCCGACGCCATCAACGGTCTGGCGGCCTCGGGGTTCGAACTTTCCGGTTTGCCGGTGGAGGCGGTTTTAACCCCTCACCCGAGGGAAATGTCCCGCATCTCGGGCCTTTCCGTGGAAGCGGTTCAGGCCGATCGAATCGGCGCCGCCACGGATTTCGCCAGCCGCCACCGCGTCCACCTCGTGCTCAAGGGCGCCGCCAGCGTGATCGCCTTTCCCGACGGGTCGGCCTGGATCAACCCCACGGGCAACCCCGGCATGGCCACCGCGGGATCGGGCGACGTGCTCACGGGCATCATCGCCGGGTTCATCGCCCAGGGCCTGCCTGTGTCCCAGGCGGCGCTTGCCGGCACCTGGTGCCACGGCGCTGCCGGAGACCGTGCCGCGCAGTCCACCGGCCGCATCGCGCTCATCGCCAGCGATCTGCTCGACATGCTGCCGGCCACTCTCACATCACTCACGGCCTGAGACATGCGCATCCACAGCCACAACAAGGATGAAACCCTGGCCCTCGGCGAAGCTTTTGCCCGCGGGCTCAAGCCGGGGGATATCGTCCTCCTGTTCGGTGACCTGGGCTCCGGCAAAACCACATTCACTCAAGGGATCGCCCGGGGACTGGGGTTTGCCGACTACATCCGCAGCCCAACGTTCACCCTGGTCAACGAGTACCCCGGCCGCCTGCCGATTTATCACATCGACCTTTACCGCCTCGACACCCTGGAAGATGTTCGGGCCCTCGACATCGAGGAATACCTTTACGGCCCCGGCGTCACCCTGGTGGAGTGGGCGGAAAAGCTTTTTTGCGGTAAAGAGCCTGGCTTCGGCATAAAGAGCCGCTTCGAAGTCCGGCTGAGCGCCAGCGGGGAAAATCAACGGATCATCGATATTCTTCCGATCCACATGGACCGCCCCGCCTGCCCTGATTTTCCTTTACAATGAAACCCGCTTATGGCATTATTTATAGTTGGTATGGCATTTGCATATTAATTTAACCGCATATAAATTAGATGGTTAATAAAGTCCGCATATTCCTGATCTTTGCTGTATTGGGGGTGATTTCACTTTCCTCCTATCAATATTTCAGCAAATTCAGCACGCCTATCGGGCAGGTGAACCTGAAGCCACTGGAATCGGGCGTCGATATCGAAATAGAGAATTTCAAGCTCGTTAACGAGGATGCGAGCAGCAAGACATGGGAGCTCACCGCCGACCGCGCCCAGGTTCTCCGTGACGAGAAGCGTACCGAACTCAAAAACGTGGAACTGAAGCTCCGGCAGGAAGGGGGGCAGGATTTCAGGATTTCCGCCGACAATGGCGTGATGCAAAATGAGGGCCAGGATATTCAGCTGGAGGGGCATGTGCGGCTGGTGGGCCAGCCTCGCGTCCTGCTTGACCACATCGAAACCCCCGCAGCGAAACCCGCGGGTTGAAAGAGAGCCGCCTTAACGTGCCATTAATCAATCGCATTTATATACTGGGCTGGGCCCTTCTGCTGCTTTTACCCCAGGCGGCGTTTGCCCAGGGCGCGGGAAACAACCCCCTCAAAACCGACAAACCCGTCGAAATCACGGCCGAGAGGATGCGGTCGGAAAACGGTGGCGGAAAAATCATATTTTCCGGCAGCGTGGTGGGCATCTGGGGGGACCTCACCATCACCTCCGATATTCTGGAAATCCACACGTCGGAAAACAAGACGCAGACCGACGAGATCATCGCCATCGGCAACGTCGTCATCACCCGGGACAGTAAAAAAGCCACCGGCGACCGCGCGGTCTATCTCGACAAGCAGCAGCAGATCATCCTGACCGGCTCCCCCCACGCCACGGCGTGGGAAGATCAGAACATCATCGAAGGCCGGGAGATGATCTTCCTTCTGGATAAGGACCGTTTCGTGGTCAACGACCGGGTGAAGATGAAGTTTTACCCGCAAAATACAGACGCCGCCCCGGACAAAGACAAGTCCTGGGTTGACGCGAAGAGATAAAACATTTTCAAAGAATCCACATCGTGACGGGCCTAAAAGCGTGGAACCTGGTCAAAAGTTACAAAAACCGCCAGGTGGTTAAAAGCGTAAGCATCGACGTTCAGCAAGGCGAGATCGTCGGCCTCCTCGGGCCGAACGGCGCCGGCAAAACGACCACCTTTTACATGGTGGTGGGCCTCACCCGGCCCGATGGCGGCCAGGTGACCCTCGACGGCGAGGATATCACACGGCTGCCCATGCACCTCAGAGCCAGGAAGGGCATGAGCTATCTGCCTCAGGATGCGTCGGTGTTCCGCAACCTCACGGTGGAGGAAAACATACTGGCGGTTCTGGAAACCCGGGATCTTTCGAGTTTCGATCGTAAAAAAAGGGCCCGCGCCCTGCTCAGGGAACTCAATATCCTGCATATCAAGAACGCCAAGGCCTACACGCTCTCCGGCGGAGAGCGCCGCCGGGTGGAAATTAGCCGGGCCCTGGCGACTTCGCCCCTGTTCGTGCTTTTGGACGAGCCCTTCGCGGGGGTGGACCCGATCGCGGTGGCCGACATCCAGTCGATCGTCGCGCATCTGAAGGACCGGGGCATCGGCGTGCTGATCACCGATCATAACGTGCGCGAGACGCTCAGCATCATCGACCGGGCCTACATCATCAACGAGGGGGAGATCATCGCCTCCGGGCTGCCCTCTCAAATAGCGCAGGACAAGAACGTCAAGGAATTTTACCTTGGCCACCAGTTCACTTTTTAGTCGGGGGAACATCTTTCATGGCAATGGAAATGCGGCTGAGCCAGAAACTCGTCACCAAACTTGTGATGACGCCCATGCTCCAGCAGGCCATCAAGCTTTTGCCACTGGCGAGGATGGAACTTGCTCAGCTCGTTCGCCAGGAAATCACCGAAAATCCCATCCTTGAGGAGCTTGCCGAGGAGGATGAGGTGGAAAAGGAGGGCCTCGACGAACCCGAGGCCAACCTGGCGGCGGAAGAAGCCGTTCCCGAGGAGCAGGCCCCCCTGAACCAGGAGCAGGACTGGGATAATTTCATTCAGAGCAACATCGACCGTGGCAGTTCGGTGGACAGCTACACGGAGAATCCCTCCATCGAGGCGACCTACAAGAAAGAACCCTCCCTGGCGGACCATCTTCATTGGCAGATGAGCCTCTCTCTCGATTCGGAAGCAGACAAATACATCGGCGCCTGCATCGTCGGCAACATTCAAAACGACGGATACCTGTGCACCGATATTACGGAAATCGCGGAAACCGTCGGTTGCCCGCCGGAGGACGTCGAGCGAGTCCTCTCCGTTATTCAGGGATTCGAGCCGACGGGGGTGGGGGCGCGTTCCCTCCAGGAGTGCCTGCTGCTCCAGCTGCGGGCCCTGCCCGATAGAGACCCGCTGGCGGAAAAACTGGTCAAATCGTATCTTGAGAGGCTTGAGGAGCGATTCCTGCACAAGATCGCATCGGAACTGAACGTGCACGTCGAAAAAATTCTCGCTTCGGTCCGGGTGATTCGCAGCCTCGACCCGAAGCCGGGCTTGCAGTTCCAGTCCGACGGAATCGATTACGTCACCCCCGATATCACCGTGGTTAAAACCGCCGATGGCTACGATGTGGTGCTGAACGACGAGGGCGTACCGCGCCTGCGCATCAACCCCTTCTACCACGATATGCTCACCCACACGCAGGAGGGGCAAACACGGGAATACCTTGAAAACAAATACCGTTCTGCCCTCTGGCTCATCAAGAGCATCGACCAGAGGCGGCAAACCATCTACAAGGTCGGCAAGAGCATTGTCAAATTACAGCAGGAGTTTCTCGACAAGGGTCTGTCGTACCTCAAACCCATGGTGCTCAAGGACGTTGCGCGGGACATCGAAATGCACGAATCCACGGTGAGCCGCATCACCACCAACAAATACATCGATACGCCGCAGGGCATTTTCGAGCTGAAATACTTCTTTCACAGCGGCATCAAGTCCTACATGGGCACCAGCCTGTCGTCCATCCGCGTTAAAAACATGATCAAGGAAGTCGTCGCCCAGGAGGACACCCAGCGCCCCCTCACCGACGACGAAATGGTCCAGGTCCTCATGCGCAAGAACGCCAAGATAGCAAGGCGGACCATCACCAAATACCGCAAAGAACTCAATATTCCCCCCGCCAGCAAAAGGAAAAAAATATTTTGAGCCCGCCGCCTTTCGCGGCTTGAATTTGCCTCCTTTTATGGGCTATTCTAGTGCCCCTGCGGACAACGCAATTCAATAGGAAACAAGGAGATTTTCATGAAACTGACGGTCACCGGTCGAAAGATCGAAATCACCCAGGCCATTCGCGACCACCTCAATCATAAAATGGAGAAAACCATCAAGGATCTGGAAGAGCATGCAGACGTCCACGTGGCTCTGGCGGTGGAGAAGTACCGTCATTTCTCTGAGATAACGATCAAAACCAAAGGTTTTACCATTCATGTCGAAGATGAAACCACCGATCTTTATACCTCGATAGACAACGCGCTGGTGAAGGCTGAAAAGCAGCTCAGGAAACACAAGGACAAGCAGAAAGACCTGCTGCTCAAAAAGGCCGCTGCCGAAAAAAATAAGATCCCGGAATAGTCCTCTCGCCACGATAGACCGACCCACGGCCTCCCCACCTATGAAAATCAGCGAGATACTGAAGGAAGACTTTATTATTCCCGAACTGGCGGCGAGGGAAAAGGTCGGCGTAATCGAAGAACTGACCGGGTTTCTGGAAGGAAAAGGCATTATTCAGAATCGGGCCGAACTGACCCAGGCCCTGATGGAGCGCGAAACGCTGGGAAGCACGGGAATCGGTGAAAATGTCGCCATCCCGCATGCCAAATCCCAGGAGATCTCCGATATCCTTGTCCTGTTCGGCCGCTCCAGCAATGGGGTCGACTTCGATTCACTGGATAAAAAACCTGTCCATTTCGTTTGCCTGGTCATCGCCCCCACGGCCTCAACCGGTCATCACCTGAAAGCGCTGGCCCGCATCAGCCGTCTTCTTAAAAACGATAGCCTGCGCGAAAGCATCCTCCGCGCCGGAGACGCCGCCGGCATCTACGCGGTCCTCCTGGAGGAAGACTCGAAGTTCATTTAAGCCGACCCTCAACCGGGCCCAATCGTGAAAAGGCGGCAACGCCCGATCCAAAATCCATGGAAGCAAACGTTTTCAGCGGAATCGCAGTATCGAACGGCGTGGCCATCGGGAAAGCTCACCTTCTCGACCGGTCCAAACTGTGCATCATCAAGCACCGCATCGAGGCGGACGCCATCGAAGCCGAGGTGGCACGCTTTCGCGAAGCCATCGAGCAGACCAAGCTCCAGATGCAGCAGATCAAGAAACGCGCGCAAAAGGTGGCGGATAAATACGCCGTCATCCTCGATACCTACACCCTCCTCCTCGAAGACGAGATCCTGGTCAGCGACACCATCGACAATATTCGGCGCGACCAGCAGAACGCGGAATATGCCCTCAACCAAACCCTTGAAAAATTCACCCACCTCTTCAGCAACATCAGTGATGAGTACCTTCAAGGAAAAAAGGACGACCTCGATCTGGTGGTTCACGCGGTCCTCCGCAATCTGATCGGGCACAACCAGGAAACACTTTCGGAGATCGTCGAGCCCGTCATTGTCGTCACCCACGCGCTCAGTCCCTCCGACACCATCATGATGCCGAAGCACCTGGTGCTTGGTCTTGCCACCGAGGTCGGCGGCAAGACCTCACATGTCGGGATTTTCGCTTCGGCGCTTGGCATCCCGGCGGTGGGCGGCATCCGCGACCTGACCACCGAGGTGAATTCAGGCGACACGCTGGTTATCGACGGAATTGACGGCGAAGTGATCGTCAACCCCTCGCCGGCTAAACTTCTTCACTACCAGCGCAAACGGAAAAACTACATCCGCTACCAGGAAAAGCTCCTGGAGAACATCGATCAGCCGGCGATCACCCTCGAAGGACACCGCGTGCGCCTGATGGCCAATATAGAATCGGCCGAGGAAGCAGCCACCCTGCATCGGTATGGGGCCGAAGGCGTCGGCCTGTACCGGACTGAATTCCTCTACATGGGCACGCAGCAGCTGCCCGAGGAAAACGATCTCTACGAAAACTTCAAGAAGGTCGCCAAGGCGATGGAACCGGGGCCCGTGATCATCCGCACCCTGGACATCGGCATGGACAAGCACCTCCTCCACACCGATGGCAATGATGAAGACAACCCCGCGCTGGGCCTTAGAGGCATTCGCCTCTCTCTCGTCCAACCGAAGCTCTTTACCAGCCAATTAAAGGCCATCCTGCGCGCGAGCCTGTATGGTGACGTGAAAATCCTGTACCCCATGATTTCATCGGTTGACGAGGTTCTGGAGGCCAATCGCCTGCTCGCGCAGGCTAAAGAGGATCTCAGGAAAAGCCAGATTCCCTTCAATGAGGACATCAAGGTGGGCGCGATGGTGGAGACCCCGGCCGCTGCGATCGTGGTCGATCAACTGCTGAAAAACGTCGACTTCATCAGCATCGGCACCAACGACCTCATTCAGTACCTGCTGGCCGTGGACCGATCCAATGAAAATGTGGCGCACCTGTATCAGCCTTTTCACCCCGCCGTACTCAGAGCGCTAAAGAACATCTTCACGGCAGCCAACAAGGCCGGCAAGACGGTATCCATCTGTGGGGAACTCGGGGGAGACCCGCTGGCCACGATGCTCATCCTCGGCCTGGGGCCGATCAGCGAACTGAGCATGGAGCCCCACGCCATTCCGAAAGTAAAAAAGGTGCTGCGAAAAACACGCTTACAGGACGCGCGCAAACTGGCGGAAAAAGCGCTCCTCCTGTCCTCCACGGCCGAGATCGACAAGCTAATCAATGAAGAAATGCGGACCCGCTTTCCGTCCGACTTCGACCGCGATTTGACGTTCGAGGAAAAAGCCGAGACAAAGCCGGCATGATACGATAAGTTCAAGAATCATTTACGATCAAACTACATTAACCACTTAATATCTGAAGGCCATCCTATGAACCCTGGCAATTTTCTGTTTACTTCCGAGTCTGTTTCCGAGGGACACCCCGACAAAATCGCGGATCAAGTTTCCGATGCAATTCTGGACAGCATCCTGACCGCGGACCCGCGGGCCCGCGTGGCCTGCGAAACCATGATCACCACCGGGTTCGCGGTGGTGGCGGGTGAGATCACCACCAACTGCTATGTCGATGTGCCCAAAATCGTGCGCGCCACGATAAAGAATATAGGGTACTCGCATTCCGAGATGGGTTTTGATTTTGAAACATGCGGCGTCCTCGTCGCCTTCGGCCAGCAGTCGGCCGACATCGCCCGCGGCGTCAACGACGACAAGCACGAACAGGGCGCGGGCGACCAGGGCATGATGTTCGGCTACGCCACCCGCGAGACCAAGGAACTGATGCCCATGCCCATCATGACCGCGCACAAACTGGTGCGCAAGCTGGCAGAGCTGCGCAAAAATGACACCCTGCCCTACCTGCGGCCCGACAGCAAATCCCAGGTGTCCGTGCGCTATGAAAACAATAAACCCGTCGCCATCGAAACCGTGGTCATCTCCACCCAGCACGCCCCCAACGTGACCAACCGGCAGCTGCGCAAGGAAATCACCGAGCAGGTGATCCATGCGGTGATCCCGGAAAGTTTACGCTCTAAAAAAATGAAAGTGTTCATCAACCCGACGGGCCGCTTCGTCGTCGGCGGACCCAATGGCGACTGCGGCCTCACCGGACGCAAGATCATCGTCGATACCTACGGCGGGTTTGCCCGTCACGGGGGTGGAGCTTTCTCCGGCAAGGACCCCTCCAAGGTGGACCGGTCGGCGGCTTACATGGCGCGCTACATCGCCAAGAATCTGGTCGCCGCCCGCATTGCCGATCGCTGCGAAGTCCAGATCGCCTATGCCATTGGCGTCGCCGACCCGGTTTCCATCTGCGTTGAAACTTTCGGCACCTGCCGGGTCAATCCGGATATCCTGGAGGACCTCATCCGCGGCCATTTCGATCTCCGGCCGGCGGGAATCGTGAAAACCCTGGATCTCCTTAAGCCCCGCTATCTCCCAACCGCCGTCTATGGACATTTCGGGCGCAGCGAGAAAACATTCACCTGGGAGCAGACCGACAAGGCGGCCGCCTTGAAAAAGGACGCGGGGCTTTAATTCCAGGGCGGGATGAACGTCCTCGACCTGCATTCCTGGAACGTCTCCCCCGCCGAGGCGCGAAACCTGCAAATCCGCTTTGCCCGGCGGGTGCGCGAGCACGGCCTTGTGAAGGGCCCGCGCATCGTCGCCGGGGCGGATATCAGCATGGAAAGACATTCGCCCGTCGCCTGGGCGGGAGTGGTGCTGCTTGAGTTTCCCTCACTCGCCGTCATCGACAGGTTCAGTCTCACCGGCGCCATCGATTTCCCCTATATTCCCGGCCTCTTGTCCTTTCGGGAAGGGCCGCTGCTTCTGCGCCTGTTTGAAAGGGTTACTCCGGCACCGGACCTGATCTTTTTCGATGGCCAGGGAGTGGCCCACCCCCGCCGGCTGGGGCTGGCGTCGCATCTCGGGCTTTTTCTCGATTGCCCCACCATCGGCTGCGCCAAGAGCCGCCTGGTGGGCCGGCATGCCCCGCTGCCTTCCGCAAAAGGGTCGGCATCCCCTCTGCTGGACGATGCGGGCGATGTGCTCGGCATGGCGGTGCGCAGCCGCGACAACACCAACCCCATATACGTTTCCGTAGGTCATCGCATCGATCTCGAAACGGCCGTGCGCCTCACGCTCGCTTGCGCTCCGCGTTACCGCATCCCGGAGCCGACCCGCCAGGCGCACCACCTCGTCAATGAAATAAGGTTGGCCTCCAGGAACACCGGTGCGATTAAACCCGGCGCGCGGTGATCAAAAATCCACTTCCCGCGTACACCGTTTCCGTCGCCTCCACCCGCCAGCCGGCCATCTCGACTTCCTCGCGAAATTCCTTGAGGGTGTAGGCGTGAAAGTGGCCCTGCCGCAACTGCCGCTCGATATAAGCGAGCCCCAGTTGCCGGCTGACGGGAGCGACCAGCAGCCGCTGAAGCCAATAGGCCAGCGGACCGCGCCGGGACCTTTCGGCTTCCAGGCTATAGCGGATGATCCGGTCCGCGCTGTAATCGATGGACGGGTTGGCGGCGATGAGGCTTCCTCCCGGCCTCGTCACCCTATGGAGATTGCGCCAGGCCGCGAGGCGGTCCGACCTTTGGGAAAGTGTGTAAACGGAGAAGTGAGCCACCACCCAGTCGACACAAGCGGCGGCCAGAGGCGGTTCGGCGGCCAGATCCCAGCGCAGAAAATAAATGGGGCTGGAGTTTCCCAGGACCCTGCGCCGGGCCGCAACAAGCCCCTCCTGCAGTCTGTCGGCACCGAGGTAACGGAGCGACGGCCTCCGCTCGATTAACAGGGAAATCAGTTGACCGCTGCCGCAGCCCGCATCGAGGCCCAGTCCATCGTCCCCGGGGATGTGGTGCGCTGCCCGTGCAAGGGATTCACGATAAGCAAAGGGCGTGAACATGTCGTACAACCGGGTGCGAAAGCCGAGGCGCCAGTAGTTTCTGCGGTAAACCTCCCGATCGAAAAGGGCTCCGAAAAAACTTTTTTTATCTATATGCTCTCCCGCCATCTTGTCTCCCTCCGGCCAACCTCTTATAATACCCGTGTCTCAAGTTTATCCTTTTTTCTGGAGCAGCGGTCCATGGCCAAAAAGCCCTTCATCAACAAATATGGTTTTGTCGAATATCCCTTTCTGCACGATCAGCGCAAAGGGAAAAACTGGTGGTTCTTCAACCTGTTGGAGGATTACCTGAAGCGGCGGGCTAAGCAGAAGCACGGCATGGAATACACTCGGGACCATATGGATGAGGACATGATGCAGTTCCTCGCGGAAACCAACCTGAAATTCTACGTCCTCCTACCTTCCGGCATGGGGATGGAATTCAAGCTCATCGGCAAATATCAAACGCCGGAATTGATCGAGATAGAAGATCCGCAGCCCTTCATTCAGGAAAAATTCGGTGGCGGCAAATTCAAGGTCAACATCTACCACAAAGGCACTTTCGCAGGCACCGAGAATTACAAGACCCACGGCGATCCCAAATGGGTGGAAATAGAAGACGACAACCCAACCGGCTGAATCTCCGCCACCCTCCCCTTAACCGCTAGAGTTCCTCATCGGGATTGATGGGTTTTGAAATGGTTGAAATATTGAATTTAATCGAAGCCGGCAACGCGTTCGGGTCCTTGCCGAAAGCCTTCACGCCGCCCTTTTTGAAGCCTATATAGAGTTTTTCGTTGCGCACCCGGACAGGGTAGGATTTGATACAGAGTTCCGGGTTCTGCATATTGTCGCCGTTTTTAAGATCGAATCGCCACTCGTGGTTGGGGCAGATGACGATCCCCTCCTGCACTCGGCCCTCGCCGAGCGGCCCGCCCTTGTGCGGACATTTGTTGGCGATGGCATAGTATTCTCCCTTGTAATTGAACAGGGCGATCTCCTCGCTGCCCGCCATCACAATGGCCGATTTACCCACCGGCAGATCCTCCTTGTTCATCACCTTCACGAAACGAATCATTCACCACTCCCGAACCGGTTAGCCTGATTATCATGCCGCCATCTTATCACAGGAACGCCGCGTCCCTGGCGGCTATATCGCTTCTTGGCGCCGCAAAAAAAAACCCGCCGCAAACGCGGCGGGCCGAATGGAATTCGAGGAAAACTATTTTTTCGCCAACGACCGGCCAAGCAGTTCGGCGATACGGGTGTGACCCGACCCCGCCACCAGGTCGAGAGGCGTTTGCCCTGCGTTGTCTTTCACCAGAATGGTCGCGCCATTTTCGAGGAGCTTTTTTGTCATTTCCTCATGGCCATTGCCAACGGCAAGATGCAACGGCGTGCGCCCCTGCTTGTTCACCGCATCGGCATTCGCGGCGTAGTTCAGCAGGGTTCCCGCAGCAAAGACTTTATTGTTTATCGCCGCGGTATGCAAGGGTGTGTCGCCACTGTTTTCCTGAGCTTCGATGTCCCCACCGTAAGCCAGGATCGTTTCCACCGTGCTGTAATCTCCGCCGAATGCGGCAGAATGCAGGGGGGTGTTGCCGAATTCGTCGCGGGCGTTAACCTTGGCCCCGCTCTCAAGCAACAGTTTCACCACATCGGCATGCCTGCCACTGGCTGCGAAATGCAGGGGGGCCGGGCCGGAACCGGGCTGAATATTGACCTTCGCGCCCTTGGCGATCAAGAGCCGGGCGATGTCGAGATGACCTTCACGGGCAGCGGAAAACAGGGGCGAAAGACCCTCGGCGGGGTTGACCTCGCCTCCGTGCGCGATGAGCAGTTCCGCCACGCCGGTTTTCCCTTCCTCGGCGGCCCAGTTCAGCGGCGTCAGACCGATCTTGTCTTTCGCTCC
>QJZQ01000195.1 GCA_003246675.1 Nitrospirota bacterium | reverse complement strand
GCGGCGGCACGCTTTTTAGCTGTGCCGCAAGCTTTCGACCGGCTATAATCGGCTGGGGACCGCCTGGCCCCTGGCTGCCCAGGCTCGCGTTCGAGGTTGCATGGATTACGACGTCATCATCATCGGTTCGGGCCTTTCCGGTCTGGCTGCCGGGATTCGCCTCGCCCAGTTCGACACCCGCGTTCTGATTGTCGAGAGGCACACGGTGATCGGTGGCCTGAACTCGTATTACGTTCGCAAAAACAGGGTGTTCGACGTGGGTCTGCATGCCATGACCAACTTCAGCAAAAAGGGCGACCGCAGCTCTCCCCTGGGCAAGTTGCTCAAGCAGCTGCGCTTCCGCCACGAGGATTTCCGGCTCTGTCAGCAGCATCGATCGGAGATCCGGTTTCCGGACCACTCCCTGGCCTTCAGCAACGAATTCGGGTTTTTCGTCGAGGAGGTGGCGCGCCAGTTCCCGAGCCAGATCGACGGTTTCCGCAGGCTGGTGAAAATCATCGAGGAATTCGATGAGCTCAACCTGAACGATGCCAACCCCCTCCCCTCCCGGCCGGTGCTGGAAAGCTGCCTGAGCGACCCGGTGCTCATCGACATGCTGTTTTGCCCGCTGATGTTTTACGGCAGCGCCCGCGAGCGGGAGATGGATTTTTATCAGTTCGTCATCATGTTCAAGAGCATCTTCATGCAGGGCCTGGCCAAGCCGGAAGGCGGCATGAAATACATCCTCGATCTCATGCGGGAACGATACACGCAGCTCGGCGGCGAGCTGAGGCTGGGGGCGGAGGTGCAATCCATCGAAACCGCCGGCGGCGAGGTGAAGGCGGTGACGCTCGCCGATGGGGAGCGCCTGGGCGCGGGGAAGGTGATTTCCTCCATGGGTTATCTGGAGACGGTGTCGCGTGTGGCCCCCCCTTGCCCGGGCCAGGGGGAGCTGGAGCCGGGGCAGCTGTCGTTCATGGAATCCCTGTTTGTGCTCAAGGGCCCGCCGAGGGACCTCGGCTACGACAAGAGCATCGTATTTTTCAGCACCCGTCCGCGCTTCAATTACCGGGTTCCCGACGAACTCATCGACCCGTCCAGCGGCGTGCTGTGCTGCCCGGACAATTTCGAATACCCGCATTCTCCCGGTGAGGAGGGGATGCTGCGCCTCACCAGCCTGGCCAATTTCCGCTTGTGGGACGGGCTCAAACGCAGCGATTATGTCCAGGCCAAGAAGGAACAGCGCGCGCGGGCCCTCGAAACCTTGTTTACATTTTTCCCAGATTTTCGCGATTCTGTGTTATTTTTAGACTCGTTTACGCCCAAGACCATTAAAAAGTACACCGGCCACTTGAACGGCGCGGTGTATGGGGCTCCCAAAAAAATCAAAAGCGGCACCACCCCCATAAAGAACCTCTATATATGTGGAACCGATCAGGGTTTTTTAGGGATCGTCGGGGCGACGTTGAGCGGCATCACCATCGCCAACCTGCACGTTCTGAAGGAACGGACCGGGTCTTAACCAAGCGGATTTTTTCATTATGGCTCGAGACTGGCTTAAAGGCGCGAAACCGTCCTACGATATTGTGGTGGTGGGCAGCGGCCTCGCGGGGATGACGGCGGCCAACCTGCTTTCCCGGCTGGGGCACCGGGTGCTGCTGGCCGAGCACCATTACAATCTGGGCGGTCTGGCCACCTGGTTTAAACGCCGCGGCGGCCATGTTCTCGATATCTCCCTGCACGGTTTTCCCTGCGGGATGATTAAAACCTTCCGTAAATACTGGACCCGGGAAATCGCCGATTCGGTGATCCGCCTGCCGGGCATCCGTTTCGACAACCCCCAGTTCAAGCTCCACACCACTTTCGACAAGGTGGATTTCACCTGCATTTTGCGCGAGCGCTTCGGCATCATGAAGGAAGTCATCGACGAGTTTTTCGAAACCGTCCGGAAGATGAATTTCTACGACGAGATCGTGATGACCACCCGCGACCTGTTCGAGAAGTTTTTTCCCGGCCGCAAGGACGTGTGGCGTTTTCTCATGGAGCCGATCACCTACGCCAACGGTTCCACCCTCGACGACCCGGCGCTCACCTATGGCATTGTGTTCTCCAATTTCATGAGCAAGGGGGTGTTCACCTACAAGGGGGGGACCGACACGCTCATTAAACAAATGAAAAAGGAGCTGCTCAAAAACGGCGTGGACATCCGTACGCACTGCCTGGTGGAAAAGGTTCACGTGGAGGGCGGTGCGGTGCGGGGCGTGCGCATCAATGGCCGGGATATCGCCTGCAAGTCGGTGCTTTCGAATTCCAACATCCTCACGACGATTCACAAGCTGGCGGGGGACGAGCATTTCAGCCCGGAGTTTCTCGACGAGGTGGGCAAGGTTCGCCTGAACAACTCCAGTTGCCAGGTGTATATCGGCGTCCGCAAGGGCGAGACCATCGACTACGTCGGCGATCTCCTGTTTTCTTCCGACGCGGATGAATACGACACCGAAAAGATCCTCGGAAAAAACGTCACCAGCCGAACGTTCTCCTTTTATTATCCGTCCATCCGCCCGGGGACCAATCGCTATTCCATCGTCGCGTCCACCAACGCCCGCTATGAAGACTGGGCGAACCTGAGCGAGGAAGAATATGAAGCGGATAAGAAAAAGCTGATCGAGGACACGCTGGATTCGCTGGAAAAGTTCGTGCCCGACATCCGCGCCAAGGTCGACCACCTCGAGGCGGCGACGCCGAGGACGTTCAAGCGTTACACCCTTGCGCCTGGCGGCACATCGTTCGGAACAAAATTCGAGGGGCTTAAAATCAGCCGGGATCTGCCGAAGCAGGTTGCGGGCTTGTTTCACTCGGGCTCGGTGGGCATCATCATGTCCGGCTGGCTGGGCGCCGCCAACTACGGCGTGATCGTGGCTAACGAAGTGGATAAGTTCGTGAGATCCGCGGAGCCGCGCCCCCCTCTGGCTACTATTTCCGCCTGATGCCCCGCTGCCTCCCGCGATTGCGGGTGGTGTCGGCAGCAGCGCGGCCTCTTCTGGATTCGAATGAATTTCGATTTTAAAGATCAAACGGCGATCATTACCGGCGGTACGCGCGGCATTGGCCGCGCGGTCTCCGAGGCGTTTCTCGCCGCGGGCGCTCGTGTCGTCGCCACCTACCGGGGCGACGACCAGGCGGCGGAAGAGTTTGTAAGCGCCAACCGGGTGCACGCCGAACGCCTCTCCCTTGAAAAATTCGATGTCGGCAATTATGCCGAGGTCGAGGCTTTCTTCCGCGACCGGCAGGAAAACGGCGGGCCCTTTCAGGTGCTCGTCCACAGCTCGGGCGTGCGCAAGGACGCCGTCGTCGGCCTCATGAAGGAGGACGACTGGAACCATGTGATCCAGACCAACCTGACCGGCACCTTCAACGTCTGCAAGCTGGCGGTGCAGAGCCTCATGCGCGAGCGTTACGGGCGCATCGTCGTCGTCACTTCGCCCATCGGGCGCTTCGGGTTTGCCGGACAATCCAACTATGCCGCTTCGAAAGCGGGCCAGGTGGCGTTCGCCCGCTCGCTGTCCAAGGAAGTGGCGACGCGCGGCATCACCGTGAACTGCGTTTCGCCCGGTTTCATCGAAACCGACTTCATCGCCGATCTGCCGGAAAATCAGAAAAAGGCCTATCTGGGCATGGTGCCGATGAAGCGTTTCGGCCAGGCGTGCGAAGTGGCGCACGCGGCCCTGTTTCTGGCATCGCGGGAGTCGGCTTACATCACCGGATCGGTGCAGGAAGTCACCGGAGGGTTGTGAGCTGATGCGCGATATTCTCGAGAGCATACCTCACCGCGAACCGTTCCTGTTCGTCGATCGCATCGTCTCCGAAACGGAGGACGGCATCGAGACGGAAAAGGAAGTCAAGCCCGACGAGCCGTTCTTCGCCGGCCATTACCCGGGCCGGCCCATCATGCCGGGGGTGTTGATCTGCGAGTCGGTGTTTCAGTCGGGAGCGGCCTTGATGAGCCGGCAGCAGGGGGCGGCGCTTCAGGGCCGGGTGCCGATGGTCAGCCGCATCAATAACGTCAAGCTCAAGCATCCCGTGCTTCCGGGGGACCTGATGAAGATAGAGGTTAAAATCAAGGAGCGTGTGGGCCCCGCGTTTTATATGACAGGCAAGGTGACGGTGCGGGACCGGGTCGCCCTCACCCTGGAGTTCACCGCCCTTCTGGTGGAGGATGCGACGTGAGCTTCCTTGGGCTGGAGGGCAAAACCTTCCTTGTTTTCGGCGTCGCCAATAAAAAGAGCGTGGCCTACCACATCGGCAAAACGCTGTCCGAGGAGGGCGCCACCGTGATTTATTCGGTGCGCTCCGAAAAGCGGCGGCAGGCGCTTCTTCCCCTGCTCGCCCCGGCCCCCATCCATGTCTGCGATGTCGAACATAGCGAGGAGATCCTGCGCCTCCGGGACGAGATCGCCGGAAACCATAAGAGCCTGAACGGGCTTGTCCATTCCATCGCGTTCGCCAACTATTCCGGCGGGCCGAAGCCCTTTCATGAAACCCGCAAGGAAGATTTTTTGCAGTCGGTGCATATCACCTGTTATTCCCTGATCGAACTGGCGGGGGCCTTTCGGCCGCTTCTGGACCCGAGGGCCTCGGTGGTCACGGTGTCGATATCGACCACGCGCATGGCGGCCGAAAACTACGGTTTCATGGCGCCGGCCAAGGCGGCGCTGGATTCCTCGATCTGCTTTCTCGCAAAATCGTTCAGCGCCTTCTCCGAGGTGCGGTTCAATTCGGTGAACGCCGGACTGCTCAAAACCTCTGCGTCCGCCGGCATCCCCGGTTACATCGATTCGTATCTGTACGCCGAAAAGCTCACCCTGCGCAAGCGGGCGCTCACCACCGCCGAGGTGGCGCAGGCGGCGGTGTTTCTGCTCAGCGAGCGTGCAAGCGGCATCAACGCGCAGGGCCTGGTCCTTGACGCCGGCATGTCGGTCAATTATTTCGACAGCGATGTGGTGGCCCGGGGCGTTCGGCCGGCCTCCGGCGAGCTTTAGCGGCGTCCTTTTGGCCGGAAGAGAGGGTTTTTTCAGGGATCGGGGGGCGGCCCGTCACCTTTGCCTTGACTTTTTTTCGCGGTGCAATAGAATATCAGCAATCGTCAATTTTTCAGGCACGTAGCTCAGGGGTAGAGTACTTGCTTGACATGCAAGGGGTCGGCGGTTCGAAACCGCCCGTGCCTATAGATACTTCATGCCGCCCCGGGCCCCTAGGGCGGTATGTTTTTTTAGCAGAATCATGGGATGACAGGGCCTTAGGGCCGAAATGGCCGGCCTTCGGCGGCGAGGGGTGTTGTGCTCACTCGCCGTTTTTGTTTGCCCGTTTTTTGCCGGCCGCATCCCCCGATAATCCGGTGTAACGGCCCGGGAGCAAGGGCCGGAACCCCCTGTCAGCAATGGAATATGGCGGAAAATAAACCACAGTACGATCTCGAAACCCTGCGGCACAGCACCGCTCACCTGATGGCGCAGGCGGTGAAGCAGCTGTATCCGGAGACGCGGGTCACCATCGGTCCCGTGATCGAGGACGGGTTCTATTACGATTTCGAGCGGGCCACGCCTTTTGTTCCGGAGGACATGGAAAAGATCGAGGCGCGAATGCGCGAGCTCGCCGAGAAAGATCTGGAGATCGAGCGCCGGGAACTGCCGCGCGAAGAGGCCATCGCGTTTTTTGCGGGCCAGGGCGAGAGGTTCAAGACCGAGATCATCGAAGGAATCGAATCGAAGGACCCCATCTCCACCTACACGCAGGGGGAGTTCACCGATCTGTGCCGCGGGCCGCACGTCCGCTCCACGGGGGCGCTCAAATCGTTCAAATTGCTGCACACCTCCGCCGCCTACTGGCGCGGCGACGAGCGCAACCCCATCCTGCAGCGGATCTATGGCACCGCCTGGCACAACGACAAGGAGCTGAGAGCCTATCTGCACCGGCTGGAGGAGGCGAAGAAGCGCGACCACCGCCGGCTGGGAAAAGAGCTCGACCTTTTTTCCGTCACCGAGGAGGTCGGACCGGGGCTGATTCTCTGGCACCCCAAGGGCGCCCGGATACGCGGCCTCATTGAGGACTTCTGGAAGAAGGAGCATTACCGGCACGGCTACGAGATGGTGTACTCGCCGCACGCCGCCAAGGTGGACCTGTGGAAAACCAGCGGACACATGGATTTTTACAAGGACAACATCTTCTCGCCCATGGACATCGAGGGCAAGGAGTATGTCATGAAACCCATGAACTGCCCGTTTCATATCCAGATTTTCCAGGGCCACCTGAGAAGCTACCGCGATCTGCCCATCAAGCTCGGGGAATTTGGCACGGTGTACCGCTACGAGCGTTCCGGCGTGTTGCACGGGCTGCTTCGGGTGCGCGGGTTCACCCAGGACGACGCGCACCTGTTCTGCCGCCCGAGCCAGATCCAGGAGGAAATCGCCAAGGTTCTGGACCTTATCCTGTTCATCCTGCGGGCGTTCGGCTTCAACGAATACAAGGTCTACCTGAGCACCCGGCCGGACAAGTCCGTCGGCTCCGACAACGACTGGGAAACCGCCACCGAGGCCCTCGAATACGCCCTGGAAAAGACCGGCCTGAAGTACGAGGTGGACCCCGGCGAGGGGGTGTTCTATGGTCCCAAGATCGACATCAAAATTCGCGACAGCCTGAACCGTTACTGGCAGGTTTCCACCGTCCAGGTCGATTTTAACCTTCCCCAGCGGTTCGACATCAGCTATATTGAGGAAGACGGCCAGAGGCATAAGCCGATCATGATCCACCGGGCCCTGATGGGGTCCCTGGAGCGGTTTTTCGGTTGCCTGATCGAGCATTATGGAGGCGCGTTTCCCCTCTGGCTGGCTCCGACCCAGGTCATCCTTCTGCCGATCACCGATAGCCAGCACGCTTATGTGAACGAGGTGGCCGAGCAATTGGCGGCGGCGGACATCCGGGTGGAAAAAGACTTGCGAAATGAGAAGATTGGGTTCAAGATTAGAGAAGCCCAGCTTCAGAAAATTCCGTACATGGTCGTCCTTGGGGACAAGGAAGTGGAAAGCCGGTTGCTTGCCGTGAGAAAGCGCCGCTCCAAGGAAACCCGTACCGTGGACATGGACACTTTTCTTGGCGAGCTTGCGAAGGAAATTCAGGATAAAACCCTGGACCTTGATTAAAATTTGATATTGAGGAGCATTTGTTAATTAACAGCAAGAAGCAGCGCATCAATAAGATGATCCGGGTGAGAGAGGTGAGCCTCATTGGCGACGATGGGGAGCAGCTGGGAACCTTCCCCACCGAGGAGGCTTTGGCGATTGCGCAGGGCAGGAATCTGGACCTGGTGGAAGTGGCCCCCATGGCGGTGCCTCCGGTCTGCCGTATCATGGACTACGGAAAGTTCAAGTACAAGCAGAGCAAGCGCGCGCACGAGGCCAAGAAGAACCAGAAAGTCGTCCATCTTAAAGAAGTCAAGTTCCGCCCGAATACCGACCAGCACGACTTCAACTTCAAAATGAAGAATGCGCTCCGGTTCCTTGAAGCGGGCGATAAGGTGAAGGTGGTCATTTTTTTCAAGGGCCGGGAGATCGTCCATCGCGAGGGCGGCGAAAGGGTCCTTAAGCGAGTGGTCGAGGCCACCGAGGAACTTGCCACGGTGGAATCGCACCCCAAGCAGGAGGGCCGCATGCTTGTCATGATCCTTGCGCCCAAAGGGAAGAAAAAGGGGGGCTGACAGGCTCCCGGTTGTAATATCACCGATCCAACGATACACGAGAGAGAAATTTTATGCCGAAAATCAAAACCAACAAAAGCGCGGCGAAGCGCTTCAGGAAAACAGCCACGGGAAAGATCAAGCACAACCACGCTTTCACGAGCCACATCCTGACCAGCAAATCGACCAAAAGAAAACGCAACCTGAGAAAAACCTCCACCCTGGCACCGGGGGATCAGAAGCGCATGCAGTTGCTTCTGCCTTACTGAAGCCGGCAAGAGAAGAGATAGGAGAATTTCATGCCCCGAGCAGTTAATGGAACAGTCGCAAGAAATAGACGCAAAAAAATCCTTCGCATGGCGAGAGGTTACCGCAGCCTTAGAAGCCGCGCTTACCGCAAGGCCCGCGAGGCGGTGGAAAAAGGCCTGACCTATGCCTACCGGGATCGCAAGACCCGCAAGCGAGACTTCCGGCGCCTGTGGATCGCACGCATCAACGCCGCGACCCGCCAGGAAGGCCTCACCTACAGCAAATTCATGCACGGCTTGAAGTTGGCCAATATCGAGCTCGACCGCAAGGTTCTCTCCGATATGGCGATTCACAACCCCGAGTCGTTCAAAGCGCTGACCGCGACCGCCCTGGCCAAGTTGGGTTAATGGCCAGGAGCGGGCGCCGCTTCTCCCTCCTGGAGCGGGCGGCGCATTCCCCTCCCCTCTCATGATCGACCAAATAAAAAAACATCGGGAGGATTTTGATTCCCGCGTGGCCCAGGCCGCTGACGCCGAGGCCGTGAACCGGTTGCGCATTGAATTTCTTGGCAAAAAGGGCCACCTGGCCCAGGCCATGCAATCGTTGCGCACCGTTCCGGCGGCGGAAAAGCCGGCGGCGGGAAAGCTTGTCAACGAACTCAAGCAACACGTCGAGCGCCTGCTCGGCGAAAAATCCCAAACCTTTGAAGTAAAGTCCGGCAAGCCGCGGGAAAGTTTCGATACCTCGCTGCCGGGAAGGCGCGAAGCCCTGGGTTCGCTCCACCCCATCACCCAGACTCTCGAAGAAATCGAAGCCATTTTTCACGGCCTCGGCTTTTGCGTGGAGGAGGGGCCTGAAATCGAGAGCGACTACTACAATTTCGAGGCTCTCAACATCCCCAAGGACCATCCCGCCCGCGACATGCAGGACACGTTTTACATTGGCGAGGAAACCGTGCTGCGGACCCACACCTCGCCAGTGCAGATTCACGTGATGGAGCGGCAGGAGCCACCGCTGCGCATCATCGCGCCGGGGCGGGTTTACCGTTGCGACTCAGACGTTTCCCACACGCCCATGTTTCACCAGATCGAGGGCCTGATGGTCGATGAGGGGGTGTCCTTCAGCCATCTGAAAAGCGTGATGAATATTTTCGTGCACCAGGTGTTCGGCAAGAACACCAGCGTCCGCTTTCGCCCCAGCTTTTTCCCCTTCACTTGCCCGAGCGCCGAAGTGGACATTCAGTGCGTCATGTGTTCCGGCAAAGGCTGCCGGGTGTGTTCGCAGACGGGATGGCTGGAGATCCTTGGCGCGGGAATGGTCGACCCCGCTGTGTTCGAGGCCGTGGGTTACGATTCGGACAAGTGGACGGGCTTCGCCTTCGGCATGGGCATCGAACGCATCGCCATGCTCAAGTACGGCATCAATGACATCCGCCTGTTTTTCGAGAACGACCTCCGCTTCCTGCGCCAGTTTTAAAACACCGCCGCGCCGCCGGGCCCAAGCGCATGAAACCAGCCCGCATCCTCATTCTCTTCTCCCTTGCCTGCGGCATGGCCGGGCTATTGGCCTGCGGCACGATCTATTTTCTCATCAATAAAAAACATACCTGGATACCGGAAAAACTTGTGGAGCTGGCGCGCCAGCCGGACCTGCTGGAAAACCCCACGGCAAAACGCTGCGGAGAATGCCACGAGGCGATATTCAAGGCCTGGGAAAAAAGCCGCCACGCCCGCGCCTGGATCAGCGAAACTTATATCAAGGATTCGGAAAATCGCAGCAAGGAAAAATGCCTGCCCTGCCACATCCCGCGCGCGGTGAAAGCGGGAAGTAAGCCGGAGCCGCGCCTCACGCAGCGCGACGAAGGGGTTTTCTGCATTCCCTGCCACATGGCCGACGGCAAGATGAACGGCCCCTACGCGCTATACTCGCCGCCGCACCCGACGCGGCAAAATGACGCTTACCGCAAGGCGGTCTTCTGCGGCTCCTGCCACGAAAAAACCTACAAAGAGTGGCAGGCGGCGGGCCACGAGAGCACCTGCCAGAAGTGTCATATGCCGCGAGCCGAAGGCAGGCTGGTGCAAAACCCGGTCCTCAAATATTTTCACGCGCCAAAAGAGGTGGCGGACCACGGTTTTCCTCACGGCGCAGTCGGCGCGGGTGAGATCGGGCTCAGCGTGGATATCAAGCCGGACCGGGTGCGGGTGGTTCTTCTGAACGATACGGTGCCGCACCATGTGCCCACCGCGGACAACGGCGACCCGCGCCTCTACCTCACCGTGGAACAGTTCGACACGGCGGGCGAAAAGCTGGACCGGGTGCGGGAAATTCTGGCGCCGCAGCAGGAAACCGCCTTGATGTATAAAAAGGAGGTGGCTTTTACCTACCCTGTGGAGAGGGGCGCGCGGCGAGTTTCAGTTCGCCTGGAATACAAGCCGGCATGGTCGACAGAAAAAACCGAGGTGCATAATAAATCTTTCACCGTCGACTTTTGATTTGTTGAGTTTACCCCAAGACTCTAAAATAGAGGGTGGGCGTTAAACGCCGATTTCCGCCAGGAAGATCATGCGCGAGGCCCCGTTCCTGCTTTCGCGCTTAAAAAATGAACTTATTAATGGCTGCTTATTCCAAGGAGGTTGTATGAAAACAGCTTGCAGGGTTTTGTCAGCGGTGGTTTTAATGATTCTCGCATTCATCCCCAACGTTGCAGGCGCGAAGGATTTTGTGGTCAAGCCTCCGCCTGCTTCGCTCGATAAATTCTACCCGCCGCAAAGTAAGGAGCCTAAATGGGTTCAGCAAATGCACAAGTTGAGCGGCAGTTTCGGCGGGGTGTTCGTCAATATGAGGGAAGGCGACTGGGAAAATGCCGAAAAACTGGCCGGTCAGTTTGTCGAGGCCTATAAGGAAACGTCCGAAATGGTTCCGGAATGGGAAGAGTATTTCGACCTGGATGCGGCGAAGAACTTTGCCGAAACGGTGAAAACCCGCGATGGAGAAAAAATCGGCAAGGCGGCGGGCCCGGTGGGTAAAACCTGCGGCAAATGCCACGGTGACCACGAGGTGTCGGTATGGGCAAAATATCACTGGCCGTCGTTTCACGAGGTCAAGGTCATCGACCCGATGGACGACAAGGAAGTGGGGTTCGATAAATACATGGGCAGCCTCTCGGGGGCCTTCAAGGGCGTGACGGTGAATTTCAAGGAAGGTCAGAACGACCGCGCGCACAAGGCAGCCCGGACGTTCAAGACGAAATACACGGAGCTGAAGTCCACCTGCTCCAAATGCCACACCACCGGCGACGTTCAACGGTTCTATGTGGGTGAGCCCGTCATGGCGGCGCTCTCCGGGCTGGTGGACGAGCTTGGCAAGGACAAGCCGGACCCGGGCACGGTGTGGAAGAATGTCGGCATCGTCGGTAAGGAAGGCTGCAAGCACTGCCACCTGGTTCACCGCCCCGCCTCGTTCATCAAGGAGCGGTGGGAGGAGAAATAATCCGGCCCTGCCGGCAGCGGATTGGCGGGAAGTTGTGTAAAAAAAACGGGCGCAGAAACCGGTAATGGTTCCTGCGCCCGTGGCTTTTGCGGGTGCAGAGGTGTTTGGCTGGGTTTACCTGCTCCCGGGTTTTAGAGGCTTAAGGCTTGAGTGTTTCGTGGTAAATCTCGCTGCCTTTTTCCTTGAAGGTTTTAGACATGCTGTCCATTCCTTCCTTGAGTGCCTCTTCTTCTGCGAGGCCTTTTTCCCGGGCGTAGTCGCGCACATCCTGGGTGATTTTCATCGAGCAGAAATGCGGCCCGCACATGGAGCAGAAGTGGGCGGTTTTCGCCGAATCGGATGGCAGCGTCTGGTCGTGGAATTCGCGCGCCCGCTCGGGGTCGAGCGAGAGGTTGAATTGATCCTCCCAGCGAAACTCGAAGCGCGCCTTGCTGAGTGCGTCGTCGCGCACGCGGGCTCCCGGATGGCCTTTGGCGAGGTCGGCGGCGTGGGCGGCGATTTTGTAGGTGATGACGCCTTCCTTAACGTCCTCCCTGTTGGGCAGTCCCAGGTGCTCCTTGGGCGTCACGTAGCACAGCATGGCGCAGCCGTACCAGCCGATCATGGCCGCGCCGATGCCGCTGGTGAAATGGTCGTAGCCGGGGGCGATGTCGGTGGTGAGCGGCCCCAGGGTGTAGAAGGGCGCTTCCCCGCACACGTCGAGCTGCAGGTCCATGTTTTCCTTGATCATGTGCATGGGGATGTGGCCCGGCCCCTCGATCATGGTCTGCACGTCGTGTTTCCAGGCGATCTGGGTGAGTTCGCCCAGGGTCTTGAGTTCGGAGAATTGGGCCTGGTCGTTGGCGTCGGCCACCGAACCCGGGCGCAGGCCGTCGCCGAGCGAGAAGCTGACATCGTAGGTTTTCATGATCTCGCAGATTTCCTCGAAATGGGTGTAGAGGAAATTTTCCTTGTGGTGCGCAAGGCACCATTTGGCGAGGATGGAACCGCCGCGCGAGACGATGCCCGTCACCCGCTTGGCCGTCATGGGGACGTAGGCGAGAAGCACGCCGGCGTGGATGGTGAAATAATCGACGCCCTGCTCGGCCTGTTCGATGAGGGTGTCGCGGTAGATCTCCCAGGTCAGTTCCTCGGCCCGGCCGTCTACTTTTTCCAGCGCCTGATAAATGGGCACCGTGCCGATGGGAACTGACGAGTTGCGGATGATCCACTCGCGGGTCTCGTGGATGTTGCTGCCGGTGGACAGGTCCATCACGTTATCGGCGCCCCAGCGCGTGGCCCACACCATTTTTTCGACTTCTTCCTCGATGGACGAGCTGACCGCCGAGTTGCCGATGTTGGCGTTGATTTTGACCAGGAAATTGCGGCCGATGATCATCGGCTCGGATTCGGGGTGGTTGATGTTGGCCGGAATGATGGCGCGCCCGCGGGCCACCTCGTCGCGGACGAATTCGGGTGTGATCTCCTTGGGCAGGTTGGCGCCGAAGGAGTTGCCTCTCAGGCGTTCTTCCCGCTCGGCGTCGTCTTCGAGACTGACGCGGCGCTGGTTTTCGCGGATGGCGATGAACTCCATTTCCGG
>QJZQ01000164.1 GCA_003246675.1 Nitrospirota bacterium | reverse complement strand
CAGGGTGCATCGGGATATTCGTTTTAGCCGCGACAAAACCCCTTACAAGGCGCACATCGGCATACGTTTTTCGGAAGAGAGCGCCAAAGGCTGCGCCGATCCTTTCTTCTATGTGCAGATTGCGGCAAAGGAGCTGTGGCTCGTCACCGGGGTCAAAGAGTTCGAGCGCGAAGAGGTGGTGCGTTTTCGTGCGGCGCTGGCCGACCCGGTGCGGTCGGCCTCCCTCACGCGCACGCTCGCCCGCCTTTCCTCGCTGGGCATGGAGCCGCAGGGAGAAAAGTATAAGCGTCTCCCGCCGGGCGTTGATGCGGGCGCGCCGATTGCGGAGCTGGCCAAACACAAGGGCCTGTATGTCGAGGAGAGTCTGCCTTTGCCCGAGGCCCTTTATGAACCCGGGTTCCCGGAATATTGCGCGCTGCGTTTCAAGCGGGCCAAACCCCTTTACGATTGGCTGAAGGCTCTCTAGTTCCGGTCCTGTTCGTCACGCAAAGCCGCCGCCGGGGAACGGGCCGCTTGAAAGGGGTTTTCAGTCAGCCTCGGCTGAGAGTTAGTATATTGATTTAATAGGGCTTACTGGTTAATTCCGCGTGTTTTTCCGGGGCTGGAATGGTATAATTAAACAAAGAGATCACAAGAATTTCGCGGAACCGGCAAGTCATCGGCACGGGTGAGAGCCGGCAAAGCTCCACGTCTATATCCTGGGGAGGCGGTTTCGATGAGTGGATGGATCAAGGAACTTGAAGAACGGGGCCTGAGCCGGGGAAACCTCACCGGGGCCCGGCTCAATCGCGCCAACCTTGAATGGGCTCAGCTTTCCCAGTCGAAGATGATGCGCGCCAATCTCATGGGGGCCTACCTCATGGGCGCGTCGCTCAACGGCGCCAACCTGACCTCGGCCGATCTCAGCCAGGCCCGGATGCGCAGCGCCAATCTTTCCGGTGCGATTCTGGTGGGCGCCAACCTCAACGCCGCCGATCTCATGAAAGCCGACTTGACCTACGCCGATCTCAGCAACGCCGACCTGCAGAGCGCCAGCCTGACCGGCGCCAACCTCATGGGTGCGGACTTAAGCCAGGTGCGCAACCTGAGCGCCAAGCAGCTTAAAACCGCCATTTTCAGCCCCGATACGAGCTTGCCGCGTTACCTCAAGGAAGAGATGGGGGTCGAGGTCGAGTTGCAGGACACACCTCAGAAAAAACCCCAGGATCTGGACAGCCTTCTCGAAGCATTGAGCTGATATCTTAAGCCTACCCCCTCCAGGCAGAGTTCCACCGATCCCATTTTGCTGTGCGGATTTTCTGGCAAACCGATTCCCCGATTGCTTAAAATAAACCCATGCAAGGGATTCGTGGGGCCGGGATGCACCCTGCGCCGGGGGAGCCGGCCCGCCTTGTGAAAAATACGTTTATCGGACTTTGACGGGAGGGATGCCTCATGAGCCGCATTGCATTATTTTTGGCGACAAACGTGGCGGTATTGCTTGTGCTGACACTGATTCTCGGCCTGCTCGGTTTCAACCAGCCCGGCAGAGACGCGACGCCCCTGATATTTTTTGCCGCCCTCATGGGCATGGGCGGTTCCTTCATATCGCTTCTCATGTCGAAATCGCTGGCCCGGCGCGCCACCGGCGCGGTGCCCATCGTATCGCCGGCCAGCCCGGAGGAGGCCTGGCTGGTCGACACCGTTCGCCGGCAGGCCGAGCGCGCGGGCATCGGCATGCCTGAAGTGGCCATATTCCCGTCGTCCTCCCCCAACGCGTTCGCGACCGGCGCGAACAGGAACGACGCTCTCGTTGCGGTGAGCAGCGGGTTGCTCCAGCATATGGATGAGGACGAAGTCGAAGCGGTTCTCGGGCACGAAGTCAGCCACGTGGCCAATGGCGACATGGTGACGCTGGGGTTGATTCAGGGCGTGGTCAATACCTTCGTTCTGGTGTTCGCCAATCTCGCGGCGGCCATGGTGGACCGGCGCGGTTCCGGGGAAGGCTCACGCGGTGGGCCGGGCTACTTCGCCACCTACATGCTGGCGCAGGTGGTGCTCGGGTTTCTGGCGACGATGATCGTGATGGGGTTCAGCCGGTGGCGGGAATTTCGCGCCGATCAGGGCGGGGCGGAGCAGGCCGGGCGGCATAAGATGATCGCCGCCTTAAGGCGGCTCAAGCAAATCGCCGATCCGGAACCTTTGCCGGGGCAGATGGACGCCTTCGGGATCAGCAGTGGGGTTCCCCACGGCCTGAAAAAGCTGTTCATGAGCCACCCGCCGCTGGAAGAACGGATCGCCAGGCTGGAATCCCGCAGCTGAATTATCACAATCGCCCGGCCGGCCGGTAAACCGTCGAATCGCGCTGGCTGCGGCGGCAGGGCCTGGTTTCTCAGTTGTCGGAAAGAGGGAGCCGGGTGATGGCTTTGGTGGTTTCCAGGGCCCGGCTCACGCCGGCGTAGTGCAGGGCCAGTTGGACCCTCAGGGCATCGCGGGTTTTTTCATCGCCGACGCTTTCGCACAGTTCCCGGGATTTCAAATGGCGGTCGCGCTTTTTCAGTTTCTCCAGGCTCTCGCAGATGCTGCGGTGCGTGTCCCGCACACGGTTGAACAGCAGGCCCGACGCCCCGACCAGAATGATCCCCGTCATGAGTTGCACCAACGCCGAGCCGCCCGTATTTACGGCGGGGAAAAGGGCCACCGAGACGAGGAGGATGAACCCCAGGCTAGCGAAGACCAGGCTAAAGAGGAAGCTTGTCCGTGCCTGATTGGACACCAGAGCGAGGTATTCGCACCATCGCAGATGACCCGCCGCAATGGCGTCGTCCGGGTCGCTGGCTTCCGCGAGGCCGCGGGTTTCCACCCCATGGGTCTGCAGAGGCGTGTCTCCACCCGCCGCCGGGTGGTCCAGCAGTTTTTTCAAATCCCCCGATTGCATTGCCTCCCGTGCAGAGCGCACAATGAACAGCAATGCGACAAGGGCGGCGATTATTCCGAGCAGGACGGTAGCATCCATCATGGTCTCTTATTCCTTGTTTTGTGGAGCCGTGGCTCCTGGGTGATGCCCCGAATATAGTCATTCCCGGTCACAAAAATATCAAGGCGCAGTCACAACTGCGTCAAGCCCCCCGCGGTGACGGAGGGGTGGCCGATTTTTGCCCATGGACATCACCCCTCCGGGTATGATAACTAATGAAGTTGAAAGCCTGGAACCGTCTAGAAAATGTTGGCTGGTTTGTTTGATGAGTGTGGGTTGCGGGGCGTGAAGGAAGGGGGCCTGCCCTCTAGCCCGAGAGGGCGCTTGCGGAAGGGCGGAGCGTTTGCGCAGAGGCCTGTTCACGCCGGCTGGGGAAACCCCTTCCATTGAGAACCCGTCCTCTGGCGGCTAACCGTGAGTAAATTGAAAAGGAGGCCTGAAAATGGAATTCAACCAGAGCAACTCCCCTTCGTTTCTCAACCTTGAAATTCAGAAATCGATCAATGAGGCCATTCCCACCTTTGATTCGTATTTCAGCCTTCTGGACAAGATCAACCAGGACATTCGCGCCCTGGAGTCGTTTCTGCTGGCGAAGGGAATCACCACCGAAGCCCGGCGCTGTTTTTACGACGGCGATAATTCGTCCGACCACGTGGAGTGGAGCTTCGATGAAGGTTCGGGGAAATTTCGCCTGCTTCACTCCGTGTACACCTGGGAGAAAAGTAACGACAGCGATGACAGTCTGTTGCCGGGGAAGGAAGTCCGCAAGCTGAAGAGCAAGGCCTGCCTGATCGAATCGCCCACCGATATTCGCGTGAGATCCTTCGAGGCTTTACCCAACCTCATTCGCACGCTGCGCTTCGAAATCGACAAGATCCAGGAATCTTTCCGGGCAACGGGCGCCCCTGCGCCGCAGGCGAAAACATCCCCGGAGGCCCAGGCGGAAACACCGTCCGAAGCGCAGTATGAAACACAGTCTGACACGCAATCGGAGACGAAGCCGGAAATGCCGGGCTCTTCCGATCTTCACCGCATTCTGGATTCCTGATTAGGAGAAAGTCCGCCGCCCGCCGGGGCCGGCAGCTTGAGATAAGTTTCCCGGGAGGGGCGCCGGAAAGGGCAGGGCGTTACATGTTCGTGGTGGTGATTTTTTGCATCAGCACGTCGAACGATTCTTCCTGGATGATTTTTGTGAATTGGGAGCGGTAATTCCGGATCATGCTGACACCCTCGACCACGATGTCGTAAACCTGCCACGCCTCCTTCTCCCGGACCATTTTGTAGTCCACGTTCATGCTCTTGTTTTTCCTCACCACCTTGGTTTTCACCAGGGCGTAGTCGCCCTTCACCACCTCGTCGAGGTAGTCGACGCTGCCTTCGCCGAAGGATTCGATCTTGTTGGCGTAGGACGTCTCCAACAGTTTCTTAAATGAAGCGACGAATTGTTTGCGTTCCTCCGTGGTACGCTTGGGCCAGGCCCGGGCCAGGGCCCGCATGGCCATCTGCTCGTAATTGAAGCGTTGGTCGATGGTATCGCGAAGCATGTCGCGGCGGGCGTCCTTGTCGTCCTTCAACGCCTGATCGTTGACGATGACGAGTACCCGGTCGATGGTGGTTTTCAGGTCGCGGGTGATCTCGGAGGCCACAGCCGGTGTGGAGCCGTAAAGGAGGCACGCCAGGATTAGAGCGGTGAGAGTTCTTAAACGCATGGCTGAAGGTTCCTTTTATTTAATTTAGGGCCTGCGCGGCGCATGGAATTTTGCCGGGGTCTCCGCGGCTTGTTTGCGCAAAAGGGAGAGCCGGGTTTTCCGCCCACGCATTCTCCCTTCTTAATTTAAAGGATTTTCATTAACTTTGACAGTCAAACTGAGGGGGAAAGAGGGCGGAATTTCTTAGGGCATGAAAAAACAAAGGGTTGTGGGTTGCCTTTGTCTCCCTTCCCCGGGGGCGGAGAAGGGAGGCGAGGCCCGGTAAGTTTCAGGAGTCCGCCGCGCAACGGAATCCGAGGCTGTCGAGGCGGTAATCCGTCCAGAGGCCTTTGCGGTTGGTGGACCTGAGTTCTCCGGCATCGGTATTCCACGCGCCTCCGCGCAGGGCCTTCTCGTTGGTGCCTCCGGTCACGGCGTCGTCCCGCCGGGTGGGGCCGGTGGGGTCTTTTTCAGGGCTGATGCGGTAGTAATTTCCCTGCATCCAGTCCGCCGTCCATTCGCTCACATTGCCCGCCATGTCGAACAGGCCGAAAGCGTTGGGTGGGAACGAGGCAACCGGGGCCGTGTACGCAAAACCGTCGTCTCCTTCGGTGTCGCGCAGGTTGAGGTCGCAATTTTTGTCGCAGAAATTGGCTCTCCCAGGTTCGAAATCGTCGCCCCAGGCGTAGCGGGTTGCCTTCCCGGCACGCGCCGCGTATTCCCACTCCGCCTCGGTGGGCAGGCGTTTGCCCGCCTTGCGGCAATAAGTGTCGGCCTCCTTCCAGGTGACGCTTTCGACGGGAAGGTCCGCGCCTTTGAAGCGGGAGGGGTTGCTGCCCATCTTTGCTATAAATTCCCGTTGCCGCACTTCGTGCTTGTCGATCTTAAACGGCGAAAGGCAAACCTTGTGCACCGGCTGCTCATCGGGGCTGCCCTGGTCGCTTCCCATATCGAAGCAGCCGCCCTCCAGACTGACGAGGATCACCGGCCGCGGCGAATCCGAAGCGGCGATGACCTGGTTTTTGATCTCGCCCTCGAGCGCCTGCATCAATTCATACACCCGCCTGGGAACCCCAAGGTAGCGGATCGTCGCGTCGGTTTTAGGAATCAGGAGCATTTTCCCGGTTTTGAAGAAAAACAGCCGGTAATGCGGCACCGGTTCGTTGGCCACCGGGCTCAGATAATTGCGCATGTTGTTCTTGCCGCTGTCGGCCTGAACCACCGTTTCATCCACCAGTTCGGCTTCCTGGGGCTCGCTCTCCCCTTTCAGGGTGACGGCCACCTGGGTCCCGTTGACCACCTTCATGGCCAGTAAGCGGTCGATCACGCCTTCCGCTTCTTTGAACTTTTTAAGCTGCACCAATGTTTCGGCGAGGGAGCGCAGGACGCGGAAATTTTCCGGGTCCTGCTCAAGGGCCCGGGAGTAAGCCTGCTCCGCCGCAGAGTAGTCGGCCGCCTTCACCGCCTGGTCGCCCTCGGCAAGAATCTCGGCTATGCCCGCAAAGGTTTTGCAGGGAATAAGAAGAAAAAACAAAAATAATGCGAGAGCGGGGAGGCCCCTGGAGGCCCGCGGGTGAAATTCAGTCATGGCACCGTTTCCTCGGGGAAAAAGGGATGCGGAAAAGATAAAGCCCGTATTATAACACCGGGAACCCGCATGTAAATGGGGAGGCGCCTGTTGGCCTTCCTGGAGAAATCTGCCGGGCCCGGCTACCCCCGTTCACGCGCGGCGCAGGCGAGCCCCGTCAGGGTTTCTCCTGCGGCTCGGGCCGGTCGGCGGCGGGTTTTTTCGCGGCGGGTTTTGCGGGTTCTGACTCCTTGAGCTTTTTCAGGGAATTCCATTCCTCCCCCGGTTTCTTCTTTTTCCCGTAGCGGTCCCTTTTTGGGAAATAATCGATTTCGTCGATCATCTGTCCCCCTGTGCTGTTGTGATTGCATTGCGAGTTTACGAATTAAAGCATAGCGGAAAACGGGGCAGGCGGGGGCGAAAAAAACATCGCCGGGGAGGGGTAATTTTATCCGCGCAGCTAAAAAAACGATTTGTCCTATTGAATCCACCGGGCGAACATCATACCCTTAGAATATGAAAACCTATTTTGTCACCGGCGGTGCCGGTTTCATCGGCGCAAATTTTATTCTCGACCTCATGGCGTCCGGCAATGGCCGCGTCGTCAATTACGACAAGCTCACCTACGCAGGCAACCTCGAAACCCTGGAGCCCGTGGCCGACCACCCGGATTACCGGTTCGAGCAGGGAGACATTGGCGATGGCCCGCGGGTTCTTGAGCTGCTGCGAGCGCACCGGCCCGACCGGGTGGTCAACTTCGCCGCCGAGAGCCACGTCGACCGCTCCATCGAATCGCCGGGGGAGTTCATCGACACCAACGTGCGCGGGACGTTCCAGCTTCTCGAGGCGTGCAGAATCTACTGGAGCGGCCTTGACGATGCCGAGCGCGGCGGCTTCCGTTTCCTGCACATCTCCACCGACGAAGTTTACGGGTCCCTGGGGGCCACGGGCTATTTTACGGAGGAGACTCCCTACAGCCCGAATTCCCCCTACGCCGCGTCGAAAGCCTCTTCCGACCATCTCGTCCGCTCCTATCACAAGACTTACGGGTTGCCGGTATTGACGACCAATTGCTCTAACAATTATGGCCCCTGCCAGTTTCCCGAGAAGCTGATCCCGCTGATGATCCACAACGCCCTGAAGGGCAAGCCGCTTCCCGTGTATGGCGATGGCAAGCAGGTGCGCGACTGGCTCTACGTGGCAGACCATTGCCGGGCTCTGCAACGGGTGCTGGCGGAAGGCGCACTGGGCGAGGTCTACAATATCGGCGGCCATAACGAGCAGACGAATCTGTCCCTCGTGCAAACCCTGTGCGACCTGCTCGACGAGCTCAGGCCCCGTGCGCCTTTAGCGCCCTACCGGTCGCTCATCACCTTTGTTGCGGACCGGCCCGGGCACGACCGGCGCTACGCCATCGACGCGGGCAAGATCGAACGCACCCTCGGCTGGCGTCCCGAGGAGACGTTCGAGACCGGCCTCAGGAAAACGGTCCTCTGGTATCTGGAAAACCAGGGCTGGGTGGATCGCGTGATGTCCGGGGCCTACCGCGGCGAGCGCCTCGGCCTTGGGAGCAAGGCGGCGGAGGCGAAGCCATGATAAAAAAAGGCATCATCCTGGCGGGCGGAATGGGGACGCGCCTGTTTCCCATCACGCAGGTGGTCAGCAAGCAGCTCATGCCCCTGTACGACAAGCCGATGATCTACTACCCCCTCGGCACGCTGATGCTCGCCGGCATCGATGACATCCTGGTGATCTCCACGCCGGAAGATCAACCCCTGTTCGAGAAGCTGCTCAGGGATGGCGCCCAATGGGGCATCCGCATCCGCTACGCCGCCCAGCCCAGGCCCGAGGGGCTGGCGCAGGCCTTCATCATCGGCCGGGACTTTATCGGTGACGAGGGCTGCGCGCTGATTCTCGGCGACAATGTTTTTTACGGCCACGGCCTGGTCGAGATGATGAAAAGCGCCGCGGCCCGGAGCGAGGGCGCGACCGTGTTCGGTTACTGGGTTCAGGACCCCGAGCATTACGGCGTGGCCGAGTTCGACAAGGAGGGGCGGGTGGTCGGCCTCGAAGAGAAACCCGCCCGGCCTCGTTCCCACTACGCGGTCACGGGCCTGTATTTTTACGACAACCAGGTGGTGGACATCGCCGGCAACCTCAAGCCCTCGGCCCGGGGAGAGCTGGAGATCACCGACGTCAATAAAGCCTATCTGCAGAAAGGCCAGCTCACCATCGAGAAAATGGGCCGCGGTTACACCTGGCTTGATACCGGCTCTCACCCTTCGCTGCTCGCCGCCGCGAATTTCATCGAGACCATTCAGGAACGGCAGGGGCTCATGATCTGTTGCCCCGAGGAAATCGCCTACCAGACGGGAAGGATCAGCGAGAGCGACGTCCGCCGCCTGGCGGAGCCTCTCAGTAAAAACGGCTACGGCCGCTACCTGCTGGAGATGGTCCAGCGCGGCCGGTGATCGTTCCGGCGCTGGCTATTCTCCCGCATTTTCATTTTCCCCCGCCATGCGTATTCTCCTGATTGGTAAAGACGGGCAGGTCGGCCATGAATTGCTGACCCTTCTCGGGCCGCGCTATGCCGTGACCGCCCTCGGGCGCAAAGAACTCGACCTCGAACGCCCCGGGGAAATCGGCCGCCAAATCGCCCAGGCCCGTCCGCAATGGATCATCAACGCCGCCGCCTACACAGCGGTGGACCGGGCCGAGGAAGAGCCGGCAAAGGCTCTGGCCGTCAACGGCACGGCTCCCGGTATCCTCGCGCGGGAGGCCCGGCGCAACGGGGCCGGTATCATCCATTTTTCCACCGACTACGTTTTTTCCGGCGATAAGAAAAGCGGGCCCTACGTCGAGGAGGACGCTCCGGCACCCCTCGGCGTGTACGGCCAGAGCAAGCTGGCGGGCGAGCGGGCGGTGGCCGAATCGGGCGCCGGTCACCTGATCTTCCGGACCAGCTGGGTCTACGGGCTGAGAGGGAAAAACTTCCTTCTCACCATGCAGCGCCTGGCCCGCGAGAGGGACGAGATTCGGGTGGTCGAGGACCAGATTGGCCAGCCCACCTGGAGCCACGCCATCGCGGAGGCCGTGGCCCGGGTGATCGCCGGTTTCAAGGACGGGGATTTTCCGCCCCTGGAGAAGGTTTCGGGGGTCTACCATTTAACCTGCGCCGGCGAGACCTCCTGGTACGGCTTCTGCCAGGCGATTCTGGACGCCTCGACGTCGTCCCCCCGGCCCCGGTGCGTGCCGATTCCCACCCGCGAGTACCCGACTCCGGCGGCCCGGCCCCAATATTCAGTGCTCTCAAACGCCAAGTTCGAGCGCACATTTGACTTCACCCTGCCGTCCTGGCGGGAGGCCCTCGCGCGTTGCCTCAAGATGCAGCAGGAGAGGGGCCGAGACACTCCCGATTAAAATTACTATTTGTTTCCATTAGTGTTTGCGGATATACTTTACTTACTGTTATTTAACGATTTATGGATGTTTATCCGTTTTCGAGGGGGAGGCTTTCCTTGAGCGATTCAATGAATATCGCTTTGGTTGGGGCCGGTTATTGGGGTAAAAACCTGGCGAGAAATTTTTACCAGTTGGGCGTTCTCAGGATGATCTGCGACCCCTCCGAGGAAATTCTCGCAAGGAAGTTGACAAAGTTCCCTGATGTAGCCATGCGCCTCGCGTTCACCGATGTCCTCCAGTCGCCGGATATCGACGCCGTGGCCATCGCCACGCCTGCCGAACTGCATTATTCCATGGTGCGGGAGGCCCTTCTCGCCGGCAAACACGTGTTCGTGGAGAAACCCCTCGCGGTCACCGAGAAGGAAGGCGCGGACCTGGTGAAGCTGGCCGCCACGGTGGGCCGGGTGCTCTTCGTGGGGCATATCCTTCAGTATCACCCGGCCATCCTCGAGATCAAGAAGATGCTGGCGCAGGGGGAGCTCGGCCGGCTGCAGTATATTTATTCCAACCGGTTGAACCTGGGGAAATTCCGGCGGGAGGAGAATATCCTCTGGTCCTTTGCGCCGCACGACATTTCGGTCATCCTTTCCCTGGTGGGTGAGGAGCCTTCGAGTGTAAAAGCGGTGGGCTCGAACATCCTGCATCCCGAGATCGCCGACACCACACTGACCCACCTGGAATTTCCCTCGGGCGTGAGCGCCCACATTTTTGTTTCCTGGCTGCACCCGTTCAAGGAGCAGAAACTCGTGGTGATCGGCGACCGCAAGATGGTGGTGTTCGACGATGTGGCGACCCGGGAAACCAAGCTCACCGTGTATCCGCACAGCATCCGCTGGCAGGACGGGTTGCCGGTGCCGGAGAAAAAAGAAGGCCATGCCATCGACCTGTCCGAGGGCTGGCAGGAACCCCTGGCCAGCGAATGCCGCGCCTTCTTAGACGCGATTCGCGGCAAACCCGCCTTGACCGGCGGCGAGGAGGGGCTGCGCGTTCTTCGGGTGCTCCGGCGCGCCCAGGAAAGCATGGACGGGAAACCGGCGGCCGCCCATGGCGGACGGAAGGAAGATAAGGATTATTCTGTCCACGAGACCAGCGAGGTCGAGGCGGACTGCCGCATCGGCAAGGGAACGCGCATCTGGAATTATTCCCGCGTTCTCAAGGGCTCGACGATTGGCGAGGGCGTCAGTATCGGGCAAAACGTGGTGATTGGCCCGCGCGGGCAGGTCGGCCATGGTGTGAAAATTCAGAACAACGTGTCGGTCTACGAAGGGGTGATCCTCGAAGACCATGTATTTTGCGGCCCTTCCATGGTGTTCACCAACGTGATCAACCCGCGCAGCGCCATCTCGCGCAAGCACGAGTTCAGGACGACACGCGTCAAGCAAGGGGCGACGCTGGGGGCCAACGCCACGATCCTGTGCGGCGTCACCATCGGCCGTTACGCCTTCGTGGGCGCGGGGGCGGTGGTCACGCGCGACGTGCCCGACCATGCCCTGGTGTACGGCAACCCGGCGGTGGTGCGCGGCTGGGTTTGTGAATGCGGCGAGAAACTGAACGACGAAAAAATCTGCGGGGCCTGTAAAAAGGCGTTCGATATCCCATCCTAATCGGTCACCGGCCCGCCGCGGTGGTGGGCCGCATCCATTTTTCAGGAGTTAAAAATTCCATGCTGTTAGAAAAGATCGTAAGCAAAGAAGCGCGCATTGGCATTGTCGGGCTCGGTTATGTCGGTCTGCCCCTGATTATCGAATTCGGCAAGGCGGGATTTCAGGTGACGGGTCTGGACATCGATCCCGGGAAAATCGAACATCTCTCGGCAGGGAGAAGCTACATCAAGCACATCCCCTCCGAATCCATCGCGGCTCTCAACGCCACCGGACGCCTCACCTGGACGACGGATTTCACGGCCACCGCCAACCTCGACTGTCTCCTGATCTGCGTGCCCACGCCGCTCAACGCCAACCGTGAGCCCAACATGGATTATATCCTGAGCACCGCCCGGCAGATCGGCCCGCATCTCGTCAAGGGCAAGGAGCAGCTCGTGATTCTGGAGTCCACCACCTATCCCGGCACCACGCGCGACCTGCTCGCGCCGGAACTCGAACGGCTGAGCGGTCTCAAGGAGGGCGAGGATTTCTTCGCCGCCTACTCCCCCGAAAGGGAGGACCCGAATAACCGCGATTTCCACACAAGCAACATCCCCAAGGTGATCGGGGCCGATACGGAGACGGCGCGGCAGGCGATTCGGGCGCTGTACCTTTCGATCGTCGAGAAGGTGGTGCCGGTGTCCTCGACGATGACCGCCGAGGCGACCAAGCTGATGGAGAATATTTTCCGCTCGGTCAATATCGCTCTCGTCAATGAGCTGAAGATCATTTTCGATAAAATGGGTATCGATGTCTGGGAGGTGATCGACGCGGCGAGCACCAAGCCCTTCGGTTTCATGCCCTTCTACCCGGGGCCGGGCCTGGGCGGCCACTGCATCCCCATCGACCCGTTCTACCTCACCTGGAAATCACGCGAATATGAGGCCACCACCCGTTTCATCGAACTGGCCGGCGAGATCAACGTGTCGATGCCCGAGTACGTCCTGCAGAAGATACTTCTCACCCTCAACGAAGCGGGCAAAAGCCTGAAGGGAAGCCGCATCTTCATCCTCGGCCTCGCCTATAAAAAAGACGTGGATGACGAAAGGGAATCCCCAAGTTACAAGGTTATGGATCTTTTAAGCCGCTACGGCGCGGAACTGGATTACAACGATCCCTACATCCCGGTGGTGGGGCCAAAGCGCGACTACCCGGAGTTTGTCGGTAAAAAAAGCGTACCACTCGACCGCATTCCGGAGTACGATATGACGGTGATTTTGACCAACCATTCCGAATACGACTACCGCGCAATCGTGGAAAAATCCAGGCGGGTGGTGGATACCCGTAACGCCTGCGCGGGAATCGAGTCCGATAAAATCGTCAAGGCCTGAGGCGTTACCGCCTGCGCGCACCGACAGGGGGCCGCGGGCAGCGTCCGGCCTTGCCCTCACATCAAAAAAACATTCACCATGCGTATACTTTTTCATGCCGATGCCCTGGAACGGGCGATCTCAGACGATGCCGGGCCGCTTGAGGAAGCCCTTCACCTTTGCCGAAGCGGCCGCCTTCAGGGCTGGGCGCTCTCTTGCGCCTTGTTTCCCTCCAGTGGAGGGGATATGCAGCCCTTGCTCGACAGCCTGTCCATCCTGAGCCCCACCCCCAAAGAGATGCGGGAGGCGCTTCAGTCGCCGTCACCCGGGGTCGCCCTCGCGGCGCTGGCCGCCGGTGGGATGCGCCTGGACGCTGTGGTGACGCTTAAACCCGAAGCGTTTGCCGGGTTTCAGGTGGTGGCGATGACGCCGGAGAACCTGCTGCGGGAAGCCGCCGAGGGAAAGCCCGCGAGCTCCGTGGCGCTGCTCGACATTCCCGCATCGTACCC
>QJZQ01000040.1 GCA_003246675.1 Nitrospirota bacterium | reverse complement strand
CGCGGCTCATGCTGTATTCCCGGCAGACCATGTTCCACCAGCCTGTTTCTGTATCGCCAGGCCGGGTGGTGTAGCGCAGGAAAAGCGATCCGGTTTTCTTCACGGCCTCCAGCGCCGCTGGTCGATCCAATTCGATATGCACGGGCATGGCGGATGCGGGAATCAGTGCCCGGTTGTACTGCAACCAATGGACTCCTCCCAGCTCGACCACGGGAATTTTTCGGGCTCTTAAGTAGTCGGGATAAGTCTTAATGGGCAGTGGATCCATTGGCTTTCTATGAGTTCATGTCCGGCAGGAAAAACAGGTGGACTCTTCGCCGGGGGCACCATTCAGAGTGTGCGGTGAGTTTCTTTGCATGGCCCCGGCCGGGGAGCGGGCCGGACCAACTTATTTGATGCCGATGACCATGGAATCGGGGCCGGCGAGGTGGGCGACCCGGGTTTCCCGGAATCCAGCCTCTTCCAGCCAGCCGCGACAGGCCGCCCCGGTGAAGTCAAACCCGCCGGGGGTTTCGATCAGCATGTTCAGGCTCATTAACAGGCCGAACGCGTTTTGGCTGCGGTCGTCGTCGATGATCGACTCCACCACAATCAAGGCTCCGCCATCGGGGAGAGCGTTGTAAGCCTTCCGGATAAGAGCTTTCTTCTCTTCCAGGTTCCAGTCGTGCAGGATGTGGCCCATGGAAAGGACATCGGCCCGGGGCAGCTCCTCTTCAAAAAAATTACCCGGGTGAAATTTGAGCCGGTCCAGGAGGTTGAAGGATTTGGCGTAGGCCTCGAACACGGGCCGAACCACGGGTAAATCGAAATTACCCCCGGTGATGTGCGGATGCGCCAGCGCCACCTGCACCGGCAGGCCGCCCTGGGCGCCGCCGATGTCGATATGGGTTTTGTATTGATCGAAGGGAAACTGGCGCGCGACTTCCACATTGGCGGCCATGCTGAGGCCGGTCATGGCTCTCAGGAACTGCTCAAGCTTTGCGGGGTTCTCATAGACGGCTTCAAAGAGGCCGGGTCCGCCATGTTTGAGCTCGTTCTGGGGCAGGCCGGTTTTGAGCGCCGCGGTCAAATCGCCCCAGAAGCGGTACAATCGATTGTTGGCCATCTCCAGCATGCCACCCATGTAAGACGGCCTGGCTTTGTCGAGAAAGTGGGCGGTCTCCGGGGTGTTGGCGTAATGGCCGTCGTTTTTGTCGAGCAGGCCAAGCGCCACCAGCGCGTCAAAAAAGTCGTGTGCCGAGCGTTCGTGCAGGCCGAGCCGGTCCCTCAGGGTGCTGAGGGGCAGCGGGCCGTGCCCCAGATGGGTGAAGACTTCCAGTTCGATGGCGCTCAGCATGGTTTTTGAACCCCAGAACCCCATGCCGAGTTGCATGATTTTGTCGGGCTTTAATTGCTCCCCCATGTATCGACCCCGCGATTGATGATTTTTATGGATTTCCAGCGCCCAGGAGAAATTCAACCTGGTGGGATGCTTCGTCCGATGAAAACCAGACGGTTGAATTGGGGGCAGTATGACATTTCCTTCTCTTTCCATCAACGCAAACCCCACTCCCGATAACCTGTAAACTTGTGATTTATGACCCGCTTTCCCGGGAGAGTGAATGCGCGCGCTGGCCGCGTAAGGCTGATGGGCCTATAATGAAAAGCGAGAGCGATACAAGGGGGCCGGTGTACGGGTTTGGGGCAAGGGTTTTGAACAGGCCGATGGAAGGGTGAGGTTGTGAAAGCGTATTGGGAGCATTTTGACCACGAGGCGGACATGGGCGTTCGCGGCTACGGTGAAACCCTTGCCGGGGCCTTCGAGCAGGCGGCGCTGGCGCTGACGGCGGTGGCTGTCGACCTTGCCCTGGTGGAGCCGCTGGAAAAGGTCGACATCGCCTGCGAAGAGCCGGATGCCGAGTTGCTGCTGGTGGACTGGCTGAATGCGTTGATCTACGAGATGTGGACGCGCCGGGTGCTGTTTGCCCGCTTTGCCGTTTCCATTGAGGGGGGGCGGCTCAGGGCCTCGGCCTGGGGGCAGCGGGTGGATGTGGAAAAGCACCAGCCCGCCGTAGAAATCAAAGGGGCGACCTACACCGAATTGAAGGTGGAACAACGCGCGGACGGTTGGATGGCCCAGTGCGTGGTCGACGTTTAAGGGAGTGAACCTACCATGGATGTGAAATCCCTCAAGAGGCGGAGCGAGTTCGAGTGGGTGCTGGAGCCGCGCGGGCCGATGCGCGTCCCCGGCGTGTTGTTTGCCAGCGAAGCCTTGATCCGTGAGATGGACGACAAGGTGATCGAACAAGTGGCCAACGTCGCCGCGCTTCCCGGCATCCAGAAGGCCTCGTACGCCATGCCGGACGCCCATTGGGGCTACGGTTTTCCCATCGGCGGAGTGGCCGCCTTCGATCCGGCGGAGGGGGGGGTGATCTCGGCGGGCGGCGTCGGCTTCGATATTTCCTGCGGTGTCCGCACCCTGCGCACCGGCCTCACGCGCGCCGAGGTGGAGCCGTTCAAGAGGGAACTGGTCGATGGCCTCTATCGGGACATCCCCGTGGGCATGGGCCGCGGCGGCAAGCTGCACCTCGACCGCAAGGAGATGGACGCCATGCTGACCGGCGGCGCCGAGTGGGCCGTCCATCGTGGCTATGGCTATCCAAGCGACCTTGGGCGTATCGAAGAACACGGGAATATGCAGGGCGCCGATGCGGACGAGGTTTCCTCCCACGCCAAGGAGCGGCAGAAGAACGAGATGGGCACGCTCGGCTCCGGCAACCATTACCTGGAGATGCAGGAGGTGGTGGCCGTGTACGATCCGGCCATCGCCGAGATTTACGGGATCGCCGAGGGCGACGTGGTGGTCAGCATCCACTGCGGTTCACGTGGCCTCGGGCACCAGATCGGCACCGAATTTCTCAAAAGCATGGCGGCCTCCGCCGCGCAGCACGGCATCAAACTGCCCGACCGCCAGCTGGCCTGCGCCCCCATCGATTCTCCCGTGGGGCAAAGTTACCTGGGGGCCATGCGCGCCGCCATGAACTGCGCCATGGCCAACCGGCAGATCATCACCCATCTGGTGCGCGAGGTGTTCGCCGGTCTCTTGCCGCGCGCCGCGCTGGATTTGCTCTACGACGTGTCGCACAACACCTGCAAGGTGGAGGAGCACATCCTGGACGGCCGCCCGCGGCGGCTTTTCGTGCACCGCAAGGGGGCGACGCGCGCCTTTGGGCCGGGCCATCCGGATATCCCGGAAGATCTCAGGGAGGCGGGTCAGCCGGTGCTCATCGGCGGCACCATGGGCACCGCGTCCTACGTGCTGGCGGGCACCCGCGAAAGCATGCAGCACGCCTTCGGTTCCGCCGTGCACGGCGCGGGCCGCGCCATGAGCCGAAAGCAGGCCCTCAAACATTGGCGAGGCCGGCAGGTGGTGGACGACCTGGCCGAAAAGGGTGTTCTGATCCGCAGCCCGTCGCAGCGCGGGGTGGCCGAAGAGGCTCCCGGCGCCTACAAGGACGTGAGCGTGGTGGTGGACGCCGCCCACCGGGCAGGGCTCGCCCGCAAGGTGGCGCGGCTGGAACCTATCGTTTGCGTTAAGGGATGAGCGGTGGAATTAGAGTGGCGTTGGGGAAAATTTCGCGGTATGGTGCGATGCCTGCCTCGAGGCGGGTGCCGCTAGGCGGGGGGAGAGGGGGTTCATGGAAGATCGCCCCTGCCCCATTGTTCCGCGAGGGCTCCTTGTGCATAATTCGCGGAGCGTTGCAAATTTACAATGAAGCCGAATGCCGGCCTCTTGCCTGCTCGCTGGGCACGCAGGGGCAAGCTGCGGCAGCCTTATAAAGTTCAATTGAGGAGAGAGGGTTATGTTTTCAAGAATCACAAAAAAAGGTTCCTTCGAATTGTCCACCGGGGTCAAGTCCAGCTATAACTACGACTATTCGCTGCTCACCGATGAGATGAGCGCGGCCTATTGCGAGGCGCTGAAAGCCAAGCTGGATAAATGGCAGAAGCAGCACGACCCCTTCAACGTCATTATCGGGACCGAGACCGAAGGCGTCCGCATCGGCTATCAGCTCTCCAAGATGATGGGGCTGCCCTTCCACATCATGCCCAAAACAAGGCTCGATTTCGACCAGTTGGAGATGCCCTCCTACGCGGATGGCACGCACTGGTTAATCATCGACGATATCGTGACCACCGGCTCGACGTATTTGCGGGCGATGGACTATCTCGACATCCACGGCAAGACCGACCGTGTCACCTTCGCCTGCATGATCCGCCGAAACCCCAAACGCCTCGATTATTCGGCGGTACGCGGCGACCCGACCAAAAGCCACCTGCACGTGCGAGACGAACGGTTCGACTTCATCGACAAAAACCTCGTCTACCTGTACAGCGAACCGCAATAGCCGGGCCGTCCGGGATTTGCACATGAAACCGGCGGTGTTTCCAGCGTTGATCGTTCTGGTGTGGACTTTCATGGCCTGTTCTAAAGGGGGAGATGGCGTGGCGGGAAGCGATGTTGAAAAAGTCGCGCTGGAATTCGTCCAGGCGCTGGGAAGCCGCGAGTACGCCCAGGCCCATGCCCTGACCACCCGGGACTTTCAGGAGAGAAACACGGTGGTGTCGCTGCAAAACTCCTTCGAGGCCATCGTGCCCCTGGACTGGGGCCCCATGGAGCCCATCGAGGTCGGCGAAACCATGGCCGACTGGCCAGGCAAAAAGCCGGGCGACCTTGGCTGGGTTTACGTCAGCATCGGCGGCGACGTTTACAGCGAGGCGGTGATCGTCATCGTCGCCCAAGAGGGTGGAGCGACAAAAATCCGCGAGGTGGAATACGGTCGGCCGTGACCCGCGGTCTATCTTTAACAAGGGCCCAGTATCTCCGGCGCGCCTGGTTTCGCAAACGGTATTCTAAAATTCCCGCCTTATTTTGAAAGAAAATCCTTGAGCAGTTTAAGCGAGGTCTGACGGCCGATGTCGGCGATGGATTCGGTCAGCGGGATGCTCTTGGGGCAGACTTCCACACACACCTGCGCGTTGCCGCAATCGGCAATGCCGCCTCTGCCCATGAGGGCGTCGAGCCGGTTCTCCTTTTGCGCCTGGCCGGTGGGATGCAGGTTGAACAGGCGCACCTGGCTGAACGTCGCCGCGCCGAGGAAGTCGTTGCCGGCTTTGAACTGCGGGCAGGCTTCGAGGCAGCAGCCACAGGTCATGCATTCGGATAAAACGTAACGCTTGGCGCGAATAGCGTCCGGCATCATCGGCCCTTCGCCGATGTCGTGGGTGCCGTCGATCTCGATCCAGGCTTTTACTTTTTTCAGGTTGTCGAACATGCGGCTGCGGTCCACCTGCAGGTCGCGAACCACGGGGAATTTGCTGAGGGGTTCGAGGGTGACGGGCGATTCAATCTTTTCCACCAGGGCGGTGCAGGCCTGGCGGACGCGGCCGTTGATCAGCATGGTGCAGGATCCGCAAACTTCTTCCAGGCAATTGCAGTCCCAGACCACGGGGTTTACGCGCTTGCCATCGGCGGTGACGGGGGCGCGCTGGATCTCCTGCAGGCAGGAGATGATGTTGGCCATCGGCTTGCGCGGCGTTTCGAAGGTTTGCCAGTAGGGCTTGCTGTCGGGGGTGTCCTGGCGTTTGACTTTCAGGATGACGGGTTTTGATTTCATGGCGTTTGTCTCAGTCGTATTTTCTCGGCCGCGGGGTCATGATCGAGGTGTTCACCGGGGCGTAGGTGATTTCGGGTTTGTTGTCCTTGAATTTGGCGATGGAGGTCTTCAGCCACTTTTCATTATTGGCCTCGAATCGTTTCATGTAGTCCAGGTGGCCCGGGGGAAACGCTTCTGCGGGGACCTCTTCGTAGCTCGATCGTTCCAGGTAGTCGATGTATTCGTGCGGGTCGAAATCCGCCGGTTGCTTCAGATCGAATTCCGGCTTGTAGTGCGCGCCGCGGAATTCGTCGCGCATCAGCGCGCCCTGGGTGATGATGCGCGACAGGTGGATCATGCAATACAACTGGTTGATGAAGCTCGCGGTGGGGTTGGCCCAGTCGCTGCTGTCCACACACTGGACGCTTTGAAATTTTTCTTCGATTTCATCGATCTTCTCCACCGCCTGGGCGAGCTTGCCGTTGTCGCGCACGATGAGCACGTTTTCCATCATCAGGTTGCCGAGTTCCTTGTGCAACTGGTAGGGGTTGACGGACCCGTTCATTTTACGGATGCTCGTCAGGCGGTTGCTCCAGAACGTCTGGGCCTGGTCGAAGAGGCTCGTCGGCACGTCCTCGGGCGCCTTACCCAGATTTTTGGTGTACTGGATGATGCCTGGGGCCATCATGAGGCCGGTATAAATGCAGCTGAGCAGCGAGTTGGCCCCCAGCCGGTTGGCGCCGTGGTACTGGCAGTCGACCTCGCCGCCGGCGTAAAGTCCGACGATGGAGGTCATCTGGTTACGCGGCGACAGGGTGTCGATCATGCCTTGCGCATCGGTCTCGTAGTCCGTCCACAGGCCGCCCATCGAGTAGTGGACGGCGGGGAAGATTTTCATCGGCGTGGTGCGCGGGTCCTGACCGGTGAATTTGGTGTAGGTGTCGATGATGCCGCCGAGGCGGTCGTCGAGGAACTCCTTCGATTTGTGCGTCAGGTCGAGATAGACCATTGGCTCGCCGCCGAGGCCCAGCTTTTGCTGATAGACGATGTCGTAGATCTCGCGCGAGGCGACATCCCGGGGCACCAGGTTGCCGAAATGGGGGTATCGCTCCTCCAGGAAGTAATAGCGCTCGTCTTCGGGGATGCTGGTCGGGGTGCGCGGGTCGCCCGGGATTTTGGGAACCCAGATGCGCCCACCTTCTCCCCGGGCGGATTCGCTCATCAGGCGCAGTTTGTCCTGCCCGGGTATGGCGGTGGGGTGGATCTGGATGAACTCGCCGTTGGCGTATTTGGCTCCCTGCAGGTAGCTCATGGTCGCGGCGGCGCCGGTGTTGACCGTCGATGCGGTGGAGCCGGCGTACACCTGGCTGGGGCCGCCGGTGGCGAGGATCACCGCGTCGCCGGGCAGGCAGAAGACGTGGTTGGTGCGCAGGTCGTAAATCACCGCGCCGCGGCAGATGCCTTCGGAATCCAGCACCGCTCCCAGGTACTCGTGCCATTCGAGCTTCTCAACCAGCCCGTCGTGCTCGTAACGCCGGACTTGCTCGTCGAGGGAATAAACCAGCTGCTGCCCGGTGGTGGCCCCGGCGAACGCCGTCCGGGAATAAAGGGTGCCGCCGAACCGGCGAAAGGCCAGGTGCCCCTCGGCGGTGCGGTTGAAGGGCACGCCCATGCGATCCAGCAGGTGGATGATGGCCGGCGCCTGGTAGCACATGTCTCTCACCAGGGGTTGTTCGGCGAGAAAATCGCCGCCCTTGATGGTGTCGTAGAAATGGTTGTCGGGAGAGTCGCCCTCACCGCGGGAATTCATCGCCGCGTTAATGCCGCCCTGGGCGCAAACGGAATGGGACCGTTTGAGCGACTGGTAAGCGACGAGCACCACCTCCGCGCCCAGTTCGCACAGCTTCATGGCGGCCGACAACCCCGTCAGCCCGCCGCCGATAATGATGACCTTTCTTCGCCGCTTGATCATGATGCCCCCCCTCCCACCGTCGCTTCGACGGGGATGGGATCGAGTGAAAATTCTGTCACCGTGGCCACCCCGAGGGCGGTCAGGGCCAGGCCGAAGAGGGCGAACACGATCCCCGCGTTACGCTGCGCCATTGGGCCGACGATGATGCCCCAGGAGACGCAAAAGCTCCAGAGCCCCATACAGAAATGATAGGTGGCCGAGACAATGCCAACCAGGTAGAGCAGGCATCCTGTTACGGTCTGGAATTCACGGTTCATGATGTCGATCAGAAACGGGGCCGCTTCGAAGTGTTCCTTGCCGTTGATCAGCTTTGGCCCCACCGTGGTTCCCAGGTGATAAATCAGAAAAAAGAAAACCACCGCTCCGGTGATCCGTTGCAGGGTGTAGCCCCAGTTGCGCGGGTAGGGGTAACGTTTCAGGTTGATCTTGCTTGAAAAAATAATCAGAAAACCGACCAGCGAATGAATCAGGAGCGGGATGTAAATAAAAAGAATCTCGACCCAGATCAGAAAGGGCAGGTTGTTGATGAGGTCGATGCTCAGTTGATATTGCCAGACTCCCACCGTGCGCAGGGAGTTGACCAGCAGGTGGAGGACCAGGAATGCCCCGATGGGGAAGATGCCGGTCAGGGAATGCAGCTTGAGGATAAGGAAATGTGTCCGATCTCGGGTACTTAAAGACATAAGGTTATGACCAGAATCCTGCTTTGAAGCGGATGGATGAAGAGGCGGTGCGCGCGCTCTGCGGGATTTTTCATGTTCCCCGGACAATGTCATCGGGGAACATGAATGAGACTTCCTGCGGCAACCCGCTTAAGAGTAATGAATCTTCCGAAAAAAAATTATCGAACGGTCAACGTGCCCGCAGTCTAAAAATCGTATTCCAGGATCGGCCGTTGTCTGGAATCGGCATTGATCGGCTTGTCGGAGTGCAGGATCTTGAGGTTCTCCGCTTCCGAGACAAACAAATCGACAAAACCGCATTTTGCGCAAACCTTGGGTTGCAGCGGGACTTTTTTTTCTACCCCGTGGTCCTTGCGTACCACCATGATGAGTTCGAGGTCCCGGCTTGTTCTGAGCCCGATATCGCCTTTGACAATACTTTTTCCCCCGCAATTGCTGCAGGTACTTTCATTGATAGACATGGCACCCTCCGCACGGTTGGAGTAAGGGGTCAATTATCCTGATAATATACCATTCCGGAAAATATGCCATCCCAATAATGCAAAAGCCCGCCTGCTCGCGGGGCAGCTGAAATAAACAGTTGCCTCATTAAGCTCGCGGACAGGGCCGGGTTCGGGGATGCATCAGGGTTCCATCTGAGCCGGATGCTGTTTGCGAATAATGTAGTTGGGGCGCTGTTTGGTTTCCATGTAGATTCTTCCCAGATACTCTCCCAGAATGCCGATGCTCAAAAGCTGAACGCTGCCGAAAAACAGGATGGCGACAAGGATCGAGGCGTAACCGGGGACCTCGACGCCATAGATCAGGGTTTTGGCAATGACATACGCTGCGTAGGACAGGGTGCACAAGGCGCCCACCGCTCCTATGTAAGTGGATAATTTAAGCGGCGCGGTGCTGAAGCTCGTGATGCCTTCGAGGGCGAAGTTCCACAGTTTCCAACCCGAAAACCTGGAAGCGCCGTGGGCACGTGAAGCCACCGAATAATCCAGGGTGACGGTTTTAAAACCCACCCAGGCGAACAATCCTTTCATGAACCGCTGTCTTTCCGGCAGTGCTTTCAGGGCTTCCACGACGCTTCGGTCCAGCAGGCGGAAATCCCCCACATCACTCGGGATGATGATATCGGAGATGCTGTTATGGAGCAGATAAAACAGATTGGTCATTTTGCGCCGCAGGAGCGAGTCGGCTTTTCTGTCTGTGCGGCGGGCCAGGACCATCTCCGCGCCCTGTTGCCAGGCGTTGATCATATCCGGGATCAGGTCGGGGGGGTGCTGGAGGTCGGCGTCGATGGGGATGACCGCATCGCCTTCGGCGACGTCGAGGCCTGCCGTCAAGGCGGATTCTTTGCCGAAGTTTCTTGAAAGCTCGACAACGCGTATACGCGAATCTTCCTTCGCCAGGGCGAGGAGCTGCGTCAAGGTGCCGTCCCGGCTGCCGTCGTCCACGCAGATGATTTCGAAGCGGATGTCCGGAAGGCGATTAAGCGGGGCGCATATGGCCTTATAAAACTCGCCCACGCCATCGGCCTCGTTGTAAAAAGGAACGATGATGGATACCGATTTATGTTCTGGGAGCATTGAATCCGTGTTCTCCTTCCGGGCGAAGGGGTGGGTGCGCGCGGGTCCTGACTTACGATCGATGGTTTTGGGGGCTTCCGGTTCCCTCTTGCCGGTGCGGCCTGTTTTGTTTTCGAGCCCATCGCCATTGGATTATAGCATTGAATCGGGCCAACCCAAATAGCCGGGGGAGGGCCGGGGACGGTCCTCTGGCTGGGCAGAGGGCTAGAAGTCGGCGCGGAAACCGAGGGCAAAGAAATATCCCCGGGAGCGCTCGTCCTCGCCCAGGGCGGTTTCCCGGGTCCACTCCATGCCGCCTTCGGTTTCCAGGCGCAGCCAGCGCTTCAGCCGGTAATCCAGGCGCAGGAGGGGGCGCACGTTGAAGCGGTCGCCCCCGCCGTCCTTGTTCTCCCGGTATTCGAACTGCACTCGCGGGTTCACGCGGAAATCCCGATTGATGGAAAAGCGCGTGTTGATGATGGCGGAGTAGGAATTGTGGTTCATGGTGTCGAAATACCTGAGCCCGAGGATGGTGACATCGCCCTCGGTGAACAGGTTGGTGCCGATGAGCTGGGTGGAATAGAAGAATTCCACGCCGGTGCCGGGGTTGGCTTCGACGCCTCCGGAAGCGGGTGTTCCGGAGAGTTCGGAAGCGGTGACCTCGAAGGAAAGCTGGTAGTTCGCGTTGAGGTCCTGGGTGATTCCGAAGGTGCCCGAGGTGCTTCGCGCGGTGCGGTCGCGGGCCAGGTCGCGGATCTCATCCTCCGAAAAAATCTTGAGCAGGTCCGAGAATTCCTCCACGCCCTGGCCCTGCATGGCGTTGCTGGTTGCGAGCAGGGGCGATTTCCTGTAGTCCAGCACCAGAGACAGCCGGGTCTTGGTCGGAAAGGTGTAGTTGCCGTTCATGAGGAACAGGTTCAGGTCGTTGTAGGAGATGTCGTAATCCACCAGGCTGAAAAAGGCAAGCCGGGGATCGAAGTAGCGCACCTCCAGGCCCACCGCGCGCCGATCCGTGAGGGTGTCCACGTATTGGTCGATGAAGAACGTGTTGAAGTTCCAGCGATCCGAGAAGGGGCTGAAGTCGAAATTGACGCCGTAAAATTTTCGCTCGGTGTCCACCGGGGCGGATGAGGAGGAAGGGGCGGGAAACCCGAGCACGGTGTTCCACTTCACCTTCCGGGTCAGGTCGTAGCTGAAGTAGGCGCCGTCGAACCTTCCCAGTACGCCGCCGGAGCTTTGCGTTTGCCGCCCCACGCGGCCGTACAGCCCGTGCCGGAGATCCTTCCCTTCCAGGGAGAGGATGCTCACCCGGGTTTCATTGCCTTCTTCTCCGTCGCGAAAATCGTAATCGTCGCTGCCGACAAACTGGAACCTCAGGTCGTAGCGGTCGCTCTTCAGGCGTGTGTTGAAATCGAGATGGGTGGCAAGGTCGGATCGATTGACCACGGCCTCGCCGTTGTCCGGTTCGGTCACGTCGTGGTTGTAGAACATGGACAGGCTGCCGTAGACCCTGGAATCCCAGGGGCTTGCGCCTTCGGCGGCGGGTTCGGCGGTCTTCAGCCGCTCCTTGGGTTTGGCGGCGGCGGTGACGAGGCCTAAAAGCCGTTGCCGGACCCGGTCGGCCCCGGGTCCTTTGGGGTAAAGGGAAAGGTATTTTTCGTATTCGGCCTTGGCGTGCGCCAGTTGCCGGTTGCGCTCCCTGGCCAGGGCAAGGAATTCCTGGGCGTCGGCATGCGCGGGGGAGTCCGGCAGGCGCAGAATTTTGGTGTAGAGCTGCACGGCGCGGCGGTAATCCTCATCGACCATGGCGAGTCGCGCGGTTTCCATCAATTCGGCGATTTTTTGCGGTACGCCGGTCAGGTCCGTCTCGTGCAGGGGCGCTTCCGTGGGCGCGGCGGCTGCGGGCGGTTCCGGCGCGGCCTTTTTGTCCGCTTTTAAATTGACGATGAGGCTGCGAAAATCGGCGCTGCTGCGCACGTCGAACTTCACCGCCTCGTTGAACCGGAGGGTCAGCGTCGGCCGATCCGGCGTATCGCCTTCGTAGGTCAATTCCTTGATGGGAACGGGGATCGAACGGTCCCAGCTCAGGATCTCCCGCTTCCGAAGCTCCTGGAGCAGTTCGGTGTCGTCGAAGCCGAGGCTGGAGACGGTGCGCAGCTGAACCACCAGCACGTCGCCCTCTTTCCCTGGGCTGTGACTCTCGTAGCGTAAGGGAAGGAAGAACCGAAACTGTATTTCATATCCTGTCGATCGGGAGCGGACGCTCACATCCTCTACGATCACGGCGTGGGCCGGTACGGTCGAGGCCAGGAAAGCGACCAGGGTTGCCAAACCGCAAAAAAATCGATTGAAGCTTTTTATTAATTGCATCTTTGCCTTGCAGAGATTGGTCGATGAGTGTGAAGGCCGAGAGAACGCTGCCGTCAAAAGCCGCTGTTCCTAGGCTGGTGTTCACCCCTTCGGGAATCCTTAATGGTCGTCATGGTACTGTCGGTGTACACGTGACAGGCTCCGGAGCAATCCCTGAGTTCGCTGACACTGTAATAAGTGTCGGGGTTTTCATATTTTTTATGTTTGCTGGGCTTGTACTGGCTGGCGTGGCAGCCGGCGCAATCCGGCTTGTAGGCACCGAAACTCCAGGTGGCCGTCTGGCTATTGCTCTGGTGGCAACTGAGGCACGTCACGCTCGCGTTGTGGTCCCCAGGGTAAGCAGGCGAGGAGTGATTGAAGTCGATGGTGACCCAGCTGTTGATGTTGTGGCACTCATCGCATTGGAGACTCGTCACGAAATGATTCGCCGGCTTGCCCGTCGCGGTGGTGCCGTTATGGCAGCTGGAGCAACTTCCCGTCACCGCAGAATGGTCGAAATTGGCGGGAACCCACGCAATCGTACTGTGGCAGGCATCGCAACCGGCGGAAGTCTGCACGTGGGTCACCGGCTTGCCGGTGGCGGTGGTGCCGTTATGGCAGCTCGCGCAGGTGCCGGTGACGCCGCTGTGATCGAAGTTGACGGTGGTCCAGTTGCTTGTGATATGGCAGTCGTCACACAGGTTGCTGGTTTGTAAATGATTCGCCGATTTCCCGGTCGCGGTGGTGCCGTTATGGCAGGAGAAACAGGTGCCGACGACGGAGGCGTGATCGACCTGGGTGACGGGCTGCCAGGCGGCGGTCGTGTGGCAGTCGTCGCAGGTGTTGGTGGTGTTGATGTGGGTGGCGTTCTTGCCCGTCGCGGTGGTGCCGTTATGGCAGCTCGCGCAGGTGCCGGTGACGCCGCTGTGGTCGAAGTTGACGCTCTGCCAGCTGGCGGTGGTGTG
>QJZQ01000173.1 GCA_003246675.1 Nitrospirota bacterium | reverse complement strand
GAAGGCGAACGGCTTGGTGGCCACGCCCACGGTGAGGGCGCCCATTTCCTTGGCGATTTTCGCGATGATGGGCGCGGCGCCCGTTCCCGTTCCCCCGCCCATGCCGGCGGTGATGAAGACCATGTCCGCGCCTTCCAGCAGCGAGCGGATCTGCTCCTCGCTTTCCTCCGCCGCCAGGCGGCCGATCTCCGGGTTGGACCCGGCCCCCAGTCCGCGGGTGACCTGCAGGCCGATCTGGATTTTATCCCGGCATTCCGATGCATCGAGTGATTGTGCATCGGTATTGGCCACGATGAAGTCCACCCCGCGGATGGAGTGGCGAACCATGGAGTTCACGGCGTTGGTGCCGCCGCCTCCCACACCCACTACCTTGATGCGCGCTGAATGCTCGTTCTGGTTTTCAAACTCTATCAAGCCCATAACATATCCTCCCTTGATTAAAAAAATTCGTTAGCCCAATCTTTCATTCGGCTGAAGATTTTATCGAAAAGATTACGGCCTCGAAGCTCTCGCGTCGTGCCGGATTGTTGCTGTTTCATGCCATACTGCACGAGCCCCGTGCTGGTGGCGTACATGGGGTTGTTGACCACGTCGGTCAGGCCTCCCATTCGCATCGGCGTTCCCACGCGCACAGGGGTCTGGAATACATCCTCGGCCAGTTCGGCCATGCCCTGCATGCTGGAGGCCCCCCCGGTGAGCACGATGCCGGAGGAGATGAGGTCGCGAAAGCCCGAGGTGGTGAGCTCGTGGTCGAGCAGCTCGAACATCTCCCGGGCGCGGGCCTCGATGATCTCGCTCAGAATCTGCCGGCTCACCGTGCGTGCCTCGCGTCCTCCCACGCTGGGCACCTCGATGGACTCGTCCTCGCCGACGAGGGCGGAGTAGGCGCACCCGAAGGTGTGCTTGATTTTCTCCGCTTCCGAATTCGGCGTACGCAGGCCGATGGCGATGTCGTTGGTCATCTGCGAACCCGCGATGGTCAGCACCCCGGTGTGCTTGATGGCCCCCTGATAGAAGATGGCCATGTCCGATGTGCCGCCGCCGATGTCGATCATGGCGACGCCCAGTTCCTTTTCATCCGGCGACAGCACCGACTCGCTCGACGCCAGCTGTTCCAGAACGATGTCCTGCACGCCGAGGCCCGCCTTGTTGACGCATTTCACGATGTTTTGCGCCGAGGTCACCGCGGCGGTGACGATGTGCACCTTCGCCTCCAACCGCACCCCCGCCATGCCGAGGGGCATTTTGATGCCCTCCTGCTCGTCGACGATGAATTCCTGCGGCAGGACGTGGATCACCTCCCGGTCGAGGGGAATGGCGATGGCTTTTGCCGCCTCGATCACGCGGTCGATGTCTTTCTGCACAATTTCCTTGTCCTTAACGCCGATGATGCCGTGGCTGTTAAGGCTGTTGATGTGTCCGCCGGCAATGCCGACGAAGACCGAGTCGATCTCGACCCCGGCCATGAGCTCCGCCTCCTCCAGCGCGCTCTTGATGGATTCCACGGTGCTGTCGATGTTGACCACCACCCCCTTGCGCAGGCCCTTGGACGGGTGCTGGCCGAGGCCGATGATCTCTATTCTGCCCTCGGGCGTTGTTTCGCCGATGATGCAGACGATTTTCGTGGTGCCGATGTCGAGGCCCACGATATAGTCACTTTTCCTGGCCATGACCCCTGTCTCCTTGCCTTGTTTTCCCCCTACGTTGGTTCATCTTCACCCCTGCCGTCGCCGCACCACAACCTGGTTCTTGAACGACAGGTCAATACGGTCGATGGCTTTGCCCTCCTTATCGAGGGTGTTCATCAGCATTCTGAAATTCCTGAAATTGTTTCTCAGTGCATCGAGAGACATGAAAATTTTTATCCCCTCGTTGCGAGTCTTGAATTCAACGCGCGCACCGGGGCGGAGGTGGGCGCTGCTTATCTCGTCGTCCCGGAAAAACGGCAGGCGGTTCAGCGACTGCATGATTTTCAGGCTCTCCACCACGTTCGGACTGGCCACCGTTTGCCCTGGCCGGGCCGGGCTTCCTCCGGAATGAACCACGAGGGGCAGGTGGTTGTAAGCCGGGCCGTCATTGGCGAGGAGGACGCCGTGCGAGTCCATGACATATGTTTCTCCGAGTTGGATGCGCGCGAAGGGCGCCCGCTCCACCAGGTGGATGTGCAGCGTGTCGGGGAACACCTTGCGCACCGCGGCGGATTGCACCCAGGGGTGCGTTTCGAAACCTCCAGAGACTTCTTCGAGATCCAGCAGGAAGATATTTTTTCCCGAAATCGCCGTGAGCCATTCTTTGAGATCCGCGTTTTTCACCTGTGCGTTGCCCGTGACCGTGACCCGCGAAACCGCGAACCGGGATGAGGTGGTCATGAATACCCCGGCTTCGTAGACGCCCCAGATGAGGCTTGCCGCAAGAAGGCCTTTAAGGAGCCAACGTGCACCCGTGCGGACCTTTTCCTGGCGAAGCTTGGCGTTCTTGCCGGTTTTCTTTCGCACCGGGGCGGCCGGGCTCGCCGCGGGCTTCACCCTCTGGCGGACGCGCACCTTCAGCCAGGAGGATGAAGGCTTTCTTTTTTTTGTGACCGCGTAGTCCATGGTGTCGGGCTAGTCCTCGTAATCGCGTGTGGCTTTTTTGAGGATTTCGAGGGTCAATGCCTCGAAGTCTAAACCGGCCTCCTTCGCCGCCATGGGCAGGAGGCTCGTGGGCGTCATTCCAGGGATGGTATTCATCTCCAGGACTTTGGGGACGCCCTCGCTATCGATGATGGCGTCCACCCTTGGCACGCCCCGGGCCTTGAGTGCGCGGAACACCGCGCAGGCCGTTTCGTTCAGGCGGGCCAGTTCGGTTTTATCCAGATCGGCCGGGCACTGGTACTCGGTTTTCCCTTGCGTGTACTTCGCCTCGTAGTCGTAAAACCCCGACCGCGGGCGGATGTGGATGGCGGGCAGGGGCGTCTCTCCGTTCATGCCCACCGCGACCAGGCGGCCCTCGACGAATTCTTCGATCAGGACCTCCTCGGAATACTTGAAAGCCAGCTCGAGCGCGGGTTCCCATCCCTTTTCATCTTTCACGATGCTGATGCCCAGGCTCGACCCCTGGTTGGAGGGTTTGATGACCACGGGCCCTTCGATGCTCCGGCGAATCTTTTCCCTCTGGCTGCGGTAAACCACCTGGTAGTCCGCCGTGGGAATACCGTTCACCTTGAAAATCTCCTTGGATTTCACCTTGTCGTAGGCGAGGGCGCTTCCCAGCACGCCCGAACCCGTGTAGGGAATGCCGGCATACTCCAGAAGGCCCTGGAGGGTGCCGTCTTCGCCGTAGGTGCCGTGCAGGGCGATGAAGGCAAGGTCGATCCGTTTCTCTTTCAGGGTGGCAGCGATATTCCTGTCCACGTCGATGGCCTCGGCGCTGAGCCCTAACTTTCTCATTGCGCCCAGAACGGCGTTTCCCGTGAGAAGGGAGATCTCCCGCTCGGGCGAGAGGCCTCCCAGAAGCACTCCGATTTTTTTGCTCTTCAAAGATTCCACGGCTTTCCGTTCACGTTAAATAAGAGGTCCGCCCCCGGCCCTGGCCAAAGGGCCGGAGACAAAGGAAGGAGGGGGTACCTTTGATAGCGGACCTTATAATCATTTTTCATTCACCTGCGATGATGATTTCCCGTTCCAGTTCGGTGCCAAACTTTTCCCGCACCGTTTCCTGGATGTGTTCGATCAGGCGGATCACGTCCCGCGCCGTGGCCTGCCCCTGGTTGACGATGAAATTCGCGTGTTTGAGCGACACCGCCGCCTGGCCGAAACGGGTCCCCTTGAGGCCCGCCGCCTCGATGAGCCGGCCCGCGGCGTCGCCGGGCGGGTTCTTGAAAATGGACCCGGAATTGGGAACCGTGAGGGGCTGCGTCTGGCTGCGGCGCGTGAGGTGCGTGTCCATCGTTTCCTGAATCTTCGCGGCGTTGCCTTTCTTGAGGCGCAGTGTCGCTTCGACGATGATGCCTCCTTCGGAGGGAAACACTGTTTTGCGATAGCTGAAGGAAAGCTGGTCGCGGTTGAGGGTTTCCATTTCACCATCAGGCGTGATGCGGGTGACGCTTTCGACCACATCACCGATTTCCGTTCCTTCGGCGCCCGCGTTCATGATGAGGGCGCCGCCGACCGAGCCGGGAATGCCCGCCAGCCGCTCGATGCCCGTCAGGCCGAAGCGGGCGGCGTATTTCGCCAGATAAGACAGTTTGACCCCCGCGCCCGCACGCAGGAGGGCCGTGGGCTCTTCCTCGCCGGGTGTGTCGAAGTGGGGGCCGTGAATTGTTTTGAAGCTCTCCTTGAGCGACACCACGATGCCCCGGATGCCCCGGTCGCGCACCAGCAGGTTGGACCCTTCACCGAGGATGAACAGCGGTATTTCGCCGCGATGCCGGAGCAGGGTTTGCAGGTCGGCGGCATCGCGCGGCAGAATGAAAATATCCGCCGGCCCGCCGACGCGGATGGACGTGTGGGCGGAGAGCAGCTCATCCCGCCTCACTTCGCCTTTGATCTTGTGCAGCCAGGAGTAAGAAGGGTTCATGTTTTTTCTCTGCAGGATTTTGCGTCCCAGAACGGTTTTGGGCAACTCCAGCCGGGTGCGCAGAACGATTCCCCGTCCCGGGCCCGTGTTGGCCCATCGTATTAATCTCGGTTTCCACAGCTCACGCGACATATCGCTCGGTCCTCTCTAGGAAGGGTTCAATTCGTTGGAATATCGGGAAATCAGGTGCCGATTCACTTCGCCGACATCGCCCGCTCCGAGGGTGATGACCACGTCGCCCGGCGCAAGGGTTGCCGCCAGCCGGGCGACCGCCTCGTCCAGGCTGGGCAGGTATTCGACACTTTTATGACCGGATTCCCGAACCCCTTCTGCAACCTGCCGCGCGTGCACCCCTTCGATGGGGGCCTCGCCGCCGGGGTAAATGTCGGTCACGATCAAGCGGTCGGCGTCGTTGAACGCCCGCCAGAAGTCCTTGAGCAGCCACTTTGTGCGCGAGTAGCGGTGCGGCTGGAACACAACGATCAGGCGGCGATCGGGCCAGGCCTGGCGCGCGGTTTTCAGTGTGGCCATTATTTCAGCAGGGTGGTGGCCGTAGTCGTCGACCAGGGTCAGTTGGTCGCTCTGATGGACGATCTCGAACCGCCGCTGCACTCCGGCAAAACCTTCGATCGACGCGGCGATATCGGCAAAGGAGATTCCAAGTTCCAGACCCACGGCCACGGCCGCAAGGGTGTTCTGCACGTTGTGATGCCCGAGCGCTCGCGAAACCACGGGCCCCAGGGCCTTGCCCTGGTGAAAGACGGTGAAGCGGCTCTGCATGTTTTCCAGCGAGATATTTTTTGCCGTCACATCGGCCTGGGCCGTCAGGCCGTAGGTGATGATGCGCTTTTCGATGCTGGGAATCAGCGATTGCAGGTTGGCGTCGTCCAGGCAAATCACGGCCGAGCCGTAAAAGGGCACTTTATTGATGAAGGTGAGAAACGCCTGTTTCATGCCCTCCAGGGTCTTGTAATAATCCATGTGCTCTTCGTCGAGCGTGGTGATCACGGCGATCGTGGGCGAGAGCTTGAGGAAGGAGCCGTCGCTCTCATCCGCCTCGGCCACGAGAAATTCGCTCTGCCCCAGCTTGCTGTGCCCGCCCGCGCTTTTGAGGCGGCCGCCGATGACCACGGTGGGGTCCAGATGGCCCCCGTCGAGCACGCTGGCTACCAGCGACGTGGTGGTTGTTTTGCCGTGAGTCCCCGCGATGGCGATACCGTATTTCATCCGCATGAGTTCGGCGAGCATCTCCGCCCGGGGGATGACGGGAATCAGGTGCTCCCGCGCCGCGACAACCTCCTCGTTGAGAGCGTCGACAGCGCTCGAGACCACCACCACCTGGGCGTTCTCCACGTTTTTCGCCTGGTGCCCCGTGTACACGCGAACGCCGAGGCTTTCCAGGTGATCGGTGATGCGGGTTTTCTTGCGGTCGGACCCGGCCACATCGTAGCCCAGGTTTTTCAGCACTTCCGCGATGCCGCTCATGCCCGATCCGCCGATCCCGATGAAGTGGATCCGTCTGGTTTTTCCTAGAAACATGACAATTGACCGTTTGTGCTCGCCGTTGGCGAGGAATTATTTGTTGGGGCGGATTTTCCGCTGAGCAGATTCAGGCAGAGATCCCGCACTTTTCGAGTGGCGTCGGGCCGGCCGAGCCGCAGGCTGTTTTCTTCCCGGCGCCTCAGGTGGCCGGCATCGTCCATGGCGCTTCGAATCGACTCGGCAAACCGGACGCCGGTGGCTTCCCGGTCGAGAATGACTTCCGCCGCGCCGGCGGTTTCCAGAACGCGCGCGTTTTTCTCCTGATGGTTATGCGCGGCATATGGAAAGGGAATGAGAACGGCGGCCTTGCCGCAGGCGGTGATCTCGGCCAGGGTGGTGGCGCCGGCCCGAGCGATGATCAGCGATGCCTCATGGAAGCAGGTCGCCATGTCGTGGATGAAGGGCTGCACGTCGGCGCGAAAACCGGCTTCCTTGTACTGTTGCTGGATGCTCTCGAAATCCTTTTCCCCGGTCTGGTGAATGATGAAGATTCTGTCCTTCACCGCCGCCAAATGCTCGAGGGCTCCGGTCATGGCGATGTTGATGGAATGCGCGCCCTGGCTGCCGCCAAGAACCAGGACCGTGAAGCGCTCGGGACGCGCGGCCGTGAGCGAGGGGCGGCAGAATTCTTCGCGAATCATGTTGCCTGTTTCCACCACCCGGCTTTCCGGGAAGTAGCGGGCCGACTGTGGAAATGAAACGGCGACCTGGTCGGCGACTTTGCCCAGCCAGCGATTGGTGACGCCGGGAATAGCATTTTGTTCGTGCAAGAGCAGGGGAATGCCGAGCAGCTTCGCCGCCAGCCCGACAGGGCCTGAAACGTAACCGCCGACGCCGACGACGAGGCCGGGCCGCTTGCGGACCAGAAACCCCAGTGCCTGCAGAACCCCGACGGGCAGTTTCGCCCACGCGGTGAGGCGGCTTAAGCCGCGCTTTCCAAGCAAACCGGCGGAGGCGATGGTCTTTAAGCGCAAGCCTTCCCGGGGGAGCACTCGCGATTCGATGCCCCGCTCGGTTCCGATGAATGTGATGTCGATGCTCATATCTTCCTTCATTAACGCCCGGGCGAGGGCGATGCCGGGATAAAGGTGGCCCCCCGTTCCCCCGCCGGCGATGACGACTCGATGACTCATGATGTTACCGTCAGCGCCTGGCGACGGCGTGCTCCGAAATATTCAATAAAACCCCCATCGCGAGCATGGAGACCACCATGGACGACCCGCCCAGACTGATGAAGGGGAGGGTCAGCCCCTTGGTGGGCAAGAGGCCCGTGGCCACGCCCATGTTGACGAAGGCCTGGATGCCGATGAGCAGCGTCAGGCCGATGGCGAGGTGCGTCCCGAAATCGTCCTTCACGCGATACGCGGTGATGAAGCCTCTCCAGATCACCAGGGCGAACAGCACCGTGATGCACATGACACCGATGAAACCCAACTCCTCGCCGATCACCGAAAAAATGAAATCGGTATGCGCCTCGGGAAGGTAGAACAGCTTCTGGTTGCTGTCCCCCAGGCCGACGCCGAAGGTGCCGCCCCGGCCGAAAGCGTAAAAGGACTGGATCGCCTGGAACCCTGCATCCGACGGGTCCTGCCAGGGGTCGAGGAAAGCGAGGATTCGCCGTGTCCGGTAGCCCTGGCTCAAAATCGCGGAAATGATGAAGGGGATCAGCGCCAGCCCCGAGTAAACCAGAAATTTGGTGCGCAGTCCGGCGACGAACAACATCGTGAAGGTGACCGCGCCGATGATCATCGCCGTGCCAAAATCGGGCTGGAACAGGATCGGCAGGAAAAAGAAACCGAGCACGATCAGGTTGGGCAGGTAGCCGTAGGCGAAATTCTTCAGATGGTCGGCGCGTTTGACCAGGCTCTTGGCGATGAAGAGGACGAGGGCGAATTTCGCCAGCTCGGAGGGCTGGAACGCCACCGGCCCAAGTTTCAGCCAGCGCCTTGCGCCGCCGGCTTCCTGGCTCAAAGCGGGCACCATCACCGCCATGAGGAGGAGGAAGCAGAGAAACATGATGGGGTAGGTCAAGCCTTGCAACCGGCGGTAGTCCACACTCTTTGCCACAAGCAGCACGACAAGGCCAATGAGGCACCAGAGCGCCTGGCGCTTGAGGAAATAGTAAGAGTCGCCGTACTCATCCATGGCGAACACGGCGCTTGCGCTGTAAACCATGACGAGGCCGGTCAGAAGCAACAGTGCGAGCGCGATCCGCAGGATCGAATCGGCCCCGTGGTGCGTGTGGCTGGGTTGCTGCAAGGCGGTCTCCTTCGGGGCGGCGCCCCGGTTTTACTTGCTAAAGTTCGTAGACGATCGTTTTGAACTGGTTTCCCCGGTCTTCATAATTGGCGAACATGTCAAAGCTGGCGCAGGCCGGGGAAAGCAGCACCACGTCGCCGGGTTCGGATTGTTTGCAGGCCTGATCGACGGCGTCCTTCAGGCTTTGGGCGTCCTCGTAACTGAAGGTGCCGTTAAGGATCTGGCGGAATTTACTTCGGGTTTCGCCGATGAGCACCATGTGCTTGACCCGCGCGTTCAAAAGTTCCTTGAGGGGGGTGAAGTCTCCCGATTTGTCCTTGCCGCCGGCGATGAGGATGACCGGCCGGGTGATGGACTCGAGGGATTTCTTAAGCGCTCCGACGTTGGTTCCCTTGGAATCGTTGATGAAGTCGACGCCGTTCAGCGTTCGTACCCATTCCAGCCGATGCGCCATGCCGGCATAGTCTCTGAGCGCATCGGCGATGGCTTTCCGGGGGGCTCCCGCGAGATAAGCCGCCGCCGCTGAGGCGAGAACGTTCTCCATCTGCCACCGGGTCGGCTCCTTGAGTTCATCCACGCGGCAAACGATTTCCTCTTTGCCCGCGAAGCGCGCCAGGATGACGGGCCCTTGCAGGAACACGCCCTCCTCGACCTCGGACTTCTGGCTGAAATATATTTTGCGTGAGCGCTGTGCTTTCGTGGCTTCCAGCACGAGCGGATCGTCCTGGTTGAGAACGAGGGCGTCGCTCTCCAACTGGTTTTCCGCGATGCGTCCTTTGAGTTCTATGTAGCGGTCGAGCGTCTTGTGCCGGTCGAGATGGTCGGGCGTGATGTTGAGTAGAACGGCGATCTTCGGGCGAAAGTGATGAACCGCCTCGAGTTGAAAGCTCGACACCTCGATGACGAAAAAATCCACCGAGTTCCTGTCCGCGAGAGTGATGAACGGGGTGCCGATGTTGCCGCCGGTGGGCGCCTCTTTGCCCGCCTGCTTCAGCATGTTGCCGATCAGGGTGGTGCAGGTGGTTTTGCCGTTGGTGCCGGTGATGGCGATGATGGGGGCCTGGGCGAACCGGGAGGCGAGTTCGATCTCGCTGATGATTTCGGTTCCGCGCGCGCGGGCGGGGGCGAGGAAATCGGCGTCGATATCCACCCCCGGGCTCAGCACGATGCAATCGGCGTCGTCGGATGGCGTCGAGTTGCCATAGGTCACGCCGACCGCCGGATGGAGGTTGTGCGCGGCTTCCCCGAGCGCAGCTTCGCTGCGCGCCTCGGCGATCCGGACCCGCGCGCCGCGGTCGGCGAGAAAGTTGGCGGCGGCCAGGCCGGAGCGGCCCATGCCGATGACGCAGAATGTTTTGTTCTCGATGTCCATCGTTTATCTCAACTTGAGCGTGCTCAGGCTGATCATGGCCAGCACCACCGCCACGATCCAGAAGCGGACGATCACCTTCGGTTCTTCCCAGCCCGATTTTTCGAAATGATGATGCAGGGGCGCCATCTTGAAAAAGCGCTTGCCCCCTGTGTACTTGAAGTAAGCGACCTGGATGATGACGGAGAGCGCTTCGATGACGAAGATCCCGCCCACCAGAATCAGCAGCAGTTCGTGTTTTGAAATGACGGCGAGGGTTCCGAGGACTCCGCCGAGGGTCAGGGAGCCGACGTCGCCCATGAACACCTGGGCCGGGTAGCTGTTGAACCACAGGAATCCGAGGCTCGCGCCGAGGACCGCGCTGCTGGCCACCGCCACCTCGCCGGCGTCCTTGATGTACTGGATGTTGAGGTATTCCGCGAATTTACTGTGCCCGCACACGTACACGATGCCTGTGTAGGTGGCCACGGCGATGATGATCGGGCCGATGGCCAGGCCGTCGAGGCCGTCGGTGAGGTTGACGGCGTTCGAGGTGCCGACAATGATGAACACAATAAAAAGCAGGTAAAAGATGCCGAGGTCGGGTTGATACCCCTTCAGGAACGGTACCGCGAGCTGGGTGGCCGCGCCCGCACGGGCGGCATCGAAATAAACCAGATAAATCCCGATCGCCAGGCTGATGAGCGCTTGAAAAAGAAGCTTCCTGCGGGCGCTCAGGCCTTCACCGCTTCTCAGCTTGAGGTAGTCGTCGTAAAAGCCGAGGCCGCCGAACCCCAGGGTCGCGAAAACGATCAGCCAGATGTAGGCGTTGGTCAGGTTGCTCCAGAGCAGGGTGGCCAGGAGGAACGTGGCGATGATGAGGAGCCCGCCCATCGTCGGCGTGCCCGATTTGGCGGCGTGGCTTTCGGGCCCTTCCTTGCGGATTTTTTCGCGGATCTGCAATTTTTGCAGAAGGCCGATGGCCGCCGACCCCAACAGCAGGCTGAGGGCGAGTGCCGTGAGCCCGGAATACGCCGACCGGAACGTGATGTAGCGAAAGACGTTGAAGATCGAGTAGTCTGTGCTGAGCGGATAAAATAAATGATAGAACATACAGCCTCTAGGAAGCGGAAGCGCCGAGGAGACCCCGGACCACTTCTTCCATTCCCGCCCCCCGCGACCCCTTGATGAGCAGGCAGTCGCCGGAGCGGGTTGTGTGCTTTAGGTAATCCAGGGCCTCTCCCCGCGTGGCGAGGGCTTTCACCTGGTTTTCATCCATGCCTTTTGCAAGCGCTCCCCGCGCCGCGAGGCCGGCGAGCTTTCCCACGGTGACCAGGCAGTCAATGGATTGCCCGGCAATATCTTCCCCCAGGCGCATGTGCAGGGTTTCTTCCGAGCGCCCCAGCTCCAGCATGTCGCCGATCACGAAAAACTTCCGTCCCGCGGCGGGATACCCGGCGAGGGTGGCCAGGGCCGCGCGCATCGATTGCGGGTTGGCGTTGTAGGCGTCGTTGATGACGACAAGTCCCGCTTGCCGCAGAATCTCGTGGCGCTGGGCGGGCAGCCGGGTTTGCTTGAGTCCCTCCGCCATGAGTTCGGGTTCAATTCCGAGAGCCAGACCGGCGGCCATCGCGGCAAGGGCGTTGGGCACGTTGCAGGCGCCGGGGAAGGGCAGGTGCACCGGAATGCTTTTCGTGTCCGCCGTTACGGTGAATTCGTAGCCTTCTTCGCCGAGCGAGCGGATATTTTCCCCGCGGATGTCGGCCGGTTGGTCGATGCCGAAGGTGATCTGCCGCGCCCTGAGGTTCAGCGCGAGTTCCCGCACCAGGGGGTCGTCCGCGTTGACGATGGCGGTGTCTCCTTCGCCGAGAGCCTCGAACAGCTCGCCCTTGGCGGCCTGCACGTTCTTCACCGATTCAAGGTGCAGCAGGTGGCCCTCGGAAATATTGGTGATGACGCCGATGTCCGGGTCGGCGATTTCCGCCAGACGGCGGATTTCTCCGGCGGCGCTCATGCCCATTTCCAGCACCGCCACTTCGTGGTCCGGGCTGAGGGCGAGAACCGTGAGCGGCAGGCCGATATGGTTGTTCAGGTTGCCGCGGGTTTTGTGGGTGCGGAATTTCATGGCGGCGATGGCGGCGATCATTTCCTTGGTCGTGGTTTTGCCGTTGGTGCCGGTGACGGCAACCACCCGGGCGGGAATCCGCTGCCGGTGCTGGCGGGCGAGTTCCTGCAGGGCGGTCAGGGTGTCCTGGGTTCTTATCGCAAAAAAATCCTTTCCACTTTTGCCGGACGCAGGCGGCCGTGAAAAGCGGCTCGCGTCGGAGAGAATCACCCCCGCCGCGCCCCGGGCCATCGCGCTTTCGATAAAGTCATGGCCGTCGAAGCGTTCTCCCGTGATGCAGAAAAACAATTCTCCGGCGCTCACGGTGCGCGAATCGATGGAGACGCCGCAAAACGACGCTTCGGGTTCGCCGCAAATGAGCTCACCGGCGAAGGCGCTCAAGCAGTCTGTGGCCTGGCCTTTAATCATGGTTCAATCTCTTTCCGAGAGCCATTCCGGCGATTTCCCTGTCGTCGAAATGAATGGTTCCCGAGGGCAGGATCTGGTAGTCCTCGTGCCCTTTTCCGGCGATCAGCAAAAAGTCGCCCTTCTCAGCGCGATTGATGGCGAAGGCGATGGCCTCGGCCCGGTCGGGAATGACCGCGTAGTCCCGGTTCTCTTTCGCCTGCGGCGGGAGGCCTTTTAAAATGTCTTCGATGATGCGTTCGGGTTGTTCCCGGCGCGGGTTGTCGGAAGTGATCACGGCGAAGTCGCTGCCGGCGATCGCGGCGCGTCCCATTTCGGGGCGTTTGCCGCGGTCGCGGTCGCCGCCGCAGCCGAACACGACGATGACTTTCCCGTGCGTGAAGGCGCGGGCCGCGTTCAATACGTTGGTGAGCGCGTCGCCGGTGTGGGCGTAGTCCACCACCACGGTGAAATCCTGACCCCGGTCCAGGCGTTCGAATCGACCGGGGATGCGGTCGATGGACCGCATCCCCTGGCCGATTTCATCCAGCGGTATACCTTGGAAGAGGGCCGCAGCGGCCCCTGAGAGGAGATTGTAAACGTTGTGTTTGCCGAGGAGATGCGTGAAAATCTCCCGGTTTCCGGAGGGAGTTTGGAGAGTGAAGTGACTGCCTTCCTCGGATAGAACGCAGCCTTCAGCTTTGACGTCCGCTGGATGATCGATGCCGGTCGTGAGTGTTTCCACGCCGGATTCCTTGAGGATTTCCCTGCCGACGGGGTCGTCGGTGTTGATGACTCTGTGTTTGACGTTGTTGGCCCGGAACAGCTCCTTTTTTGCGTTTGCGTAGGCTTCCATGGTGCCGTGGAAGTCGAGATGATCGCGGCTCAGGTTGGTGAACACGCCCACCCGGAAGGTCATCTCATGCACTCGCTTGAGCGCGAGGGAATGCGAGGAAACTTCCAGGAAGCAGGTGCCGATGCCCTGGTCGGCCATGTCGCGAAGCATGCGGTTGATATCGAGAGATTCGGGCGTGGTGACGGATGCCTGGCGCACAACCCCGCCGTAGCGGTAGTTGATGGTGCCGATGACGCCGGTGGGCTGGTGGGCCGCCTTGAACAGTGTTTCGAGAATGTAGGTCAGCGTGGTTTTGCCGTTGGTGCCGGTGATTCCCACCAGGTTCAGGTCGCGCGAGGGGTGGCGGTAAAATTCCGCGCTCACCCGCGAGAGCGCGAGCCTGGCGTCCTCCACGCGTATGGCGGTGGTGCCGTTGGCGGCGAGGTGATGCCCCGGCAGTTTGTCGAATTCGGTTTCGGTGATGAAGGCCGAGGCGCCGCGGCGGAGCGCGTCGTCGATAAATCGGCTGCCGTCTTCCTGGTAGCCGTGGATGGCGATGAAGAGGCCGCCGGGCTCCACCTTCCGGGAGTCGAACGCGATGGAGGCGATGTCGCGGTCCAGGGTGCCGAGCACGTTCTTCGCCGGGCAGTGGCCAAGCAGCTCGGAAAGTTTCCGGAGCGGTGGCGTTTGGGTATTGTGGTCAGCCGTCATGGGTGTATTGGCGTTCACCATGTTCATCATGCACGGTCCATAATGTAGACCCGTTCCTCACTGGACGGGACGTTGAGGTAACGCAGGACTTCCTTGGTTATTTCCCGGAACACCGGTGCGGCGACGACGCCTCCCCAGTGGCTCTTTTTGGGGGAGTCGATCATAACGAGAACCACGATGCGCGGGGCGTCCGCGGGAGCAAAGCCGACAAACGAAGAGACGTAATCGGTACTGGAATAGGTCTGCGTTTCGGGGTCAAATTTCTGCGCGGTTCCGGTTTTACCCGCGGTGTCGTACCCCGGCACCGCAGCCTCGGTTCCGGTGCCCTCCTTAACGACCGATTTCAGGATTTCGATGATCTGGCGGCTGGTTTTTTCCGCAATGACACGGCGCCCGGCGGGCTTGTCGAGCCCTTGCACGACCTGGCCGCCTTTCACGATGGCCCGTGTGACGCGCGGCGGGTAGAGTGTGCCTCCGTTGGCGATGGCGCTCGTTGCCGCGGCCATCTGAATAGGCGTGGCGGAAATTTCGTGGCCGAAGGAAATGGATGCAAGCGAGAGCGCCGACCAGCGCGGCAAGTCCCGCAAAAAGCCGGGGGACTCGCCCGGAAGGTCGATCCCTGTTTTTTCTCCGAAGCCAAATCCTTTGAGGTAGGGGAACATGCCTTCGCTCCCGAGGGCCTGCGCCATTTTGATGGACCCGATGTTGCTCGATTTTTTGATGATATCCTTGATGCTCAGCAAGCCGAATTTGTGATTGGCCGCTTCGCCGATGCTCACCCGGCCGATTTTAAAATCCCCGTTTTCACAGAAAAACGTGTCGCTGGCGCTGGCCGCTCCTGAGTCGATCACGGCTGCGGCGACCACCGGCTTGAAAATCGAACCCGGCTCGAACGCCCCCGAGACAATCCGGTTTTCCCACATGCGCGGCGGGTAGGCGGCGTAGTTGTTGGGGTTGAACTGCGGGACGTTGGCCATGGCGTAGATTTCGCCGCTGTGCGGGTCCATCACCACGGCCACGCCGGATTTCGCGTCATACTCCTTAACCTGCGCTTTTAAGTGATGCTCGGCAATGAACTGGATGACCTCGTCGAGGGTCAACACCACGTCATGACTGGGCGAGCGCTGCTTTCCCTGCGCGTCGAGGGAATGGATCGTCCGCCCCCGGGCGTCTTTTTCGATCACCTGGCGCAGGGTGGCTCCCTTGAGCAGGGAGTGGTGATAATGTTCCACTCCGGCGAGGCCCTGGTTGTCGAGGCCGACGAAGCCGAGAACGCCGGAAGCGAGCTCCCGCTTGGGATAAAACCGGCGCTGCTCGGAAACGAAGCCGACTCCCTGGAGGTCGTGTTGCCTCAGGCGGTCCACCTCTTCGAACGGGGCTTTTCGCTTGACCCACACGAAGTGCTTGTCCGACCTGACTTTACGCGCGACCTCTTTCTCATCCAGCTTGAGAAGGGAGGCCAATGTTTTCGCGGTTCGTTTTTTGTCGGTGATTTCGGGCGGCGTGATGTAGACCGATTCCATCTCGATATTTCTAACCAACTCGTTCTGATTGCGGTCGTAAATGACGCCGCGGCCGTAATAGATTTTCGCGGTGCGGTCGTATTGCCTCTTGGACAGGGCGACCAGGTCGTCGTGCTTGATGATTTGCAGGTAGAACAGACGCGTGGTGAGCCCGGCCCAATAGATGAGAAAAATAGCGGACACCATCAGCAGGCGGACCTTCAGGGAGCTGCGTGCATTGCCCCTGGCTTGTTTGTCGGATCGAGCCATCGTCTTCGCCTACTTGAGGAACACAGTTACAATTTGACCGTTCTCGGGCGGTTGAAGCCCGAGTTTTTCTTTCGCCAGGGCATGAACCCGGTCGAGCGACTCCAGGCTGGATTTCTCAAGGAGCAGCAGGTTGCTCTCCCTGAGCAGTTCCCGCTGTTCCTTCAGCAGAGCCTGGTATTCGTAGCCGAGCTTCACCATGCGCACGTTGGGCCAAACGAAGGCCATGGCGCCGATCATCACCAGCACCGACGCGAGGAGAATCATGCGAAATTCCTTCGGCGGCACATGCAGCCGGGTCTGGGCAATTTTGCGGATCCGGTCAAACATAGACTCTCTCGGCAACGCGCATCTTGGCGCTCGACGCGCGCGGATTGGCGGCGATTTCCTCCTCCGTGGGGGTGATCACACGGCGCGTGATCACCTTGAGCCGCGGTTTTTTGCCGCAGACGCATACGGGAAGCCTGGGGGGGCAGACGCACCCCTTTTCCTCGTCGCGAAAGAAGTTTTTCACGATTCGATCTTCCAGGGAATGGAAGGAGATCACGATCACGCGAGCTCCCTCGCTGAGCACATCCAGCGAATCGGCCAGGGCGGTTTTCAGGTGGTCCAGCTCACGGTTGACCGCAATGCGAAGCGCCTGGAAAACCCGGGTGGCGGGGTGGATGCGTGCCTGGCGGGCACCGGGAACCGCGCGCGAGATGATCGCGGACAATTCGGTGGTTGTGGCGATAGGGGCCTCGGCCTGCGCCCTGCGGATGGCGCGGACGATGCGGCGGGCGTGGCGTTCCTCGCCGTATTCCCGGAAGAGAAATTCGAGATCTCGATCGGACAGGGTTTGCAGAAGGTCGGCGGCGGTGAGCGCGTCGCGCCGGTCCATCCTCATGTCGAGGGGGCCTGCTTTCATGAAGCTGAAGCCGCGTTCGGGGGTGTCGATCTGCGGGGAGGAGACGCCAAGGTCGAGAAGAAGGCCGTCGATCTTCGGGATGCCGAACCGTGCGAGGATGCTTTTGATCTCGCTGTAATTGCCGTGCGCAAAGCGCACCCGGCCGCCGTAGGGTGCGAGCCTTTTTGAAGCCCGCGCGAGAGCATCGGCATCGCGGTCGATGCCGAGCACATTCAGCCCAGGACCGCTGTTTTTGAGCAGGAGCTCGGTGTGGCCCCCATCACCCAAAGTGCTATCCACGACAATCCCCTCCTCCGTGAAATTAAGGTGCTGGAGGACGGGGCCTCCCAGCACGCTCCCGTGGTAGACTTGCATGTATTTGACCCGGCTCCTTTGGCTAAAGGGACACGGGATAAAAAGGCTCGATCCAGGTTATGGCCATTACCCGGTTTTTCTCGCCCATCGATCTGAAGCCCAGATTTCAAACGTCCGGGACATTCCGACCAGAACCGCTTCCTTATTTAAGCCCGCCGCCTCGCGGAGGTTGGCGGGAATTAAAATTTTCCCCGACTTGATCGTGCAATCCGCAGCCTGGGAGTAGTAAACCCTTAATTTTTCCCGGTCTTCTTCGTTAAAAGCATTGAGTTTGCTGAGGTTTTCCTCGTTGACAGCCCATTCCTTTTCCGGGAAAATGAGCAGGTAGTCGCCTTTTTGGCAGATTATAAGCTCTGGCCCGTAATCCTTTTCCAGGACAGCCCGAAACTTGGAGGGAACCGTTGCCCGGCCCTTGTCATCCATCGTAATGCTGTGAGTACCTAAAAATCCGGGCATTTATTCGCTATTCCAAAGGGAGAATCGACCCGAGCCGGGCTTATAATTACTACACAATGGAACACTTTCCTCCATAATTCTGCACATCCTATCACAGTCCTCTTTCCTGTCAATTAAAAATTGGGAAAACAATGCTTTGTTGCGCCCTGACGGGGCGCAGCCTGGCCCTAAAAGACTGTTTTGTTTACTTTCCCTGTTTTTCTGTTATTGGGCATGCTCGTGATTTTTTTTCCGGCTTTTTCGGCGGGTGGGGCATCCACTTTTCGGGGTGCCGATGGGGGGCCCTTATAATAAGGTAAGAAACCCCTTCTTTGAGGCCCAGGAAGTTCAGAGGGGCGGGGTGTGGGGGAGGGGAACCTTCTAGTGCTTGAGAATTCTGTGATTTCGGCCCGGTGGACGAGGGGGGAATTGCTTTGACAAGGCCAAATTGCCGATGATAGTATTGAACCATCGCAAGAGATGTTGTTTGAAAACACTGCAAAAGGCTCGGTCATGATTAATAAGAAAGCCAAATTTATCGTGGGCAGCGTGCTCATTGTTTCTGCCATCGCCTACCTGATCAGCGCTGGCATCAGCAGCACGTCCCAGTATTTTTTTACGGTGGATGAATTGATGAGCCAGAAGGCGTCTTATGCCGGCGCGGGCTTGAAGGTCAAGGGAACCGTGGTGGATGGGTCGATTATCAGAGACCCGAACGATTATCTTAAGGTGAACTTCAGTATTGCTGAGAAGACGTCTAACCTGAAGGTGGTGTACCAGGGGGTGACTCCCGATATGTTTGCCGACGGCCGGGAAGTGGTCGTCGAGGGGACTCTGACGAAGGAGGGCGTCTTCCACGCGAATACGTTGTTGACCAGTTGTCCCTCCAAATACGAGGCGGAAAAGGAGGCGGGTAAAATGCACCCGGGGACCTTGCCCGGTTACGAGAGCAAGGAAACCGTTCCCGAATCTCCGGCAGCCTCGCCTAAAACAACCATTTAGCAATCCTTCTCCGGCGCAGGAGAGGCCACTTGGGCTCCCTTGTGCGCGGGGGTCGTCCGACGGCCTGACCGCCAGGGGTAGGGTGAATTTGAGCTCATGAACGATATCGGAGAATTCGCGTTACTTGTGGCGCTTGCGACCGCCCTTTACGGGTGCGTTTCCTACATCATGGCGGTGCGCGGTAACCGGGTGGACCTTTACCTGAGTGCCGACAAGACGCCGCTGATCGTGTGGGGGTGCGTGGCCATCGCTTCGGCGGCCCTGTGGCGGGCGTTTCTGACCGACGATTTCAGCCTGCAGTACGTTTGGGCCTATTCCAACCGGGAGATGGGCACCTTCTATAAGATCGCCTCGTTCTGGGGCGGGCAAAAGGGCTCCCTGCTGTTCTGGACGTTCCTTCTGACCACCTACATGTCGGTGGCCTATCTCCAGAACCGGAAAAAAAACGTAGCCCTGATGCCTTACGCGATGACGGTGATGTTGGTCATCGTGGTGTTTTTCCTCTTTTTGCTGAACTTTTCCACCAATCCGTTCGAGCGCATTCCACTGCCTCCGGAAGATGGGCGGGGTCTCAACCCCCTGCTGCAGAACTACTGGATGGTGATTCACCCGCCCACCCTTTACCTGGGGTACGTCGGGTTCACGGTGCCTTTTGCTTTCGCGATGGCCGCCCTCATCACCAAAAATCTGGATGACGGCTGGATCCGCCTGACCCGCAAGTGGACCCTGCTGGCCTGGTTCTTCCTTTGCCTGGGCAACCTGTTCGGGGCCGCCTGGGCTTACGTTGAGCTGGGCTGGGGCGGTTACTGGGCCTGGGACCCGGTGGAGAACGCCGCCTTCATGCCGCTGCTCGTCGCCACGGCTTACCTGCACTCGGTGATGATCCAGGAAAAAAAGGACATGATGAAGGTGTGGAACATGTCGCTCGTCCTGCTGACCTTCGTGATGACGATTTTCGGCACCTTTATCACGCGCAGCGGCCTCATCCAGTCGGTCCACACGTTTGACGAGGCCACGCTGGGGTATTTCTTCCTTGGCTTTTTGGGCGTGGTGATCGCCATCTGCACGACGCTGATCATCAAACGTCTGCCCCTGCTCAAGAGCAAGAACGAGCTGGATTCTTTTCTTTCCCGCGAGAGCAGTTTTCTGTTCAATAACCTGCTTCTTCTTGGCATCGCTTTCGCCACGTTCTGGGGGACCATTTTCCCGATCATCTCCGAAGCGGTGCGCGGCGTGAAGATCACTGTGGGGCCGCCCTTCTATAACCAGGTCAACGTGCCCATCGGCCTTGCGCTTCTTGCGCTCATCGGCATTGGGCCGCTCATCGCCTGGCGGCGCGCCACGCTGTCGAACCTGAAGAAAAATTTTGTGAAGCCCGTCGCTGCCGCGCTGGTGGCTGGCGCGGCCCTGTTCCCCTTCCTCCCCCTGGACGGCCGGGCGGACATCCTGGCTTACATCGCGTTTATTCTCTGCGTGTTCGTTATGGGGTGCATTTTGTCCGAATTTTTCAAGGGGACAGCGGCCCGAATGGACCTGCACGAAGAAAGCCCGCTTGCCGCGCTCTCCGCGCTCACCTGGCGCAATAAGCGGCGCTACGGCGGGTATGTGGTCCACATCGGGGTGGTGCTGATTTTTGCCGGCATCGCCGGGTCTCAGGCCTATGGCACCCACGATCAGAAGCACCTTCAGAAAGGCGAGTCCATCCAGATCCGCGACTACACGGTGACCTACGAGCGCCTTCTGGCCAAGGAGGAGACGTCGATCAAGTCGAGAGTCATCGCCCAGCTGGGCGTTTATCGGGATGGCCGCCGGGTATGGACCGGGAATCCGGAGAAGGAGTTTTACAAGGGCTCGAATCAGCCGGTTTCCGAAGTCGATGTTTTGTCGAGCTGGAAGGAGGACGTCTACCTCATTCTTGCGGACTTCACCGAAGACGAGGCGGCGACGATCAAAGTGTACATTAACCCGATGGTGAGCTGGATATGGACGGGGGGCTGGGTCATCGCGTTCGGCACCGTGGTTTGCATGTGGCCCGACCGCCTCGAGGAGCGGCGCCGTGTGATGCGTCAGAAAAAGCAGGACGCCGCCTTTTCCCCCGCCCAGGAGTGACGCATATGAAATCCAGATACGCGTTGACGATTGCGCTGGCCGTGTTTTGCCTGGCGCTTGCGCTGCCGCAGGCGGCGCGGGCGGGGGCGGTTCTGGCGGACCTTGAAAACGCCCTCATGTGCAAGTGCGACGACAAGTGCGGCAAGGTGCTCATCAACTGCACCTGCGCCACGTCGGACAAGACGCGGGCCGAGTTCACCAAGTTGCTGGAATCGGGAATCACGGTGGATCAGATCATTAAGATGCAGGTGGAAAAACACGGCGAAACCGTGCTGTCGGCGCCCACCAAAAACGGTTTCAACCTCACCGCATGGGTCGCTCCGTTCGCGGCGTTGCTCGTGGGCGGGCTGGGCATCCGCAAAATCATCGACACCTGGGTCCGGAAGAACCGCGGCGAAACAGGCGGTCCGGAGCCTGCCGAGGCCCCTGCCGCGGAGCCTTCCCCGGATGGAAAATACGTGAACCGCATCAGGAATGAACTGGATGAGATCGAGACTTAAATGACTTTTGTCCATTTTATTCAACTTTTGCTGGTGGCGGCGATCTTGCTCGGGGTGGGGCTGCCTCTCTTTCGCGGCTTGTCGAAAACGCGGCTGTTCAAGCCCGTGAACCCGGAAATCGAGGAGTACAAGCACCTCCTGGTCCGCAAGGAAGAGGTGCTCCTCTCCATCAAGGAACTGGAGTTCGATTTTAAGACCGACAAGATCTCGGAGGAGGATTACCAGGGGGTCCGCAACAAGCTGGAGCTGGAAGCGGCTTCCATCCTGGAAAATCTGGACCGGCTGGAGCGGGAGAAAAAGAGTGCCGCGTCCCGGCCCGCGAAAGCCACATGAGCCGCAGCCTCCCGTCATCCCCTCGACCCGCCACGATATGACCGACGCCACCCAGCCCGCCGACTCCCAAGTCGCCATCGAAGTGCAGAAACTCCATAAATCGTTCGGGGTGCAGACGGCGCTTCGCGGCATCACCTTCTCCCTTCGCAAGGGCGAGTTCCTCACCATTTTCGGCCCCAACGGCGCGGGCAAGACGACCCTGCTCAAGATTCTCGCCGGGCTCGCCCGACCGACGCGGGGCACCGCGCGGGTGGCCGGTTACGACGTCCTGGAGGGCGACCCGGCGATGAAGCGGGAAATCGGCGTGATCGCGCATGCGTCGTGCCTTTACGCGGACCTCTCGGCGGTGGAAAACCTGATCTTTTATGCTAAGATGTACGGCCTCGAGCAGCCCGAAGAGCAGGCGGTTCGGGCGATAGAAAAAGTGGGCCTCAAGGCGAGAATGCACGACCGCGTGCGGACCTTTTCCCGAGGCATGCAGCAGCGGGTGTCCATCGCCCGGGCGGTCCTGCATAATCCATCCGTTCTGTTCCTCGACGAGCCGTTCACCGGGCTGGACCCGCAGGGGGCCAACAATCTCAAGCAAACTCTGCGTGAACTGCACACCGAAAAGCGCACCGTTCTCATGACCACGCACGACATCGCCTGCGGCCTGGAATTGTCCGACAAGGTGGCCGTTCAGTCCAAGGGCCGGTTCGTGCTTTATGAGGATGCGAAGAACCTGGAGAAGCACCGGTTCGAGGATTTGTATTTCGAGGTCCTGTCCGACAGGCTGCCGGAAAATTCGGTTCCTGGCGGGCCGGGGCGATAGAGGCGGTTATGCGTCAGTATTTAACTCAGGTGGCGGCCATCGTCTGGAAGGACCTGGCCACCGAGCTCAAGACGCGCGAACTTTTCAGCGCCATGTTCGTGTTCTCGGTGCTGGTGATACTGATCTTCATTTTTTCCATCAACCTCAGTATCGTGAAGGCCACCGAAGTGGGGCCCGGAGTGTTGTGGGTGGCGTTTTTGTTCGCCGGAACCCTCGGGCTCAACCGGTCGTTTATGCTGGAAAAGGAAAACGGTTGTCTGCAAGGGCTGATCCTGACGCCGGCGGACCGCACCACCATCTACTTCGGCAAGTTCATCAGCAACCTGACGTTTCTCCTCATCATGGAGGCGTTCATCCTGCCGTTGTTCATGGTGTTCTTCAATGTGGATATTCTGCCCCACCTGGGGCCGCTTCTGGTGGTGATTCTTCTGGGCACGGTCGGGTTCTGTGCACTGGGGACGCTGCTTTCCTCCCTCGCGTCCAACCTCAAGACGCGGGAGGTGATGCTGCCGATCCTGCTTTATCCGCTGATGGTGCCGGTGATCATCGGCTCTGTGCGGATGACCGGGCAGGTCCTTGAGGGCGTGGCTCTGTCGAGCATGATGAACTGGGTGGGTTTGACTCTTTGTTTCGATGTAATATTTATTGGAGTGTCGATCATGACGATCGACCATATCCTGGAGGAATAAGGCTATGGATCACCTCGGCTATCTTTTTGCGGCCAACGTGTTTGTGTGGGGCGGGGTGCTGTTTTACCTGTTCACCCTGAGGAAACGCAGCCAGGCGCTTGAGAAGGATCTGGCTATGCTGAAACAGATCCTCGACAAGGGACCGGCAAAATGAACGAGGAAACCACTCAAGAGGGGGAGGGCGGCCCCGTTCTCCTCTGGATCACCGCGTTGGCGCTTCTTGCCGCCATGGTGGCCATTTTCATTTACGTGCCGACCGAGAAGACCGAGGGCCCGGTCCAGCGCATCATGTATTTTCACATTCCCTCGGCGTGGGTGTCCTTTCTGGCGTTTTTCGTCGTCTTTCTGTCGAGCATTCTGTTTCTCTGGAAGAAGGAAAGGGAGTGGGATATTTATGCGCAGGCCTCGGCCGAGGTGGGCGTGCTTTTCTGCACCCTGGTTCTTATCACTGGGCCCATATGGGCGCGCCCCATCTGGGGGGCCTGGTGGGTGTGGGACGCACGCCTCACGCTGACACTCGTCTTGTGGCTCATCTATATCGCCTACCTCATGCTGCGGGCGCAGACCGACGCGGGCTCGATGCGCGCGCGCTATGCCGCCGTTCTCGGCATCGCCGGTTTTCTCGACATCCCGCTGATCCACTTCTCCGTGCTGTGGTGGCGGGCGTTTCACCCGCTTCCCAAGGTGATCACCACCGAGGGCCTGGGCAAGGGGATGGATCCGGCCATGCTGGCCACCCTCTTTATTTCCCTGGGGGCGTTCACGTTTTTGTATTTTCTCATGATGGGGCAGAGGGTTCGCCAGGAAAAAATTAGAGATGACATCGACCGCCTCAAAAAAGACGTCCTGGACTCCGATTAGCAAATACGGAGCGTTGTTCGTGGTGCTGTTCGCCGCGACGCTTTTGTATTTTTTCGAGCATTTCAACGAGCCGTCGCTGTCGGTTGACGATGTGAGGAATGTAGGGCAGTTCGATGCGGAGAAGTCGGAAATCGGTTACCTTGCGCCGGGTTTCAACCTGAGGAACCTGCAGGGCAATCGCGACAGCCTGTCGAATTACGAGGGGCAGGTGGTGGTCATCAACTTCTGGGCCACCTGGTGCGGGCCCTGCCGTGTCGAGATGCCGTCCTTCGAGGCGCTGTACCGGCGCTACCGTTCGCAGGGGCTTACTGTTATCGCTGTCAGTCTGGACAAAGGAGCGGACGCCAAGGTCCGCCAGTTCGCCCAGGAACGCGGGCTTTCCTTTCCCGTGCTGATGGATACGGACGGCGAGGCTGAGCGCCTGTACCCTTCGGTCAGCATTCCGTACACCTTTGTCGTCGGCCGTTCGGGGCGTATCGTCGCCCGTGTCGATGGCGCCAAGAACTGGCAGTCCGAGGAGACCTTTCAGGCGGTGGAGTATCTGCTTGAAAACTCCTGAGCGGGGCGGGAACGCATGAGCGATAACGCGGTCGAAGCGGCAAACGAAAGATTTTATCAGGCGTTCAACGACCGGGATATTGAAGTCATGCGGGGTCTCTGGCATCGCGGCGGCGATGGGCCGGTGGTGTGCGTCCATCCCGGCTGGGAGCCGCTCACGGGCTTCGAGCCGATCCTGAAAAGCTGGGCGGATATCTTCAGGAACGCGGAAGATATGAACATTCGTGTTTCCCACGTCGAGGCCCGCACCTCGGGCGAACTCGGATGGGTGAGCTGCCGGGAAACCCTGTTCGTCATCCATCCCAACGGGGTGCACACGTCGCGGGTGCACGCCAGCAATCTGTTTCGTCAGGTGGACGGCGAGTGGAAGATGGTTCTGCACCACGCCTCCTCGATTCCGCCACAGGGCGAAGCCTCGCCTGAAAACTGAGGCGAAACCTCGCATTCCCCAAAGAACAAAATAACCTTCATTCCCGCAGAAAGCAGGCGGTGAAATGGCCGGGCGCGCTTTCCCTAAGTTCGGGGGCCTCTTCCTGGCAGCGTTTTTCGCGGATCGGGCAGCGGGTGTGAAACGCGCATCCCGAGGGGGGCGCCGCAGCGCTCGGAACCTCGCCCTGGATCACCTTGCGGTTTTTCGCCCCCGCCGCAAGCGTGGGGATGGAAGACATCAGGGCTTCGGTGTAGGGGTGACGGCTGGCGGTGTAGAGCCGGTCCCGGCTCGCGATTTCGACGATTTTCCCCAGGTACATCACGGCCACCCGGTCGCAAAAATGCTCGACCACCGCCATGTCGTGAGAAATGAACAGAAAAGCGATGCCGAGCGATTGCCGGAGGTCCAGAAGCAGGTTGATCACCTGCGCCTGAATGGACACGTCCAGGGATGACACCGGTTCGTCGGCGACGACAAGCCTGGGGCCTAAAGCAATGGCGCGGGCGATGCCCACCCGTTGCAACTGGCCGCCACTCAGCTCGTGCGGGTAGCGCTCCATGTGGTCATCCGGCAGCCCCACCTGTTTAAAGAGCTGGCGCACTTTCTCCCGCCGTTCCTCCCGGCCGCCGATGCCGTGAATCTCAAAGGGTTCCTCGACGATGCGCCCCAGCCGCCGGCGCGGGTTGACGGCGGCGAACGGGTCCTGAAAGATGATCTGCATTTCTCTTCTCAGTGCGCGCATGCGCGCGGGCGGGAGCTTCACCAGGTCCTCCCCCCGGTAGAGAATTTCCCCGGCGGTGGGTTCGATGAGCCGGAGGAGCGCGCGGCCCGCCGTCGATTTGCCCGACCCGCTTTCACCCACCAGGCCCAGGGTCTCCCCCTCCCGCAGGGTGAAGGAGATGCCGTCCACGGCTCGCACCGGGTGGCCCTTCGCGCCAAGGTTTCCCGGCGGGAAGTGTTTGGTGAGATTTCGTGCCTCGATCAGCGGGGGCTCGGTCATGCGGTCTCCTGCTCCAGCCAGCAGCTCGCGTGGCGGCCTTCGAATTTTTCTTCCAGAACGGGCGATTCCGTGCGGCAGCGGTCCATGGCGTCGGGGCAGCGGGGGTGAAAAGCGCAGCCGGCGGGGAGTTCGCCAGGCCGTGGGACCTGCCCCGGGATTTCCTGCAACCGTCCCGCCTTTGGCCGCTGGCCGATTTGCGGCACCGAGTTCAAAAGGCCGCGCGTGTAAGGGTGCAGCGGCGACTTGAAGAGCGGCCCCACCGGGCCCGACTCGACGATCCGCCCCGCGTACATCACCAGCGCCCGGTCGGCGATGTCGGTGACGATGCCGAGATCGTGGGTGATGAGGAGGATGGACAGCCCTGTTTCACGCTTGAGTTGTTTGAGCAGGTCCATGATCTGCGCCTGCACCAGCACGTCGAGGGCGGTGGTGGGCTCGTCGGCGATGAGGACGCGCGGTTCGCAGGACAGGGCGATGGCGATCATCACCCTTTGCCGCATGCCGCCGCTCAGTTGATGCGGGAACTGGCGCAGTTTTTCCTCGGGAGAGGGGATCTCCACCCGCCGCAGAAGGTCCAGTGCGCGCTCGCGGACCTCCGCCCGCCCGAGGGTCGTGTGGCGGCGCAGAGTTTCCATGATCTGGTCGCCGATGCTGAGGACGGGGTTGAGCGATGTCATCGGGTCCTGAAAGATCATGGCGATTTCGCGGCCCCGCACCTTGCGGATGCCTTCGGCGGGCAGCTCGAGAAGATCGACCCCGCCGAGGCCGATGCGGCCGGAAAGAACCTTCGCCGGCGGTTCGGCGAGCAAACGCAGGATCGAAAGTGCGGTCACGGTTTTGCCGCAGCCCGATTCACCGACAAGCGCCAGAGTTTCGCCTCGTTTCAAATCAAAGTCGACGCCGCGAACGGCAAGCACCTCGCCGCCGTCTTTTTGAAAGGCGATCCTGAGATTCTCTACTTTGAGTTCGGCTTCCCCGTTCCGGGGAGCCCTGCCTGCTGTCAGCATATTGATTCTTGTGGTATGGGGGTTGTGACCGCCTGCCGGGCGCTGAAAATATTTTTCATCTAAACAATTATAAATTAATGCGCTAGTGAAAGCCTCCGGTATTTGCCTTGACATACGTTCGCGCTTTGGCATACTTGACCCACTCAAGATAGACATTTAAGAGGGGGAGAAGGTTTTTACTGTCATAGGAGGGGAGGAGTGTGCCATGTCTGACGGAAAAGTAAAGTGGTTCAACGACAAGAAGGGGTACGGCTTTATCCAGGGCGAAAACGGCCAGGATATTTTTGTCCACCACACCGCGATCCTGGGAGAAGGGTACAAGACATTGCGAGAAGGGCAGGAAGTGGAATTTGAGGAAAGCAGTGGCCCCAAGGGCCCGCAGGCTTCGAATGTGAAACCAAAATGATTCGCCCGCAGCAGCCGGCAAAACCTTCGGGTTTTGCCGGTTTTTTTTTGATGGCCCGGTTTCCGGCCGGGTTATTTCGCGGCGTCCTTTTCCTTAAGCAGGTCGAATAATTCCTCCCACCCGCGAGCCTGTTCGAGCGGGCTTTGGCCCGCCGGATTTTTCCGGTGCACATCCGCCCCCCGGTCGATGAGCAGTTTCGCGACCTCCCGGTGCCCTCCGAGAACGGCGAGGCTGAGCGGGCTGAACTCTTCCGGCGAACCCTCCTGCGGGTTGACCCGGACCCCTTTGCCAAGCAGGCGTTTTGCCGTATCGGCCTGGCCGGCAGCGGCAGCTGCCATCAGGGGGGTGAAGCGCCGCACGCGGTCCCGGGCCGTCAGGCTGGCGCCGTGGGAGATCAACCATGCCGCCGCTTCGCGCTGGCCCGCGTGGATGGCGGCGATGAGCGGCGTCTCGCCCTCGGGGCCGGCTGTTAGGTCGATACGCGCCCCCAGTTTGATGAGGAGGCCGAGCAGTTCCACACGGCCTTCCCTTGCGGCGACCCAGAGCGGGGTTTCGCCCTGGCGGCCGCCGGCCTCATCCACGGCGCCGCTTCTGCGGGTAAGTTGCTTCACGGTGCCCTCGTGCCCGGCGCGCACCGCCCAGAGCAAGGGTGTGTAACCGAAAACCCGGTCCTGCCGGCGGGCATCCGCTCCCTGGTCGAGGAGCCATTCGACCAGGGCTTCGTGTCCTTCGCGGGCAGCGGCCATGAGCGGGGTGAAACCGAAGAGGCCGCCGTCCGGTCCCTCTATATCGGCGCCACGGGCCGCGAGCAGACGGGCGATTTCCAGCCTGCCCTCCTGGGCCGCGAGCCCCAGCGGGGTTTCGCCGCTTTCGTCCCTGGCGTTGGGGTTTGCGCCGTCATCGAGGAGGGTGCACACCGCATCGAAGGACCCTATGAGCACGGCTGAAAAAAGTGCGGCCGCGCCGCTGGCCGGGAGGGTTGTGCGGGTCTCGGTTCCGGCGGCGGGTTCGCCGGGAGGCCCGGCATGGGCGGTAAGGGCGGCGAAAGACCCCAGCCCGCAGGCAATGATAGCGGCGATGGTTTTCTTCATAGACTGTTTTTGCCACTTGCAATAGCGAGTCGTTATCGGAAGTCCGAAGTCGGACGGCATCAATCTAGGCGAGGCGGCCGCACTCGTCAATACTAAATTTACCGGTCAGAGGAACTGCCCCGGCGGGCGATGTTCCGGATGCCATGCAGCCGCAACGGGGAGGAGTGTGCTAAAATGCCAGGGGTGCCTGGGCTCTGGTCCGCACGGTTGCACGTATTGATCCTAAACCCATGTCCCGCAAGGGGCTGTATCGCTGAGGGCGGTTCATGAATAACTGGTATATGCTTTCCCTGGTCGGGCGGGACCGGCGCAGCATCGTCGCTGAATTGAGCGCCGGCTTGTGCCGCAGCGGCTGCAACCTGGGAGATTCGTCCATGGCGCGGCTGGGCGACAACTTCACCATCATGCTCATGGTGCAGCATGAGGGCAGCCTGGAGACGGTCGAAGACCTGGTTCGTCCCATTGCCGTGGGCCTCGAACTGAACTATCACCTGGTGGCCATCGAGGGCGGCGTCCATCACGATATCGAACCGGATGTGCGCATCAGCCTTTACACGCGGGACCGCAAGGGCGTGGTGGAGGACGTGACAGGCCCTCTCGCCGAGGCCGGGCTCAATATCCTGCATCTCGATTCCAATGTGAGCGACGACGAGGATTCTCCGACCTACTACATCCACATCGAAGGCACGGTGGAGAGAGGCCTCGATGGGATCTACCGTGTCCTCGAAATCCTCTCCGACGAGAAAAAAATCAATTCGCAGTTGATCCCCATCAATCCACAGATCACCTGACGGTTCAGCGGCGAGGGGCGGCGATGCCTTTGCACCGCGCGCGGGCCGCGTGAACACCCGGCTCTCTTTTCATTGAACCGGGTGCGCTTTTCAATTATCCTTTGACCTTTTTCACCGTTGAGATAAAGCATGCGAATAATCAGCTGGAACGTGAACGGCATTCGTGCCGTGGTGAAGAAGGGTTTTTTCGACTGGATGGAGAAGGAATCGCCCGATGTCCTCTGCCTGCAGGAAACCAAGGCCCATCTAGATGTGTTGGAGAGCCGCGTGGCCGAGCCCGAGGGCTACCATGCGTTCTGGAACCCTGCGGAACGGAAGGGCTACAGCGGGGTTGTCACGTTTTCTAAAAAGAAGCCGGAGAATGTTTTCTATGGCATGGGAATTCCCCGTTTCGATATCGAGGGGCGCATCGTCCGGCTGGAGTTTCCGGGGTTCGATCTGCTGAACGTTTATTTCCCCAACGGCACCTCCGGCGATCACCGGCTGGACTACAAGATGGAGTTCTACGACGCGTTCCTCGAACACGCCGAGGCGTTGCGCGCCACCGGCAAAAAGCTTGTGATCACCGGCGATGTGAACACCGCGCACAAAGCCATCGACCTGAAGAACGCCAAGGCCAACGAGAAAAATTCAGGGTTTCTCCCGGAGGAGAGGGCGTGGCTGGATAAATTCGTCGCCCATGGCTATGTGGATACATTCCGCCTGTTCCATCCCGAGCCGGACCAGTACACCTGGTGGACCTATCGCGCTAACGCCCGGGCCAGGAATATCGGCTGGCGCATCGATTATTTTTTTGTCACGGAGGATCTGGTCAACCGGGTGGACGATGCGTTCATCCGGCCCGAGGTGATGGGGTCCGACCATTGCCCCATCGGCCTCGATATCCGTCCGCCCCGGTAATGGCCGGAATTAGTGGCGACCGTTTGCGGCCGGGGCGCATCTAACAGACGGGTCCCCCGCTGGCCGGGCGCGGCCCGCCGGAGGGCCGGCGCGTCATGCCCTTCAATATTCTGCTGAAAAAAAATGAGGAAATATATTTCCATGAAAAAGGGTGAATCCATCGCTGGTTTCAAGCTCGTGCGCAAGGGAAAGATCGCCGAGATCAAGTCCCAGGCGCTGATTTTCAAGCACGAAGTCACGGGGGCCGAGGTCTTGTCCCTGGAAAACGACGACGACAACAAGGTCTTCAGCGTCACCTTCCGCACCCCGCCGGAGAACGACCGCGGCGTGGCCCACATCCTCGAGCACAGCGTGCTCTGCGGTTCGCGCAAATACCCGGTCAAGGAGCCGTTCATCGAGCTGGTCAAGGGCAGCCTGCAGACTTTCCTGAACGCCATGACGTTTCCGGATAAAACCATGTACCCGGTGGCGAGCCGTAATACGAAGGATTTTTTCAACCTGATGAATGTGTATCTCGACGCGGTGTTCTTCCCCCGCATCACCGAAGAAATATTCATGCAGGAGGGCTGGCACCACGAACTGGAAAGCCCGGACGATGAAATCACCTACAAGGGGGTGGTGTACAACGAGATGAAGGGCGTGTTCTCCGATCCCGAGAGCTTGATCGACAGGCACCTCGCGCAATCGCTGTTTCCGAGCACCACCTACGGCTGCGAATCCGGCGGCGACCCGGAGGCGATACCGGACCTGACGTATGAGGAGTTCAGCGAGTTTCACCGCAAATACTACCACCCCGGCAACAGCCGCATCTTTCTCTACGGCGATCACGACACCCGCGAATGCCTCCAGTTCATGCAGGACAACTACCTGAAGGAATTCAGCCGCCAGACCACGGACTCGGCGATCAAGTTCCAGCGCAACTTCAAGAAGCCCCGGCGCAAGGCGCTGACCTACGCGGTGTCTTCCGGTGAATCCCTGGAGAAGAAGGCGTACGTCCTCCTCGGCTGGAAGATGGGACGGGGCACCGACCGGGAGCACTGCCTGGCCAACAGCATCCTGAGTTACCTGCTGCTTGGCACCTCCGCTTCGCCGCTGCGCAAGGCGCTGATCGACTCCGGTCTCGGCAGCGAGGTGATCGGCGGCGGGTTCGACGACAACCGCGTCGAAACGCTGTTCGCCGTCGGCCTCAAGGGCACCGAGGCCGAGCACGAGGAAAAGATTCTCGAACTCATCGAGTCCACTCTGCGCGGGTTGGTCGAAAACGGCATCGACCGTGACATGATTCTCTCGGCGGTCAACAGCGTGGACTTCAAGCTGCGCGAGGCGAATTTCGGCGGTTTCGCCAAGGGCATCGTCTACAACATTCAGGCGCTCAACTCCTGGTTGTACGACGCCGACCCGCTGATGCACCTCAAGTACGATCGCCTGATGAATAAGGTCAAGGAAGAGTGCCTGAACGGGTACTTCGAGAAACTCATCGAGGAAGGCCTGCTCGGCAACGAGCACCGGAGCATCCTGCTGGCCACGCCGCGGCCGGGCCTGGCCAAAAGGCAGGAGGCGCGGACACGCAAAAAACTGAAGGCGCTCAAGGCGTCGCTCTCGGCCGAGGAACTTGCGCGGTTGACCCGGGACACGGCGGCGCTCAAGGAACTGCAAATGACGCCCGACAGCCCGGAGGCCCTCGCCACCCTGCCCACGCTCGACCTGGGCGACATCCCCCGGGAAGCGGAAAAATTTCCGCTGGAAATAAAGCGGGCCGGCGCGCCGAAAATCCTGTTTCACGATTTGTTCACCAGCCACATCGCTTACATGCAGGTGGGGTTCAACACCCACAGCGTTCCGCAGAACAAGATTCAGTACCTGCCGCTGCTGGGCACCCTGTTGCTGGGCATGGGCACGAAGAAGAACGATTACGTCGAGATCTCGAAGAAAATTGGCATTCACACCGGCGGCATCCGGCCCTGGAATTTTACCTCCGCCACGGTGCAGGACCGGCGGCAGATCCTGTCCTATTCGTTTTTAAGTGGCAAGGCGCTGATGGAAAAGCTCGACGCCCTGTTTGACATCTACACCGAGCTTTTTGCCGAGCGCAGTTTTCACGACCACAAGCGGCTGGTGGATCTCATCCGCAGCGCCAAATCCGACATGGAGGATTCCATCGTCCCGCAAGGCAACAGGTACGTGCTGTCCCGGCTCCAGTCGTACCAGTCTCCCCTGGGGGCCTATGACGAACTGACCGACGGCATCACCTATTTCCACTTCCTGGAAGACCTTTTGCGCCGGGCGGAGAAAGACCCCGAGGAGGTTGCCGCGGCCTTCAGCGACGTGGCGGACATGGTTTTCAGCCGTGGCAACGCGCTGTTCAATGTCACCTCCGAAGCGGGCGATTACGCGAAATATGAAACACGCCTTAACGCCCTGGCGGAGGCCCTGCCGGACCGGGCGGCGGATCCGGTGGAGCTTGGGCTCGGCCGTTTGCCAAAGAACGAGGGGTTTCTGTCGGCCAGCACCGTGCAGTACGTCGGCAAGGGAGCCAACCTCTACGACCTGGGTTACGAATACGCGGGGAGTTTCAACGTGCTGAAATCCCTTCTTGGAACAGGGTATCTGTGGGAAAAGGTGCGCATGCAGGGGGGCGCCTACGGCAGTTCCAATTCATTCGACTTCCTGACGGGCGACTACGGCCTCGTTTCCTATCGCGACCCCAACCTCAAGGAAACCCTGAACGTGTACGATCAGATCGCCGATCACCTGGCGCACCTGGACCTCAGCGACGACGAACTCAAAAAGGTCATTATCGGCTGCGTCGGCTCGCTCGATCCGCCCCTGACGCCGGATCGCAAGGGTGCGATCTCGATGATCGAGCACCTGACGGGGAAAGGCTGGGAGCTCAAGCAGAAACACCGGCAGGAATTGCTCTCGACCACCCTTAAGGATATTAAAGGCCTTTCCGGGCTTTTCGAAAAGCTCAGGGATTCGGGCAGGGTCTGCGTTCTCGGCAACGAGGAAAAGCTCAAGCAATCAAAAACCCTGTTTGACGAGCTGATGCCCGTATTCCACTGAAACCCTGTCCTACAGGCCGCGGGCGAAAGTGAAGGCCTTCTGCATGTCCGGCAGTTGGCCGAGGTCGGGGACGATCTCCAGGTAACGCACCACGCCCTCGCGGTCGAGCACCATCACCGCGCGCGCCAGCAAACGGCTCTCGTCGATCAGCAGGCCCGCGGCCTGGCCAAATTTCCCTTCGCGGTAATCGGAAAGAAAAAGAACGTTCTCGATGTGCGCGGCCTTGGCGAAGCGATTCTGCGCGAAGGGCAGGTCGCGGCTGATGGTGACGAGGTTCACGGTTTGATCCAGCCCGCCGCTCTCCTCGCTCAGGATATGCGTCTGCTTTTCGCAGACGGCGGTGTCGATGGAGGGGACCACGCTCACCACGCTGACTTTGCCCTTGAGGCGGGCCGGGTCGAAGGCTCCAGGGCCTGTCGCAGGAAACGCCTCGATGGGCAGGGTGTCCCCCACCGCGATGGTTTTCCCCAGGAGCGTCAGCGGCTGTCCCCTCAGGCTGACGCTGGGTCCGGCGAGAAGCGGCGACGCCGTCAAGGCGCCGGCCAGAACGATGGCCGCGAACAGAAACACTTTCAAATTCATGATGTCACCTCCTTGCCGCGCATGCGCCGGCCCCTGGCCGGGGCCGCAATGCGGATGGTATTGTTGAGACTCAAACATCCCAGGGGTAAAACTCGACGACGGTGACGCCGTCTCCGCCTTCCTGGCGGCCTCCGGGGCTGAAGCTTTGGCACACGCCGGTGGATTCCAGATAATCGCGCGCCAGTTTCTTGATCGTCCCCATGCCGTGGCCGTGGATGATCTGGCCGCGCGAAAGGCGATGAGCGATGGCCTGGCTGATGAAGTCTTCCAGGGCGGTCATGGCCTCGTCGGAGTTCATGCCGCGTAAATCCACGGTCTGCCGGGCCTGGCCTCCGATGTCGGTGTGCACCTCGATGCGGGCCGGCTTCTCCCTTGCTTTCTGCGCGCCCTGACCGCCGCTCTGCCCGCGCAGGCGGCTCGTCTCGACGATCAGCGTGAAACGGCCGACTTCCACGCGCACCTTTTTTTTGCCCGCCGGGTCTTCCCGCAGGCAGCCGATCGTGCCGAATTCGTCGACCATCACCTGATCGCCTTTTTGGACACGTTCGGCGGGCACGTCCCAGCCGCTGGGGATTTTGACGGTGACGGGTTCCCGCGCCAGGGTTTGAATGGCCTGGGCGGCCTTTTTCAGCCGTGCGGGCTCTTTTTGTCCCGCCAGTTCCCTGAGCCGCTGTTGAATTTCAGCTTTCGCTTCCTGCACGGCGGTTTTGAGACGCCGCGCCTTGCCCACTTCAAACTCCTGCTTTTGTTCCTTGAGGGTGTCTTTAAGGCGGCGCTGTTCCTCCTCCCAGCGGGCGGCGTCGCGCGCCTTTTCCCGCGCTTCGTCGAGCTGTTTTTCAAGCCGCAGGCGCTGGCCGGTGAGCTCCGAAAGCAGGGTTTCGGCGCGATGGTCCTTCTCGCTATAAATCGCCCGCGCCCGCTGGATGACGCCGGGGGCGAGGCCGAGACGCTGGGCGGTTTCCAGCGCCGCGCTCTGGCCGGGCACGCCGAAAATCAACCGGTAGGTGGGGGCCAGGGTGCCGGGGTCGAACTCGGTGCAGGCGTTGGCGAAGCCTTCCTGGGTCTGCGCCAGGGTTTTGAGCGACAGGTAATGGGTGGAGACGAGGGTCATCATGTTTTTTATCTTGAGCTCGATCAGAATCGCCTCGGCCAGCGCCGCGCCTTCGACCGGGTCGGTGGCGATGCCGAGCTCGTCGAGCAGGATGAGGGCGCCGGGCCGCGCCCGGCCCAGAATGCGGATGATTTTTTCCAGGTGCCCGGAAAAGGTGGACAGTTTGCGTTGAATGTTCTGCTCGTCTCCAATGTCGGCGTACACTTCGGGAAAGAACAGCAGGCTCGAACCTTCCTCCACCGGCAGGAACAGGCCCGCGCGCGCCATCAGCGACATGAGGCCGATGGTCTTCAGGGTGACGGTCTTGCCGCCGGTGTTGGGGCCGGAGATGATGATGACCCGCGTCGCCTCGTCCCAGGTGATGTGGTTGGCCACCACCGGCTGGCCGCCAAGAACCAGTTCGGGGTTTCTTGCCTGGCGCAGGTCCATTCTGCCGGTTTCGGCGATCGGGCACAGGGTGGCTTTCATGCTGCGGGCGAGCTGGGCGCGGGCGTGGATGATGTCGAAGTCAGCGAGGTTTTCGAGGTTGCCCAGGAGCGTTGCCTCGCAAGTGAGCACCTGCGCGGCCAGCATTTGCAGGATGCGCGCTTTTTCCCGGTCCACCTTGAGAAGGCAGATTTTGAGCTGGTTGTTGAGCGGGATGATCTCGCCGGGCTCCATGAACAGGGTTTGGCCGCTGCCGGAACTGTCGTGGACGATGCCCTGGATTTGCGAACGATGATCCGCCCGAATGGGCAGGACGATGCGTTCCTCGCGTTCGGTGAAGTAGGTGTCCTGCAGGGCGTCGCGGAAGGCGGGGCGGGTCATGAGCCGGGCGACCTTCGTCTCCAGGGCCTGTTTCGCGGCCTGGGCCTCGCGCAGGGCCTGCTTCAGCTCGGGCGTGGCGTTTTCGCGGATTTCTCCGTCGTCGCTGATGCAGGTGGTCAGCTCTTTCAGCAGTTCTGGCAACGGGTCGAGCCCGAGGCCGATGGCTCTTAAGAGAGGCCGGGCGGTCATTTTCCCCGTGGCGCGGTGAAGGGCCCGGCACAGCCGGAGGCAGCGGATGAGCTGCAGGCATTCCCCCGGTTCGAGGTAATGCTTCTCGGTTGCATTTTTCAGTATGGGGGCGAGGTCGGCGAACGCGTCGATGGGAACGGTCTCGGCGGATTCCAGCCAGGAGACCATCTCGCTGGTTTCATCCAGGCGTTCGCGGGCGGCGGCGAGCTCCGTCTCCGGCCACAGGCTCCGGCATCTCGCTTCGGTGAGGGGGGACGAAGCGCTGCGGGCGAGGGCGTTCTGGATCAGCGGCCAGCCGAGCAGGGTGGCGGAGCTTTTAAGGAGCGGAGTTTCGTCGGCCGGCGGAATGAAAGCGTCGGAACTCATGGGGTGGAATAATGCGCCAGGGTTTTTTCGAGGGAGATCGTCACCCGGGCGTCGTAAAGGCGCTCAGGATCCCGGTTTTTCTTAAAGCCGCGCAGGAGAACTTCCAGGTCGGTATCCACCTTTTGCTGGAACCGAAGAACTTTCTCGCCGTGCGCGAGCCGGTCGCCCTGGTCGATGATTTCCTGCGTGGTCACCTGAATGGGCTGGTCGAAGTCCACCATGTCGGCATTGAGGTACAGTTCGAACTCGACGAGGTTCTTCCCGCTGATTTCGAAACGGTTGCCTTGCTTGCGCGCCGCGACCAGGGTGGCGATCTTGCCATCCTTCGTGTTCACCGGTCCGCCTTCGGGGCCGGGCAGTTCGAGGGCGGCGAGGTTCACCCCGCTCGACAGCCGCACCCAGTGCACCTGATCCAGGTGGTTGGCTTCGCGCGTCAACGGCACTTTGTCGGGGAGCGGGTCGCGGGTCTGCTTTTTCACCCAGGCCGTCATGGCGGGGATTTCCGATTCGGGCAGGAAGTGCCCGCCGTGGGCGAGGCCCTTTTCCTCGTGCTCGCGGTAGACCACGGGATAATTCATGTCGGACATTATTTGATTGATGCGGCGCGACAGCATGATGGGAAAGATCGGGTCGTAAACGCCCTGGATGCTGTAGACCGGGGTGTTTCTCAGGTTCACCAGAAAATGCATGTAGCGCGGCGTGATGGCGCCGGCGATGGGAACGAGGCCGGCGAACAGGTCCGGGTAAAACATGCCGATCATATAGGTGCCGATGGCGCCGTTGGACAGGCCGGCGAGAAAAACGCGGGAGGGGTCGACGGGGTAGTCCGCCCGTGTTTGCCGGATGACCTCCAGCACGAGGTCCTCGGCGTTTTTCGTCCACCACGCGCCCATCGGGTACGAGGGGCAGGCGACGATGAATTCACCGTTCAGCCGCTCCACCCAGGTGGGGAGGATATCGTCGCCGCTCGAACCGGCGCCGTGCAGAACCACGATCAGCGGCAGGCCCGCTTCGGGCTCCTGCGTTTCGGGCACATGCAGGGCGTACAGGTATTCCCCGCCGGCGGTGTGCGCGGTCAGGCCGGTGCGGCTTCCGCGCGGCAGGCTGGGCCTGGCCGCCTGCGCCTGCTCCTTAAGCAGGGAGCGGATGAGGCCGTGAGAAACGCTCGCGCGCTTGAGGTGGCCAAGCGCCTGCGCTTCGACTTCCGGGTCATCGGTCGATAAAAACCGTTCGACCTCATTTCTGAGATCCGGCGCGGCGGAACGAAGCGGCGGCATCTCCATCAGGCCGGGAGCGCAGCCCATGAGGGTTGCAAAAATAAGGGCGAGGATCGCGTGTCTCATGCTTTCAACATTAAATGAATTCACAACTAAAGTAAAGGCGCTTCCCCCCTGCCGGCAAGGCGGAAGCCCTTGCTGCGCAAGCGGCGTTGGGCCTTGCCGGCCGGTTCCGATGGACAGGCCCCGGCGAACCATAGTATGTTTTAGCGGACGGGTGAAGAGGGCGAAAGGGTTTGAGGCGAGGGAAAATCATGAACAATGAGAAGACACAGGAGGCGAATCCGCCGCTTCGCCTGGGGACGCTTTCCCTGTCGCGGGGGAGCCCGGTTTCCGGCCAACCGCATCTGTGGACGCTGATTTTCAAGAGCAGGAAAAGCGGGTTCGATTACCTGGGGCAGGTCACGCTTTGTTCCCTCCTGCCGGAACTGCGTCTGGAAATTTTCAACGACAATTACTATTCGCACTTTGCAAAAAGCCCGGACGAGGTGAGGGCATCGCTTGAGAAAAAACTCCTCGCTCTGCTTGCCGGTGAGAGCGCGGTTCCCGAACCGTGGCAGCAGGCGGCGCAAAGCCTGGGACGCGGTGGCGCGCCTGCTTTAGCCGAGGTTCCGCCCGCAACCGGCGAGGGGGTATTGGACCTTGAGGAAATTTATGCGCGGCTCAATGAAGAATATTTCGGTAACCGGGTATCGGCCCGGGTGATGTGGGGGCGCGATTCAGGCACCCGCAACCGCAGCGGCTTTCGCTTCGGTTCGTATGATGGCGAGAAGAAGCTGATCCGCGTGCATCCCCGGCTCAAGCAGGATTTCGTTCCGCGCGTGGTGGTGGAACTCACGGTTTATCACGAGATGTGCCACCAGTGGGTGCCGGCGATCCGTAAAAACGGCGCCTGGCGGCCGCACCATCCGGGGTTCAAGCAGAAGGAAAGAGAGTACCGGCATTTCGAGGCGGCGCGCCGGTGGGAAAAGCAGCACTGGCGCAAGCTGCTCACGCCGGTCGCAAAAAAGTAGGCCGTGCCTCCCGTCCCTCCCGTCAGGCCGGGTTCAACGGCAGGGTGAAATAGAAGGTACTTCCCTGGCCCGGCGCGCTCTTGGCGCCGATGTCCCCCCCGTGAAGGTGGATGATCTTTTTCGCGATGGCGAGGCCGAGGCCGGTGGACTTTTCTCCCCCGGTGGGCTTGGCGCTCAATTTCTTGAACGTGCCGAACAGCTGCTTCTGGTCTTCCACGGAAATTCCCGGGCCTTCGTCGCGGACCGAAAAGCGGGCGTTCGACCCCTCCTTCCCGGTGGTGATGGTGATGGCGCTGCCGGGGGGAGAAAACTTGATGGCGTTGCTGATGAGGTTTCCCATCACTTGAGTCAGGCTGTTCTTGTCGAAGGAAAACTCTGGCAGCTCGCCTTCGCTGAACAGGACGCGGATGTTTTTTTTGCTGGCCAGGAGCTGGTGAAAGTCCACCTGGTTGCGCGCCAGTTCATTGAAGTCCTGTTTTTCCGGGTTTAAGTCGCATTTACCGCTCTCGATTTTTGAGATGTCGAGGAGGTTGTCGAGCAGGGCGGTCATGTATTTCCCCGCCTCCATGATCTTGCGTAGCAGTTTCCGCTGCGTCTCGTTGCCCGCCTCCCGGGATTCGCCCAGCAGGGCTTCGCTGTAGGAGCGGATGACGTACAGGGGGTTGCGGAGGTCGTGCGAGGCGATGCCGAGAAATTCGTTTTTCTGCTCGTTCAATTCCCGCAGCTTTTCGTTGGCCTGGGCGAGGGCCAGGTTCTGCTTCTCGGTCTGTTCTTCGGCGTGGCGGTGCTCGATGGCGTCGGCGATGAGGCCGCCGATGGACAGAAGAACCTCCTGGCTGCGCTCGTACCAGGGCGGGTTTTCATCGGTGTAGAGAAACATCACCCCCACCAGCCGGCCCCGGCTCTTGAGTGGGACGATGTAGTGGCCGTGCGGCGTCATGTCGTCGAACAGGCGGTTGTGCCGGGGGTCGGTGAAGCAACTGTTGCTGACCAGCATTTCGCCCGACTCGGCCGCTTTCCCGCACAGGCAATCGCCGTAGGGAACTTCTTGCTCCGTCTCCATGAATACGTCTGAAAAGTTCCCGAGGGTGGTGAGGAGCCGCAGGCGTTTTTCCTTTTCGTCGGCCAGGAAAATGCCCGCCTTGACCTCGACCTCAAGTTCCTGGAACGCCACGATGCTTTCCAGCGCCCCGGTCAGCATCTCGCGCATGCCGCCGCCTTTGTGGAGTGCCTGGGCCACGCGGTGGAGGACTTTGTACTCCTCCTGCACGAGGCGGGCTTTCTTTTCCAGCTCCAATTCCCCGGAGACCTCGCGCTGCACCGCCACGTAGCTCAGGATGCGCTGGGACTCGCTCCAGATGGGGGAAATGGTCAGTTCGGCCCGGTAGGTGGTGCCGTCTTTTCTCTTGTTGATCGTCTGCCCCCGCCACACCTGCCCCTGGAGCAGGACGTCCCACATGGCCTTGTAGAATTCCGGCGGGTTGTGGCCGCTTTTCAGGATGCGCGGATTCTGCCCCAGCGCCTCCTGCTTGCTGTAGCCGGTGATCTCCTCGAACGCCGGATTCACGTAGGTGATCACTCCTCCGGGGTCGGTGATGAGAACCGCTTCGGCGAGGGATTCCACCGCCCGGGACAGCTTGTCGCTTTTGAACAGGTCGAATTCTTCCATGAGCCTGCTGCTCCTTTCGTCTAATGGGGCTCCTCGGGTGGCGAAACCGGAAAGGTAATGGTGAACGTGGTGCCCACGTTCAATTGCGAGGTGACCTCGATCTGGCCGCCGTACTTTTCTACCAGCCGGTGAACGATGTTGAGCCCCAGGCCCGTTCCCTTGCCCTGCTCCTTGGTGGTGAAAAACGGGTCGAAAACCTTGGAGAGGTATTCCTTGGGAATTCCCGGCCCCGTATCGCTGATCCGGGTTACGATGTTGCCATCGACCCGGGAAGAGGCAATGGTGAGTTGGCCTTTTCCTTCCATCGCCTGCACGCCGTTGCGGATGATATTGAGGAATATCTGCTGGATCTCCTCCGGCTTGGCCTTGATGAGAGGCAGCGGTGAGTAGTTCTTGACCAGATCAACGTTGTCCGAATAGGAGGCCATGAGCGCCATCTCGATGGCGGCGTCGAGGCGCTCGTTCAGGTTCACGTCCTGCGTTTCGTCGGTGGTCTTGGAGCGGGCGTAGCCCGACATGTTGAGGATCACCGAGGCCATGTGCCGGGCGCGGGAGAGAATTTTTCCCGCGAAGGTCTGGATTTTCCCCGAGTCTTTTTCATCGAGAATGGCCTCGGTGTACCCCATGATCGAATACAGCGGGTTGTTCATTTCGTGGGCGATGCCCGCCGCCAGCGTGCCGAGGCCCGAGAGTTTCTCGGCCATGGCCAGTTGATCCTGCAGGGCCTTTTCCTCGGAGATATCACGCATGAGCAACCCGATGGGGCGCTTGCCGTCGGTTTTGACATCCACTTTGAAAAACTGATAGACGAACACACGGTTCCCCAAGGTGATGACGTTGCGTTTTTCGCCGCTCGCACCGGGTACCTTCGGCGCCAGCGGGTCGCGCGGTTCGTTGGCCGACGCCGGCGAGGGCGAGGCGAGGGACACGATGCCCTGGGAAAACCTTCGCAGCTCCTCGCCCAGAAACTTCCATTGCTCCTGAAATTCAGCGGGCAAATCTTCAAGCGACTTGCCGGTTACATCCTTTCCTGTCACGCCGCCAATTTTTTCGAAGGCCTGGTTGACGTACTCGAGTTTCAGGCTCTCGTTGAATATTAAAAGCACGTCCGGCACGCTCATCAGGATGCTCTCCGTGTACTCCTGAAGGTAGCGGAGGGCCGTGGTCTTTTTTTGCACCTCGGCTTCCAGGCCGGAGAAGGCTTCCGCGAGCAGCCGGTTCATGGTGTTGACCTCGTTGGCCAGGGATTCGATCTCGTCGCCCGTGCGGATGTTGAGAGGTTCGACTTGCTCGCCCCGGCCGATGCGCGCCGTGGTGTCCTGCAAATGGCGGATGGGTTGGACGATCCGGTTCGACGCCAGGGACCCCATGAATACGATGAGCAGGATGGAGATGAGCGCCGCCGCGGAAATCCACTGGAAGAGTTTGCGGGTGGGCGCGAATAGCTCATGGGACGACTGCCAGGCGAAGGTGAACCATTTTTTTCCGCTGGAGGGGTTGATATACGCGTTGGTTTCCAGAAGAGGCGCGAAGCCGATGATGGAAACATCGCTGCTGCCGTGGCCATCGCCATGAGTTTGCGCCCAATGGGCCTCCGGCCCGGTGACGCTGCGCACCAGTTCGGCGTCATCCAGATGGGTTCCCGTAGGCAGGATAGGGCAGTCGATCACCACACCGTCGGAGTTGATCATCATCACGTGACCGGTTTCTCCGAAAATGATCGGCTCGATGGACGGAGAAAAAAAATCTTTCGCCGAGTAAATGCGGTGGAATATGCCGAAGATGTTTTTTTCGAAATTCTTGATGGGAACGGCAAGGTGAAACACGTATTCACCCTGCTCGGCGTCTTTGTAGATATCGCTCAGATAAACGAAACTTTCTCCCTCGGCCATCACCCTTTTGTGAGCGGGGTCGTCGGCGTTCAGGAAATCGGGATAAAAGTTGATGCTGGAAACGAGGGCGCCCCGCGTATCGGTGATGTACATGGCGCGTGTGGCCCGCGAGGAGATGCTGTTGTCCCTTAATAAACTTTTCAGAACCCGGCTGCCGGCGTTGTTGAGGATCGGGTGGATGGCCTCATCGCCTTGCTTCCACGCTGCGATTTTTTCCGCAAAATAGTCCTTAATTTCCGGGGCCGCGATATTTCCCACGATCTGGTTCTGACTGCGGGCGGTGAGAATGAGGGTGGGGTGGCTTGCTCTGTGAATATTTTTTGAGATTTCCTCCTTCAGGATGAAGTCGGTTTTTGTCGCTGTTTCGAATGCCAGCGCCTTGAAGCTGGCGCCGATCACCTCCTGCACCGATTTGTTTCCCTGCACGTAGGATATCACCATGGCCAGAAGGAGGGGAAGAGTGCCCACCACGATCATGGTGCGGATGAGTTTGTTTTTTAGCCCCATGCGCGGGGGCGGCGGGATATTTTCTGGTTCGTTCGGGCCAGTCATCTATGACTCATATCGAGAAAAGGGTGGTTGGCTGGAAAAACTCAGGCCTGGATCTTGTCCGGAACCCCCGCTCATTCTGGTGGGGTCCTTGACAGTCAGGCATGCGAGCCATAAATTCCGGGAAACATCCTGCGCTAAAGGTTTAACAGAGCATTGGCCGTAATATGGTCCTAAAAAGCTGTTTTGGCAAGCCCGTACATTTTCGAGGGATTGCGCCAGCCCGGACGGGGAGCCGGAGCATGGGCCTGCCCTAATTCAGATGAATCGACCGAATGGCATGGGATGAGAGAAAGCCGTTCGGATGATTGTGGTTCGTGAGCTTTTAATATGGAAAGCCCCGCAAACCCGAAGGAGGAATGTTATGGCTAAAGGAAAAATTCTGGTGATCGACGATGAAGAAGACGTACGCGATGTGATCCGGCTGCACCTGGAGGGCGCCGGATATAATATCCTTGAAGCGGTGAATGGTGAGGATGCGATAAAGACCCTGCGTAGCGAGGACAATATGGTCAACGTCGGGGTGATCCTGTGCGATATCCGGATGCCCAAGGTGAACGGCATCGAATGCATCGACTTTCTGCGGAAGGAGGCGCCGGGAATCCCCGTGGTTGTCGTGACGGGATACCCCGATACCGAGATGGCTACCCATCTGATGAAGCAGGGCGTCAAGGACTACCTGGTGAAGCCGGTGAAGAAGGAGAAGCTGCTTGGTACGGTGTCTGAAATGGTCCGGAGAGGCAAGGAAACGAACTTCTGAGTCTACCGGGGGGCTGCCGCTTGTGGGAGCCCGGGAAAGGCAAAAGACCCCGTGGCCAGGAAGGCTGCGGGGTTTTTCGCATTACGGGTTGAGAAGCCTTATGAGCTTTATTTGAAAAAACGGTGCCGGTATTTTTTAGTTTTTGGCTTCCTTAGCATTATCAATCAGTTATAAAATTTTTGGATTGCAAAGGCCGGAATTTTGGTCTAGATTGTTCCAATCGCTATGAAAATGATCCGCTATCGCTATGAAAATGATCCGCTGTTATATTCGCCATGAGAAGCTCGATTCGGTGAGGGAAAAACTGTTCGAGCTTGGTGTGCCCGGTCTTTCCGTCACCGAGGTCCGGGGCATCGGCAAGCCGATGAGCCAGTTGAAATCGGCCCCCGGTTCGAGCGTTCCCGAGTTCATGCCTCGCGTGGAGATCTCCCTTGTTCTCGCCGACGATGCGGTGAGCGAAGTCGTGGAGATGCTCCTGGCCACCGTGCGCACGGGCAACCTGGGGGATGGCAAAATCTTCATCCTGCCGGTGGAAGATGCGATCCGCATCCGCACCGGGGAGAGCGGCGAGCAGGCGCTTTATTGAGTTCGGCGAGGCTCACGCCCTCATCCTTCCTTTATTTCCCGAGGGGTTTTCTAAATGATTGCCGATAACCTGGCAGCCGTTCGCCTTCGCATGGCCGCTGCTGCCAGCAGGGCAGGGCGCGACCCGGACGAGGTGCGTCTGGTGGTGGTCAGCAAAACCCAGCCGGTGGAGCAGATCGCTCTGGCGAAGGCCGCGGGGGTGCGCCTGTTCGGGGAAAACCGCGTCCAGGAAGCGCTGGAAAAAATCGACGCCCTGGCAGGTCAGGGACTTCACTGGCATTTCATCGGCCATTTGCAGAAAAACAAGGTAAAATATATCATTGGCCGTTTCGAGCTGATCCATTCGGTGGACAGCGTGGATCTGGCCGAGAGGATAAGCGCGCTCGGCCTTGAGCGGCGGGAACCGACGTCCATTCTCATTCAGGTCAATGTCTCGGGCGAAGCCGCGAAGTCCGGTGTCAGGCCGGACGATCTTGAAGAGACGCTGAAGGCGGCGGCCGGGCTTGCGGGGGTGCGGGTGGAGGGTCTTATGACGATCCCGCCTTATGATCCCGACCCGGAAGCCTCGCGGCCCATTTTCAGCCGCCTGCGCGAGCTTGCGAAAGAGTTCGACGGTGTGGGCGGCGGGTCTCTCAAGGAGCTTTCCATGGGCATGTCGGGCGACTTTGAAGTGGCCATCGAGGAAGGCGCGACGCTGGTCCGGGTGGGCACGGCGATTTTCGGGGAGCGGCCGGGCCCCGGCTGAAAAACATCCCCCTTTTGTTTCGCGGAAGCGGGGAGGCTGCGCCGAGGGGCGCGTTGGGAGGCACTGTGCTGAAAGGCAAAAGACTGGGGTTCATCGGCGGCGGCAACATGGCCGAGGCGATGATCAAGGGGTTGCTCTCGGCGGCGTTCATCGAGGCGAAAAACCTTTTTGTTTCCGACCCGCGTTCGGAGAGGCTGGATTCGCTGCACCGCGAGTACCGGGTGAAACCCGCCGCCGGCAACCGGGACCTGGTGGACAAATCCGATATCGTGATCCTCGCGGTGAAACCGCAGATCATCAAGGACGTCCTCCTGGATGTGCGCGACGGGGTGACCGGGGAAAAGCTTATTATCTCCATTGCCGCCGGGGTGCCGATAAAAATCATCGAGGACACCTTGAGCGATGGCGGGAGAAAATCCGTGGTTCGCACCATGCCCAACACGCCCGCCCTCGTTCAGCAGGCCATCACCGCCATCGCCGCGGGGACGCAGGTGTCTAAAACCGACATGAAGATCGCTCACCGTGTTTTCGAGGCCATCGGCAAGACGGTGGATGTGGAGGAAGCCCACCTCGACGCGGTGACGGGGCTTTCGGGCAGCGGCCCGGCCTACGTTTTCCTGATTCTCGAAGCGTTGTCGGATGCGGGGGTGAAAATGGGGCTGTCGAGAAGCGTCGCCAACGCGCTGACCCTGCAAACCGTGCTGGGTGCGGCGAAGCTGGCGCAGGAAAGCGGCAAGCACCCTGGCGAGCTCAAGGACATGGTAACCTCACCGGCGGGGACGACGATCTGCGGCCTGCACACCCTGGAGGCGGGCGGTCTGCGGACCACCCTGATGAACGCGGTGGAGGCTTCCACCCTGCGGTCGAAGCGGCTGGGCGAAATGGCCCTCGAAAACGATAACGCCGGATGCGCTGAAAAAAAGAAGCGTTAAAGCGGGCGGGCTGAACGGTAAGGTTTTTTTGGGGGTGCCGGGAGGGGGTCTGTTTATTTGGAGCGGAATTTCTGCCATTCCCCGAGGCCCACGACAGCGAAGCCGAAGAGGATGATCCAGGTCGGCCGGAGCACGTGTTCCGGCTTCTGGAAATACAGCATCAGCATCACCATTACGCCGAACATGACGAGGGTGAGGCCGGTGTAGACATTGCTCAAGCCCTTGGCAAAGCGCTCCGGGTCTTTCATCCCCCGTTTGATTTCAGGTTTTAGATCAACTTTCCAGAACATATTTCCTCATCCCTCGCTTCTCATCCCTTCGTTCATTCTTCCCGAACGGAAGCCTTCGATATCCACCGTGATAAATTTGAAACCCAGGGCCTGAATTTTCCGGCGCGCGTCGTCCGCCGCGGGGCCGCTGAAAAAACGCGGAATGTCTTCCTTTTGCAGTTCGATGCGGGCGACTTCGCCGTGGTGGCGCACACGCAGGTCGCCGAACCCGAGGTCCAGCAAAATATCCTCGGCGCTCTCGATGGCGGCGAGTTTTTCGGGAGTGATCGGCTCGCCGTAGGGCACCCGCGAGGACAGGCAGGCCATCGCCGGTTTGGCCCATACCGTAAGGCCCATCTCCCGCGACAGCGCGCGAACATCCTGCTTGCTCAGGCCGGCCTCGACGAGGGGGCTCCTCACGCCGTATTCGCGGGCGGCCTGGATGCCGGGGCGGTGGTCGCCCAGGTCGTCCCGGTTGATGCCGTTGATGATATGGCGCAGGCCGCGCTCCCGCGCCAGTTGTTCCAGCTTGCCGTAAAGTTCCGATTTGCAGTGATAGCACCGGTTCACCGGGTTCCGGGTGTAATCGGCCGAGGCCATCTCCTGGGTGTCCAGAATCTCGTGCGGGACGCCGATCTCGTGTGCCAGCCGCGCCGCCTCGGCGAGCTCGCGCGCGGGCAGGCTTTCGGAGCGCGCGGTGACGGCGAGAACCCCGTCCGCAAAAACTTCGCGGGCGACGGCAAGCACCAGGGTGCTGTCGACGCCGCCGGAAAAGGCCACGAGGACGCTGCCGAGTTCCCTGATATGGTTTTTGAGTTGGAGGTGTTTTTCTTCGAGAGACATGGGTCCGCCGCCGAGCCGGGCAAAAAGTTCAGCCTAGGTTAACATAAATACGGGTTCGGGAAAAAAAATCCGGGAACAGCCGAAGCTGTTCCCGGATAACGAGGAGGAAGATCATGGATGGGCAGCCTGAATAAAAATGCCTGGCCACTCACTTGCTGGTTAAGAGTACAAATGAGCCCCGGAGGATTTTTTTTTCGCTGCCGCCGGTTGATTTTGTCGGCTTGCGTCGGCTGAGTGCGGAATTTAATTCGACGGCTGCCGTTGCGGGGTGCCTAACTTGCTTATAAATAAACGGTTATCTCGATTTTTTCGGGATGCGCCGGGCAAGCTCTCTGCATCAATAGTTGCACTTTTTATAGCAACTCAAGGTAGGATTTGTTGCCGTGGCGGGGGCAACGGGCGCCTCAGCCGCCGATGGCGTGCATGGCGCGCACCGGGCGCTCGAAATCGTCGAGGTTGATTTTATGGCCGGGTTCCTTGATCCGCACCGCTTCGCGAATGGCGAGGGTAATGTCCTCGTCGCTGCCTCCCGACCGCAGTATATCCTTCAGGTTGGTTTCGTGGGTGGAGAACAGGCAGGTGCGCAGCTTGCCGTCGGCGGTCATGCGGATGCGGTTGCAATGGTCGCAGAACGGGTTGCTGACCGCCGTGATGATGCCGATCTTCCCCTTGCCGTCGGCGAAACGGTATTCGCTGGCGGGGCCGATGTCGAGCGAATTGTCGATGGGAACCAGCTCGTATTTCCCGCGAATGAGGTCGACGATTTCGTGGCCGAAGAGCACCTTGTCGCGCTCCCAGATGCGGTCGGAATCCAGAGGCATGAACTCGATGAAGCGGATCTCGAAGCCGTCGGAGCGCCCCATTTCGATGAGCGACATGATCTCGGTTTCGGAGAAGTTGCGCATCGCCACGGCGTTGATCTTGATCGACTTGAACCCCACGCGGGAGGCTTCCGCAAGGCCGGCGAGCACCTGGTCCAGGCAGTCCCGGCGGTTGACGTCGCGGAATTTTTCCGGGTCCAGCGCGTCGAGGCTCACGTTCAGCCTTTTCAGGCCCGCGTCCTTAAGCGCACTCGCACTCTCCTTGAGGAAAAAGGCGTTGGTGGTCATGGCGACGTCGTCGATGCCGTCGATGTTCGACAGCATGTTCACCAGCACCGGCAGGTCCTTGCGCATGAGCGGTTCGCCTCCTGTCAGCCGCAGGCGGTTGATGCCCATTTTCGAGGCGATGGTGGCGATACGGGTGACTTCCTCGAACGACAGCAAGTTGACCCGGTCCATGAATTCGACGTTGTCCGCGGGCATGCAATAAGTGCAGCGGAAGTTGCACCGGTCGGTGACGGAAATGCGCAGGTTGACGATGGTGCGGCCCATCCCGTCCACCAGCGTGGGACCCTGGTTCTGGGGTTCGGTGTCCATGAGTTCATCCCTCAAGGTCCCCGGCAAACACCGCCAGGAACGGTTGGCAAGAGCTCCGGGTGGGCAGAACAACCGGCCTGCCGGGAGCGCCTCCTTACGTGTGCCCCGATTATAGCCTTTTGGGTTGGATTGTGCACATGAATAGTTTAGAGTGAGCCGTCAGCGATCCCGATCTCCCTGCCTAGTCATCAGGTTCACCGGTATGCGCCCGGCCGGACCCCGCGATTATCGTTATAAGCCCTTTCAAAACAACAGGCTTCGTGTTTCTGGCCGGTTTGCGGGGAAGCGGGTGACGCGGTTTTTCCCGGGCCTGGGCCCGGGAAGAGCAGTTAGCTGCTTATTTTAAAGAACCTTAGGCGGGTCGAAGCATCTAATCCCTTATTGAGTTCAATCGACTCATTCAATATAATCGTCTGCAACTAATTAACTTATCCATCACTTCCTGGATCGGCCGGGTTGTTGCCGGATTATTGATTGTTTCAGGGAACGGAGTCTGGCATGTCTGCCGTGGAAGAAAAGTATTCCCATAAATTTGACGAGGCCAACGCCAAACCCACCCACCGGGGCGCCTATTACCAGGACGACGCGGTGGAGAGGTCGCGGGTTCTGGTGGAGGCAAAATATAAGGACACCAAGCTGTTCTGGCTGGTCGACCCCGGCGAGGACCGGGTCACCCATGCCAAGTTCTTTGCCTACGGGGGCAAGGTTTCTGTGGCCATCGGCCAGACCCTGTCCGCCATGGTCAAGGGCCTGACGGTGGAGGAGGCCTGCTCGCTCCTCGGTGAAGATGTGGAGCGGGAACTGAGGGATTCCGCCGACGAAACCGCCGTCCCCGAGGAAAAGCGCCCCGCCTTCGACGCGGTGCCCGAGCTGCTCCAATTGATGCGGGAGGGTTACCCGGAGGCCAAGGCGGTGGCTCTGGCGGCGGCTTCCATCGAAAAAACGGCCCCGGCCGAAGAGCGGGACGATAGCGAGCTTTCCATCACCGAGCAGGCCTGGCTCAGTTTGTCGGAGGACGACCAGATCGTGCTGCTCGACATCGTCCTCGACGAGCAGGTGCGGCCGGCGCTGATGGCCGACGGCGGTAACGTGAAGGTCCTCAGTGTCACCGACGGCGAGCGGGTCCTGATCCAGTACCAGGGTGCGTGCGGCAGTTGCGGCTCCTCGGTGGGCGGGACGTTGTCGTTCATCGAGCGGGCGTTGCGCAAGAACGTCTACAATGAACTCATTGTGGTTCCCAATATGTGAGGGGATCATTTTTAACGGAGCAACCCCAATGGCTGAAAACGAAAATACCGTATCCGACGTCCTGGACGACAAGTCCTATAAATACGGGTTCACCACCAAGGTGGAAGCGGAGACCTTTGCCAAGGGCCTGAATGAAGACGTCATTCGCGCCATTTCCAAAAAGAAGAACGAGCCCGAGTTCATGCTCGATTTTCGGCTCAAGGCGTATAAGAAATGGTTGACCATGAAGGAGCCGGCCTGGGCCAATGTGCATTACAATGCCATTGACTACCAGAACATCTCCTATTTTTCGGCGCCCAAGCCGAAGAAAAAGCTCGAAAGCCTCGACGAGGTGGACCCGGAGGTGCTGAAAACCTTCGAGAAGCTGGGCATTCCTCTCGACGAGCAGAAGCGCCTCGCCAACGTGGCGGTGGACGCGGTGTTCGACAGCGTGAGCGTGGCCACCACGCATAAGAAGAAGCTGATGGAAGTGGGTGTCATCTTCTGCCCGATTTCCGAGGCGCTTCAGGAGTATCCCGAGCTGGTCGAGCAGTACCTGGGCACCGTGGTTCCCGTGGGCGATAATTATTTTGCCGCTCTCAACAGCGCGGTGTTCACCGACGGATCGTTCGTCTACATCCCGCCGGGAACGGTTTGCCCGATGGAGCTTTCGACGTACTTCCGCATCAACACCGAGGAGACGGGGCAGTTCGAGCGGACGCTCATCATCTGCGCCGAGGACAGCAGCGTCTCCTACCTCGAAGGCTGCACCGCACCGCAGTTCGACACGAACCAGCTGCACGCGGCGGTGGTCGAACTCATCGCCCTCGACAATGCCGATATCAAGTACAGCACGGTGCAGAACTGGTATTCCGGCGACCCGGAAACGGGCAAGGGCGGCATCTTCAATTTTGTCACCAAGCGCGGCAAGTGCCAGGGCAAAAAGTCCAAGATTTCCTGGACGCAGGTGGAAACCGGTTCGGCGATCACCTGGAAGTACCCGAGCTGCATCCTGCAGGGCGACGATTCGGTGGGCGAGTTCTATTCGGTCGCCCTGACCAACGGCATCATGCAGGCCGACACCGGCACCAAGATGATCCACCTCGGCAACAACACGCGCTCAAGCATTATTTCCAAGGGCATCTCGGCGGACCGCTCGAGCAACAGCTACCGGGGCCAGGTGAAGGTGGCCAAAAACGCCAAGAACGCCCGCAACTACAGCCAGTGCGACAGCATGCTGGTGGGCGACAAGTGCAGCGCGCACACCTTCCCCTACATCGAATCCGCCAACAGCACCGTGCAGCTTGAGCACGAGGCCTCGACATCGAAGATCAGCGAGGAGCAGCTCTTCTATTTCGAATCGCGCGGGATTTCGCGGGAGAACGCCATCACGGCGGTGATCAACGGATTCTGCAAGGAAGTCTTCAGGCAGTTGCCCATGGAGTTTGCCGTGGAAGCGCAAAAGCTGCTGACGCTCAAGCTGGAAAACAGCGTCGGCTGAAGAACCCTGGCGGGCGCAGGCCTGCCCTAACCCTGATAAAGTTTGAGGTTGAACACTCTATGCTTGAAATAAAAGATTTGCATGCCGGTTTTGACGGCGCGGAAATATTGAAGGGCATCTCGCTTTCGGTGAACGCGGGCGAGGTGCACGCCATCATGGGGCCCAACGGTTCGGGAAAAAGCACGCTGGCGAAAGTGCTGGCGGGTCACCCGTCTTACCAGGCCACCGCCGGCGAGGTGCTCTACCAGGGCCGCAACCTGCTGGAGATGGACACCGAAAAGCGGGCGCTGGAGGGTGTGTTTCTCGGCTTTCAATACCCCGTCGAAATTCCCGGCGTCAACAACGCGGAGTTTCTGCGCATGGCCTACAACGCCCGCCGAGTGCACGCGGGCGAGGAGGAGCTGGACCCGCTGGACTTCGACGAGATCCTCGATGAAAAAATGGCCGGGCTTGGCATGGAAGCAAAATACAAGAACCGCAGCCTGAACGACGGTTTCTCCGGCGGCGAGAAAAAGAAAAACGAAATTCTGCAGATGGCGATCCTCGAACCGAAAATCGCGGTGCTCGACGAAACCGATTCGGGCCTCGATATCGACGCTCTGCGGATTGTGGCGGGCGGCGTCAACAAATTGCGCGGTCCGGGCAATGCCCTGATCCTCATCACCCATTACCAGAGGCTGCTGGAGTACATTCAGCCGGATTTCGTCCACGTGCTCAGCCGGGGGAAAATAATCAAGTCGGGCGAAAAAGGCCTGGCGCTCGAACTCGAAGCCATGGGGTACGACTGGCTCACCACCACCAACGCTTGAGGAGGGCTTCATGTCTGGTACTGTCAAGGAAGCCCCCGGGCAGGCGGAGACGCCATTCCTCGAACTCCATAAGAAATTTTTGCAGGACACCCCGCCGCCTGGCGCGGTGCGCGGGCTTGCCGAGGCGGCGCTTGAGCGTTTTTCCGTGCTTGGTTTTCCGCATCGCAAGCACGAGATGTACACCTTCGTCGGCACGCAGGACCTCGTCGGCCAGGCCTTCGAGCTGAGCGGCGAGGGCGCCACCCCAGAGCAGGAGTTTTTGCGCGCGCAGGTGGTTCCCGGCTGCGAGAACAGCGTTCTGGTGCTGGTCGATGGCCATTACCGGGCCGACTTGTCCGACACCTCGGCGCTGGCCGGTTCTATCGGCGTTGTTCCTTTTGCCGAGGCCCTTTCGGACTCCGGCCTGCAAAACTATTTCAAGGACGCCATCGACGAAGAAAACGATGTGTTCGCCGCGCTGAACGCCGCGTTCATGGCCGATGGCGTCGCCATCACGCTCAAGGAAAAGGCCGCGCCCGAAGCGCCCCTGCAGGTTCTGTGCGTGTCCACCGGTTCCACCGGCGGGCCGGTGCTCAACCAGCCGCGGGTCCTCATCCAGGTCCAGCCCCTGGCCGAACTCAAACTGATCACCAGTTTTTGCGGCGAGCGGCCGAACTATTTCGTCAACGCCGTCATGGACATTCTCGTGCAAGAGGGCGGGCAGGTCAGCGCCGCGCAGGTTCAGCGCGACCCCTTCGAGGCCTGGCATTTTTGCAAAACGCGGGTCACCCTCGCAGGCGACAGCCGCTTCTTCACCGTCGGCGCGTCCTACGGCAGCCGGCTGGTGCGCCATCATTACGACGCGCGGCTCAAGGCCCCCGGCGCCGAGCTTTCGCTGAACGCGGTGAGCGTTCTGGGCGGCCAGGAACAGGTGCACCAGTTCGTGCGCATTCACCACGAGGCGCCGCACTGCACCAGCCATCAGCTTTTCAAGAATATCGTCGATGGAAAGAGCCGCGTCAGCGTCGACGGCACCGTCATCGTGTGCACCGGCGCCCAGCTCACCTACTCGGACCAGCTCATCAACAACCTGATGCTTTCCGACGACGCGCACGCCGACAACAAGCCCAACCTGATGATTTTCGCCGATGACGTCAAGTGCACCCACGGCGCCACCGTCGGCCAGGTCAGCCCCGATCAGATGTTTTATCTCAAGACCCGCGGGCTCAGTGAAAAAACCGCCAAGGAACTCCTCACCAAGAGTTTCGCTGCAAGCGTGATCGACACCGTCCGGTTTCCCGCGGTGGCGGCCGAGCTCAAAAAATCCCTACTCAAAAAACTGGAGGCTTGACATGCCAGAGACCCTGATGGCAGATAAAGCCGCGTTCGACGTGGATAAGATCCGGCAGGATTTCCCCATCCTTTCGCAAACCGTGCGCGGCAAACCCCTGGTGTACCTCGATAACGCCGCCACCACGCAGAAGCCCCATCGCGTTATCGAGCGTGTGCGGCGTTTCGACGCGGAGGAATACGGCACCGTGCGGCGCGGCGCATACCGCCTGTGCGAGCATGCGACCCAACTGTTCGAAGAGGCGCGGCAGAAAGTCGCCGATTTGCTGGGCGCGGGCGACAAGAAGGAGATCGTCTTCACCAGCGGGACGACGCAGGCCATCAACCTCGTCGCCTACAGTTTCGGGCGCCGGTTCGTGAACGCCGGCGACGAGATCATCATCTCCAATATCGAGCATCACGCCAACACCGTTCCCTGGCAGGTCTTATGCGAGGAGCGCGGCGCGCGTCTCAAGGTCATCCCCGTCAACGACGCGGGCGAACTGATCCTCGAGGAATACGAAAAACTTTTGTCCGATAAAACCCGGCTGGTGGCGGTCAACCATGTTTCCAACGCCCTCGGCACCGTCAACCCCATCCGTGAGATCACCGAAAAGGCCCACGCCGCGGGCGCCCGGGTGCTCATCGATGGCGCGCAAAGCACGCCGCACATGAAAATCGACGTGAGGGAGATCGGCTGCGATTTTTATACCTTCTCCGGCCACAAGATGTACGCGCCGAGCGGCATCGGCGGCGTGTTCGGGAAGATGGAACTGTGGCAGGAAATGCCCCCCTATGTGACCGGCGGCGACATGATCATGACGGTGACGCTGGAAAAAACCACCTACGCCCCGCCTCCGGCCCGGTTCGAGGCGGGCACCCCCGCCATCACGCAGGTGATCGGGCTTGGCGAGGCCATCGATTACCTGAACGATATTGGCATGGATAATATCGCCCGTTACGAGAAAAGCCTGCTGGACTACGGCACGCGCCTGCTCAGCGAGATCGACGGATTGCGCATCATCGGCACGGCGCACGACAAGGCGGCGCTCATCTCCTTTGCGTTGGATGCGGCGCACCCGCATGATGTGGTCACGCTGCTCGATCAGGATGGCATCGCGGTGCGCGGCGGCCACCACTGCGCCCAGCCGACGATGGCCCGTTTCGGCGTGCCCGCAACCAGCCGCGCCTCGATGGCCTTTTACAATAAACCCGAAGAGCTGGACGCCCTCGCCGAGAGCATCCGCAAAGTGATCAAACTCTTTTCCTGAAGCCCATGTCCTACGATAACGAACTCTACCAGCAGGTGATCCTCGATCACAATCGCAAGCCGCGCAACTTTCACGAGATGGATCACGCCACGCACCAGTGCCACGGGGTCAACCCGCTCTGCGGCGACGACATCACGGTTTACGTGGATGTGGACGGGGCCAGCCAGACCATCCGGGGCGTGAGCTTCACCGGCTCGGGCTGCGCCATTTCCAAGGCCAGCACTTCGCTCATGACCGATTTTCTCAAGGGCAAAACGCTTGAGGAGGCGCGCGTGGTTTTCAGCGAGTTTCATCGCATGATTCTGGGCGAGTTCGACCCCGCAAAGGAGACCAACCACCTGGGCAAGCTGAAGCTTTTTGTCGGCATTCGCGAATACCCTTCCCGCACCAAATGCGCGAGCCTGGCCTGGCATACCCTTATCGGCGCTCTCGATAAAAAAACCGAGGGTGTCAGCACCGAGTGAACCGGGGCGACCCGACCGCCCTGAAGCCGGGGGCGTAAAACAGACGGCGAACCATGAACTCTGAAACACTGGAACAGGCATTGGACCAGGCCACCCGCGAGGGGGCGCTGGTGGAAAGGCTCCCCGGCGGCGAGCTTCAGTGCACCGCCTGCGCCCACCTTTGCCGGCTCAGCCCCGGGCAGCGCGGCGTTTGCAAGGTGCGCTTCAACGAAGGCGGAACCCTCCGGGTTCCCTTCAATTACACCGCCGGCGTTCACGACGACCCCATCGAGAAAAAACCGTTTTTCCATGTGCTGCCCGGCAGTGCGGCCATGAGCTTCGGCATGCTTGGCTGCGATTTTCGCTGCGGCTACTGCCAGAACTGGTTCACCTCGCAGACCCTGAGGGATAAGGCCTCGACCGTTCAGACGATGCCCGCCACGCCCGAGGAGATCTGCCGGCGGGCCCTTCGTGCGGGCTCCCGCACGGTGGTGTCTACGTATAACGAGCCGCTCATCACCAGCGAGTGGGCGGTGGCGGTTTTCAGGGAAGCGAAGCGGCATGGCCTGTTGACCGCTTATGTCTCCAACGGCCATGCGACGGAACAGGTGATCGCCTACCTCCGCCCCTGGCTGGACATGATCAACATCGACCTCAAGAGTTTCCAGGCCAAAAACTATCAACGCCTGGGGGGGCAGCTCGATGCGGTGCTCGACACCATTCGCCGTGTGCACGCGTTGGGGTTGTGGCTGGAAGTGGTGACGCTGGTGGTGCCGGGGTTCAACGACTCGGATCAGGAGATCGACGACATGGCCCACTTCATCGCCTCGGTGTCGCGGGACATTCCCTGGCACGTCACCGGTTTTTATCCCAGCTACAAGATGAGCGACCGCGCCGCCACCCCGGTCGAAACTCTGCTCAAGGCCCGCGAGGCGGGGAAGAGGGCGGGGCTCCATTTCGTTTATTCCGGAAACCGGCCGGGGCAGATGCCGGGGGCCGAGGACACGTGTTGTCCCAAATGCGGGAAAACGTTGATAGAACGCAGCGGTTTTCGCGTTCTTTGCAACCGGCTCGAGGGCGGCGGCTGCCCGGAGTGCGGCGAGGCGATTCCCGGACGGTTTCTTGTCCCCGGCCTGAATTAAAGGTTTTTCATGCGTTTCGGTGCGGGTGAAGCGGACCCTCCCGCCTTAAAATCTTTTCATCATAAAGGAGACATACATTGAAAAATAAAAAGGAAGTTGGCAAGGCCCTGGGCCGTGTGGCAAGCGGTCTTTTCGTCGTCACCGCCAAGTTCGAGGACAACGAAGACGCTCTGCTCGCAAGCTGGGTCAACCAGTGCTCTTTCGAGCCGCCGGCGGTGTCGCTGGCGATAGCGAAAACAAGGCCCCTTCGTCTCCTCATCGAAGCGTCCGACCGGTTCATCGTGCATGTGCTGGGCAAGGAATCGAAGGCTCTTCTCAAACATTTTTTCAGGCCTCCGAGCGATTCGGTTTTCGAGGGGCTGAACGTGGGCCGGGGCTTTCACGACATCCCGGTATTAAATGACGCTATTTCGTGCCTGGAGTGCGAGCTGAAGGGCTCGGTGGTCGGGGGCGACCATGTGGTCTATGTCGGGGAAGTTGTCGGAGGAAAGATGCTCGCCGGCGGCGAGCCCTACACCCACGTGCGCGACAACGGGTTCAACTATTGATCGAGGCCGAGAATCCTGCCCACGTTGTAGCGGGTGAACACCCAGTAAGTCAGAACGCCCAGGAAGGCGACAATTGAAACAAAGAAGACGATCAGCTTGACCAGGCGCTTGGGGTCCTCGTGGTAGTATTCCTTGATGTCGTCGGCGAAGCTTTCGACCACCCCTTCATCGGGGCGTTTCTTGAAGGTTTTGTCGATGGCATCGCGGCCATAAATGATGCCGAAGATGATCGCGATCATCAAGAGTTCTATAGCGCCTATCATAGACTGATCAGTTTCCTTCCACCGGAATCACCACGCCCGCCCGGGTCTCCCGGTCCGCGCCTTTTTGCGGGCTCGCCTTGGGTGCCGTGTCTTTAGCGCAACGAAAACCGTAATCGTCCAACCGGCTTTCGGGGTAGCTGTTGTTCCGGAACGATGTGTAAATGTAGCCAGCCAAATCTCTCCACGAGCCGCCGCGCACCCCCTTGAACTCTCCGCCGATGGGCCCCGCCGGGTTGGTGTGATTGGATGGGTCCCCATAATACTCGCGATCGTACCAGTCGTCCACCCATTCTTTGACATTGCCCGCCATGTGGTGGGCTCCGTAGGGGCTGCGCCCCTGGGGCAAGGAATCGACGGGAAGCATGACGCCGTGCGCAAGCTCTTCGGTCCAGGTCTGGTTGAAGCGCGCCTGCTGGGGCGTTGGCCGCTCGTCGCCCCAGGGGTAGAGCCTGCGGTCGGTGCCGCGCGCCGCCTTTTCCCACTCGGCCTCGGTGGGCAGGCGCTTGCCCTTCCACTGGCAGTAGGCGAACGCGCCGTACCAGTTGACGTTGTTGACCGGGTGCGCTTCGAGGCCGGGGCGGGGGTGAAAACGCCCGTCGTAGAAGAGGGGGCCGTACTTGTTGTCGAGGTAGTAGCCCTTCACGTTGTTCACCGCGTTCAGGAAGGCGGCGTAGTCGGCCGCCGAAACTTCGTAGCGGTCGATCAGGTATTCATCGAGATAAACCCGGTGCTCGGGAATTTCATCGGCCCCGCGCCCGTTGGCCCCCATGAAGAAATAACCCGCAGGCACCGTGATCATGCCTTCAACCTCGGGAGATGAAATGGCGGTGACGCCACCGGGCGCGCCGGGGGGGCTCTCGTTCCGGGGGGAGGAGTCCATCAGGCGGCGGGCTTCGTCGGCCAGTTCGCCCCCGGGCCTCTGTTGAAGATAGCGTTCGAGGTGCTCCGCGGCCTGGCTCTCTTGCCCCGTGCGGCCGTAAATCCAGCCTTTGAAAAATTCCAGCTCCGCGCGTTCCGGAGAGTCGGCGAGGGCTTCGTCGAGGTCGGCGATCAGGCCTGCGGCGATGCCGGGCGAGGAGTGCGACAGGGCTTTTTGATACCAGCTCTTCGCCAAGTCCCATGTTTCCGTCAGCACATGGTAGAGGCCGAGGTTCATTTCGGCGAGGGGCGGCCCGTTTGGCGACCCTCCGGCGACGTTCAGGCCGCGCCGGGTCCAGGCGATGGCCTCCCGCACCATGCCGTTGCGGTAATACGTCCATCCCAGTTGGACATAGGCTTTCAGGTTGCCGGGCTCTGCTTCGAGCAGGTCGCGGTAGAGGTGGATGGCTTCGTCGTAGCGCCCTTCGCGATAGCGGGCTTCGGCCAGCGCCTCGGTGATGCGCGGGTGGTCCGGATGGCGCTGGCGGAGCCGGTCGAGAATTTCCCCGGCGAGGCCGGCATGGCCGAGCCCGAGGTAGACGGTGGCGGTACCCATCTCCACCTCAAGGTTCCCCGGGTCGAGCCGGGTGAGATGCTTGAGGTGCAACAGGGCGCCGTAGGGACGCCTGTTTTCCATGAACAGGTTGACCAGCGATTGGTGGGCCGGGATGAAGCTGCGGTCGAGGGTGATGATTTGCAGCCACGCGTCGGCCGCCTGTTCCGGCTTGTTCGCCTGGCGATAAGCCAGGCCGAGGTTGTAAAGCGTCGGCACATGGCTGGGCCAGGCTTTCAGCGCCGTCCGATAGTGGCGGATGGCCGCGTCTGGACGCTGTTGTTCGGAATAGATGTTGCCGAGGTTGTTGTGCGCTTCGAGAGATTCGCTGTTGATGCGGGTCGCGAGATCAAGATAGAAAATAGCGTCGTCGGGCTGGCGGTTCTTGTAGTGGGCCATGCCCACGTTGGAAAAGTAGGCCCCCAGGGTTTCCCTTTTGCTCAGATTGCGCATGAAAAAGCTATCCGCCGGGGGGACATCGAAGCGCTGGCGGTAGAATCCGTCGGGGTGGGCGGCGCCGCCCTCGGTGGCTTCGATATTGATTTTTCCGCCCGGCGATTCGTAACGCACGAAGAAATGGTTCGGCAACGCCACGCCGAAAAGCGGCAGACCCAGACGCTCGCCGACAATGAGATAAAGCAGCGACAGGTTCATGCAGTAGCCCCGCTGCCGGGTGAGCAGACCGTGAAGAAAAAGTTCCGAGGTTTCGCGGGGAATGCCCTCGGCATCGACCTCATCGGTGTAGCGGTAGCCTTCCTCCCGGTGAATCACCCGGGCCAGGGTTCGGGCGGTTTCCTCCGCGCCGGCCCCGGGTTCAAGTTGCTGCCGGACGCGGCCGGTGAGGCGGTCGATTTTTTCCCGGAGCGGTTCCAGGTCGAGCGATGGATCCCATTGCCTGGAGATGAGCAGAAGAGTTTCAGCCAGGTCGATGGCGGTTTCGGGAGCGGTGACCACGGCCTCCAGCCGATCTTTCGCCGAAAGGTCAGCCATCGTCCCGGCCGTGGCGTGCGAATGGCCCGGCACGGCCAGGAAAAAGAGGCAAAATAAAAGAAGGACGGTGCGCAGGTTGTTCATAGGGCACGTTTTTTCAGGATGAAATTGCTTGCCGGTATTATAGCAGATGGGGGATACCCCCGCAGGGTGAATCGCGCCGCCCCGCCCCCTCCCTGGGAAGGAGAGTGACCTTTGAAAACTCCCGCCCTTAAAGAGGAGGGGTTATTCCCGCCGCACCATCCAGCCTTCGAACAGCAGAAAACCCGCCATCAGGAGCAAGAGCGGCGTAGCCAGCGGGAAGCCCTGAGCCTGCGCCCCGCGTTCGCTGTCTTCCGGCGAGGTCCACTCGAAGGAAAATCCCGGAAAGCGCTCCTTCAGGTCTTCAGGATCTATTTTCCCCGGTGCGGATTCCCTGAGATCGACATTGACGGTGAACGCGCCACGGGGCCGGGCGGCCGCGGGCAGTTGCAGAACGGGCCGCTTGGCGGCCTGCGCCGCGAGCGCCTGGGCTTCCTTTTCCTCCGTCACGCGATACAGGCGGTAAACGCCGGGGGCATGGGTTTCCTGAAAAGTGAACCCGTCATTTTCCGGGCTCAATGGATGCAGGCGGCCGCCGGGGGTTTGCACCCAGGAGCTATCTTCACTCCATTGGAAAGGCGCGCCGACCAGGAGATCCTGCCTGAGCAGGCTTTCCAGGCTGCGGGCCGAATACTTGATCCAGCGCTGGACCCAGGGCAAAAAGGTGGGCTGGATGGGGAAGCCGTTCCAGTCGCGGTCGATGCTTGTCGGGTAGAGGATGACTTTTCCCCGGCCGAGGGACGATTCGATGACGGCGGGGAAACCGTTCTTGAAGCGCATGGCGGTTTCCATGGCCGCGCCCTCCCGAGGTGAAACCGTGTACAGGGAGTGGAAGCGGATGTCCTCCATTTCCCCGATTTCCTTTTTCGTGAAGATGGCGAGCACCGGGTGCGCGTTGCCGGCAAGGTTCAGGTGGAACGGTTCGTCGCCGCCGCCGGTTTGTTGCAGCGCGTCGAGGGTCACCGGCAGCAGGTTGCCCAGCCGTTCGTTATAGTATTTCGGGGCGACCTGGTCGCCCAGGCTGATGAACAGAGCGCCCCCCTGCATGACGAATTTTTCCAGCTCCAGCTCGTAGCCCACCGGAAATTCGCGAACATTGCAGAGGAGGATCACGGAATAATCGAACAGGTTGCGGTCCGCCAGCTCGGAAAGGGTGGAGACGGTGGGGTCGATATTCGACAGCGAGACGGAGAAAGGGTTCAGGGCGGTTTCAAGGTAAAACGTTTCGCTCTGGTGCGCCACGGTTTTCGGGTCGCCATCGACCACGAGAACGCGGATGTTCTGATCCGGCTGAAAAGTGAAAAAACGGGCGTTGTCGGCCGTCAGGCTGTCGGCTTGAAGGGTGACTCGCCCATCGATGGGTTCGCTGCCCTCCAGGGGAAACGAAAATGTTTTTTCCGCCTCGCCGCCCGGCGCCAGGTCGATGAAACCTTCGGCCTGCTTCTTTTTCCCCGTCCAAAGCTGGATGGGCAGGCGGGAGATCGGCTCGTTGTCCGCCAGGTTGACCACCCGGGCTTTCACCCGCACCACGCGGCTGTGGGTGAGAAACTCCTGGCTCACCTCCACCGCGGACACGGCCGCCCGGTTCCCGCCCGTCCGCAAGCCGGAAAAGTCGATGAGCTTCACCCGCGCGGGAATGCGATCCATGGCTTCGGGGAACTGTTCTCCCGTCCAGCCGTTCTGATCCATGTCGCTCAGAAGGTGGAGGCGGCGCTTTTTGAGCGGCGCGGCTTCGAGGAGGCCCACGGCTTTTGCGAGGGCTTCGTCGATTCGGGTGGCGCGGTGGCTGGCGCCCGCCGATTTCAGCAGCTTCTCCGCCTGCGCCTTGTCTCCCGTCCAGTCGAGAAGCACTCTTGCCGGCGATGAAGCCAGGACGATGCTGTAGGCGCTGCCGCCGGGCAGGGCGGCCACTTCGCCAAGGAGCGTCTCCACGGCACGCTGAAACACCGTGCCCTCTCCCGCCTGCCAGGACATGCTGTAGGAATCGTCCAGGACGAACGCCACCGCCCGTGGCCCGGCTCCGAGGAGGTCGTCGTCGCCGCTCAGGGAAAAAATCGGGCTCGCCAGCGCCAGGCTGAGCAGGGCGACGGCCAGGCAGCGCACCAGGAGCAGAAGCAGCCGGTTGGGGGCCGAGCGCCGGACCGAGCGCTTCTGCGATTGCAGCAGGAGGTGCACGGCGGAAAACCGGATCTTCTTTTGCTGCCGCCGGGTGAGGAGGTGGATCAGCACCGGAACGGCGAGGCCGAGCAGCCCGAAAAGATAGACCGGCGATAGAAAGTTGAGGCTCATGAGAGGGTCCGCGTCATTTGATCAGGCTGTTTCTCTTGAGCAGGTAATACGAGAGCCCCTGCTCCAGCGGGGTGGTGGTTTCAAGGAACACGTAGTCGACACCCAGGCCCGGCATGTCCCGCTTCCAGGTTTCGATCTGCCGCATCAGGAGTTTTTGATATTCCTCGCGGATGTCCTCCGGGTCCACACCCACCGGGGGGTCGTCTTCCAGGGACTCGAACAGAATGTCGCCGTCGAAGGGGAGGGTGATTTCATCGGGATCGAGGAGGTGAAACAGAATCACTTCCAGGCCGCGCGAGCAAAGCAGCTTGAGATGTTTTTCCAGGTCCTCGTCGTGCGCGGAGAACAGGTCGGAAACCAGGATCAGCAGGCCGCGGCTGGGCAGGCGTTCGACCAGGCCGCCGATGACATCGCCCAGGCGGGTGACGCCCGCAGGTTCGATGGCGGCGAGACCGTGCAGGATGTGCTGGAGGTGCGACGCCTTGGACCGGGGGGGAATGTGGTTCACCACCCGGTCGTTGAACACGGTGAGGCCCACGGCGTCGAACTGCTTGAGCAGCAGGCAGGACAGGGAGGCGGCCAGCGTTCTCGCGTAATCCATTTTCGATGGCCGGCCGCCAGGCTCGGGCGACACATAGCCCATCGAGCCGCTGGCATCGAGCAGGATGGTGGCCTTCAGGTTGGTCGACTGCTCGAACTGCTTGACGTGGTATTTATCGGTTTTGCCCACCACCTTCCAGTCGATGTGGCGGATCTCGTCGCCGGGCGTGTAATCCTTGTATTCGGCGAACTCGACGCTGGAGCCCTTGTGGCGGCTGCGGTGCTGGCCGGACAGCAGGCCCTCCACCAGGTTGAGGGCGCGGATCTTGAGCGAGGCGATGCGGGACAGGACCTCGGGGCTGTAGGGCGACTGTGTTTTTTCCTGCATGGGTTTTCCTCTCCCCGTTTTGCCGGTTGACAACCCGTCCGGGGCTTATACAATGATTCCCTGCTTTCCCGCCTGGCGTCAGTTCAACACGAGGGAAGCCTCTATTCTCTATGAAATCCACCCGTTATTGCAAATGCCATTCGAGCGGCCTCGAATCCGACCATTGGGCGGTTCTCGACCGCAGGGCCTTCGCCCACAAGGGGGCGAGGCCGCATTACGCGCCGGACACCCCCGTGCAGCCGGTTCACCTGAAGCTCGACCTCGCGTTCGATTGGGAGGAGGAGCGCGTTTACGGCTCCACCACCTACCAGCTCCGGGTCCTGGGGGCGGAGGTGCGGGAAATAAGCCTCGACGCGGTGAACCTGGATGTGCAGCGCGTGTTTGTGGGCGGTCATTCCGTGGCCTTTGAAAACACCGGCGAGCGCCTCGTCCTGTTTCCGAAAACGCGCCTCAAGGCGGGCGCGCGGGTGGCGGTGCGCATCGATCATTCGGTGACGCGGCCGGCCGCCGGGATCTATTTTACCAAACCCGACGAGCACTATCCCGACCGTTTCCGAACCGTCTGGACGCAAGGGCAGGACGAAGACTCGCGCTATTATTTCCCCTGTTTCGATCAGCCGAACTTCAAGCAGACGAGCGAAGTGGTCCTGCGGCTGCCCGCGGGGATGTTCGGCCTGTCCAACGGCAAGCGGGTGAGCCACAAAACCACCCGCGCCGGGTCCCGGTTTCATTACAAGATGGAACTGCCCTATTCGACTTACCTGCTGTCCATCGTCGCGGGGGAGTTTGCCGAGCACCGGGCGCGGGAGGGCGGCGTCGAGATCAAATGGTACGTCGAAAAGGGGCGGGAGCCCGAAGGGCTCCGCGCGTTCAAGGACACCGGCAAAATGCTGCGGTTCTTTTCCGACTACACCGGCTTTGCCTATCCTTATCCGCATTACACGCAGATCGCGGTTCCCGAGTTCATTTTCGGCGGCATGGAAAATTTCACCGTGACCACGCAGACCGACCTCGTCCTGCTCGACGAGCGCGCGGCGCTCGATATCGACGCCAACGGCCTGGTGGCGCACGAAGCCGCCCACACCTGGTTCGGCAACGTGGTCACCGCCAAGCACTGGTCGCACGCGTGGCTGCACGAATCGTTCGCGACGTATTTTGACGCCCTGTACACGCGTGAATCCAGGGGCGAGGCGGAGTTCCGCTATCAGCTTCTGGAGGACGCCGAAACCTATTTCAGCGAGGATACGCGCTACCGCCGGCCCATCGTGACCCGGGTCTACAAGGAACCCATCGACCTGTTCGACGCCCACCTCTACCCCGGCGGCGCCGTCCGCCTGCACCATTTGCGCGCCGTGGCCGGCGAAGAGTATTTCCGCCAGGCGCTCAAGGTTTATCTGCACCGGCACCAGTACGGCCTGGTGGAAACCGTCGACTGGGTGCGCTCCCTGGAGGAGGTCACCGGGCGCAATTTCGACCGGTGGATGGAAGAGTGGATTCACCGCGGCGGCTACCCTGAACTTCAGTTGGGTTTTTCCTGGGACGAGGCCACGCGCATGGCGACGGTGTCCGTCAAGCAAACGCAGAAAGGCGAGAGTGAAAAGGAGGAGCTGTTGTTCCACCTGCGCTTCACGCTGGCATTCTACTTTGCCCGAGGGGAGGAGCGCTTCCACGTCGACATCCGCGAGAAGGAAGAAAAATTCTGCTTCAAGCTGAAATCGAAACCGTCGTTCTTCCGGCTGGACCCGGACTATGAATGCCCGGCGAAGAAGGTGACGCTCGAGGTGCCGAGGCCCATGCTGCACAGGCAATTGAAACGCGATAGCGACCCCATCGGCCGCATCGAAGCGGCGGCCCATCTGGTGAAAAAGCCGTCGTCGCAGGATATCGATGTGCTCGGCCAGGCTTTAAGGAAGGAAAGCGAGTGGGGGGTGGCGGGGCGAATCGCCGGGGCGCTGGGGAAAATCGGCGGGGAGCAGGCGCGCGACATTCTGCTTAAGAACCTGTCTTCCACCCATCCAAAAATCCGCCACGGCATCGTGCGCGCGCTGGGCGGGTTTCTGCACGATGACAAGGTGGCCCGCGCGCTGCGTAAAATGGCTTCGGGCGATGCGTCGTACCGGGTCGAGGCCGCGGCGCTGGCCAGCCTGGGGCGGATCAAGGACGCCGCCTCGCGGCCGTTTCTGGAGACGGCGCTGGAGCGGCCGTCGCACAACCACATGGCGCAGTCGGCCATCTACAACGCCCTGGCCGAACTGGAGGATGAAAACTCCTGGGAGATTCTGATTCGCGGCGCGGAATACGGTGCGAGGAAAAACAGCCGGGGAGCGGCGATGCGGGCGCTGGCCAGGCTGGCGCGCCGTTTCGAGGCGCGCCGGGGCGAGGCGATGGAGCATTTCCGCCGGTTCGCGCGGGAAACCCGGGGAACACCCGCGGCGGTGTTCCGCGGCAAGCTGGGGGCCATCCAGTCCCTCAAGATGCTCGACGATCTGGCGGCGGTGCCCGTGCTTCGGCACCTGGCCGCCAATGAAACAGACGGCCGCCTGAGCCGGCAGGCCGAGGAAACCGTGGCCTCCCTTTTTGAGTCGGCACGCAAGCCGAAGGAGATGGGGGAACTCCGCTCCGAACTCGACGAGGTCAGCCAGGAAAACAAGGCGCTGCGCGACCGCCTTGACCGGGTCGAAAAACAACAGAAGGCCGTATTGGATAACCACGCAAGGAAAAGGAATTCGAAATGAACAAGCCTTTCAACGATGAATCCATTGAAACCCTGGTCGACAAGCATCTTGCGCGGGGCGGGACGACCCTCGATTTGCGCCTGAAATATATCGGTGACGCGGGGCTCATTCACCTTGCCGGCCGCGAGGAGCTTGGCAACCTGACCGAACTGAACCTGGAAAGAAACGAGATCAGCGATGCGGGCGTTCGCGCTCTGGCCGAATCGAAATGGATTCGCGGTTTGCGCGTTCTGCATCTGGAGCGCAATAACATCGGCGACGAGGGGGCGAAGGCCATCGCCCGGTCGTCGGCGTTTTCCCGCCTCACCGCCCTCAACCTGTGGAAGAACCAGATTGGCGATGAGGGGGCGCGGGAACTGGCGGCCTCGATTCATCTTGTTCACCTCACGGCCCTCGACATCGCTCAGAACCGCCTGGGCGATGAGGCCGCACAGGCCCTTGCCGGCAGCGCAACGCTCACCGGCCTGCGCACTCTTGAGCTGTTCGGCAACCCGTTCAGCGAGGAGGGAATCCGCGCGCTGAAAGAATCGCAGGCGTTCCCCGAGCTTGAGACCCTGGTGCTGGAATAGAGAAAAAAGAGGGGGCGTTTTCCTCAGCCGGCGGGCGGTGCCCAGCGCGCGTCCTTCAGGGAAATGGGCGCGGTGCCGTTCTGGTCGAGGAAAATCCGCATCGCTTCCATGGCGGCGGGGAAGTTCTGCCGGGCGAACATTGCCTCGCCCGGGCCGTGGTAGCGGCGGGAAAACACCGCGAAGCGTTGCGCGGTTCTCACCTGAAAATCCCCGTGCAGTTTTTCGGCCTCGTCGCCTGAGAGGCCGCTGACCGGTGGCGCCTCGCCGATGCGGAAGCGCAGCAGGTTGAGAAAGCTTTCATCGGTCTGCCATTTCAGCGGCGGCAGCAGGTTGACGGCGGAATGTTCGAGCAGCGGCCTGTTGTCGGTGATGAGGGGCGCATCTTCCAGATAAGGTTTAAGCCGCTCGCCGCCGGCAATGAAGAAGTCGGCGAAGTCCACGAGGGAGCGAATTCCCATCCGCTCTGCCGAGGCCTTGAGGCCGGGGTTTTGCATCATGGCGTCGAAGCGGTTTTTGTCGATGCTTACCGGTTGGTTCGAACCCACCAGAAGAACGATGCGGGTGAGGAAGCTGTTCCACACCGAGGTGTGCGGGTACACCTCCTGGAATGTTTTGATGATGGCGCGCGCGTCTTCTTCGCCGATCAGGTGCAGCGGCAGCCACTGCATCATGAGCCCGCCCGGGTTCAGCCGGGCACGGGCCTCCTCGTAAAATTCCTTCGAATAAAGGTTCACCACGCCCGCCTGCACCGGCGACATCGGTTCCAGGGTGATGACGTCGTAGCTCGCCTGGGTCCATCGCGTGTAGGCCCGGCCGTCCTGAATGGTCATGTGCGTATTGGGCCGATTGGGCGCGCCGTGGTTCCAGGCGGAAAACCAGTGCGCCAGGGGCAGGACGTTCTTGTCGATCTCCACGCCGTCGACTTCCACGCCGGGAAACAGCGACACGGTTCCCAGCGTGTTGCCGGTGCCGAAGCAGATGACGAGGGCTTTTTCCGGCGCGGGGTGCAGGGCCATGGGAACGAAGCCCATCGCCTCCATGTAGGCGCTGCCGCCGAAACCCTGCGCGACGGTGGCGGTGCTGAAGCCGTCGACGTACAGCGTGCGCGCGCCGGTGGCCTGATCCTCCACCACGCTCAGGGTGGAAAAATCGCCCTCTTTATAGTCCAGCAGGCGGATCTGGCTTTTGTTCTCGGTGATCTCTGTGCGGGCGAGGTTGTTCTCGCCCAGGCGCGCGGTGGAGATGACGGGGTTCGCATAGACGAAACCCCCGGCGATGGCGAGGGCGCAGGCGGCAAGGGCCGCTCCGGCGGTGCGGGGGCGCGCCCGCTGGTGCACCACGAGGCCGAACGCCGCAAGAAAAATCAGCCCGGCGAAAATGACGAACAGCGACAGGCGGATGCCCAGCCAGGGAATGAACAGGAAGGGCGTGAGAACGGTCCCCGCCACCGCGCCGAGGGTGTTCAGGGCGTAGCTGTTGCCGAGCGTCCGGCTCACGGTGCCGAAGAGCGAAAGGTGCACCCGGTGGGCCAGGGGGAACGCCAGGCCGAAACCCAGAGCGGGCACGAACATGAGGCCGAAGGCGAACAGGGAGCGGATGAACAGCGTGCGCGCGGCGGTGTTCTCCACGGCATAGAACAGCTGATCGGCGCGGGACGTCCATTCCGGCACCATGTTGAACAGGGGCAGGATGGCGATGGACACCAGGCCGATGGCGAGTTCCACGACGAGAAACTTGAGCGCCCAGCGCGAGTTGCCGAGGGCCTTTTCGGCGATCAGGCTGCCGAGAGCGATGCTGAACAGAAACGTCGCGAGTATGAGGGCGAAGGAGTACAGGCTGCTGCCGAGCGGGAAAACCAGCACCCGCGTCCACAGAATTTCGCTCGCCAGAGCCGCCATCCCCGAATAAATGAAGATGAACAGCAGGAGGAGGCTCTCGAAACGGGAGGGCTCTTCGGTTCCCGGAACCTTGAGGTCGGCCGTGCGGGCGTGGTCCGGACGGACGGCCGCCGCCTCTCTGGCCGATCTTTTTCTGTGCAGGTGGCTGAAGAGAAGGACCAGGCCGTTCATGGCCACGGCCGTCAGGGTGGCGCCGCGAATGCCGAAGTGCTCCACAGCGAACCATTGCGTGTAAAGGCAGCCGAACACCGCGCCCAGGGTGTTGATGCTGTACAGGAGCGAGACGTCCGCGAAGACGCTGCCTGCCCGTCCGCCGATGGACCACGACCCGAGCAGGGGCAGGGTGGCCCCCATGAGCAGCGTCGCGGGGAGCATGAGCAGGGCGCTCAGGATGAATTCCAGGCCGTGGAGCCAGGGGCCGGAGGCAAGCCCCGCCTGCATGGCGGCGGGATAGAGGCCTTCCAGGAGGCCGAGCCCCAGGGGGAACGCCAGGCCGTACAGCCCGATGGCCCCTTCGAGCAGGCCGTAAAGCCAGACCAGGTCCCAGGATTTGCCGGTGGCTTCCAGCCGGTGGAGCACCCGCTGCACCGCCCAGGCGCCGAGGGCGAGCCCGGCCATGAAGGCGCACAGCACGGCGCTGATGGCGTACAGCGTGCCGCCGAAAATGAGCGAGAACTGCTTGATCCAGACCAGTTCGTAGACCAGGCTTGCCGCCCCCGAAAGGAACAGGCAGAGCAGGGGCAGCGCGCGGTTATTGTGGGTTTTTGGGGTGGATGTCATGCAAAACCTGGCGAGAATGGGAACCGGGCGGATTGTCCCACATCCCGGGAGGGGAGTCAACGCGGCGGGATTTCCTTAAAGAGCGCCGTTGCAACGCCTCCTGAGGGGTGGTACCCTTGCTGTTGCCACGTGGCAATCCCATGACAACGGAATTTTCAAGGAGCGTTTAGGTGAATCGATTGAGCTTTTTCAGACAGAATGGAATCTCTTTTCTTCCCGGTTTCACTCGGCGAGGGTTGTTGAGCGGGCTCTTGTGGACCGCCGTGGCCATCGGTTGCGCGCAGGTCGCGGTTGCCGCCGAACCGAGCATTCCCGAGGTGGTGGCGAGGGTCAACGGCAAAGACATCGACGGAAAATACATCCGCTTCGAGTTTGGCCGGGTGCTGGCCCGGACGAAGGAAAAGGTCAGCCCGGACGATCAGAAAAAAATCATCCGCGGCATCATCGACAAGGAAGTGGTGCGGGAGCTGGTGTATCAGGAGGGCAGGACGAAAAGCATCGAAGTGGCGCCCGAGACCATTGAGCAGGAAATGAAATTGATCCGCGAGCCCTACGCCAGCGACGAGGAATTCGAGAACACCCTCAAAGAACGCGATATCAGCCTGGATGAGCTTCGGCACTCCATCACCGTCGATTACATGGCCCGCCAGCTTCTCGATGAACAGGTGAAAGGCCAGATCCACATCTCCGATGAGGACGTCAAAAAATACTACGAGGGCAATAAAGAAAAGTTTTACCGGCCGCAGGCGTACCGCGTGAGTCACATATTCATCGCCTTCTTCCCGCCGGACCTGGTGAAGAGCACCCCTCGCCAGGAATTGATGGCGCGTAAGGACGAGCTCATCGCGGCGGCGGACCTCAAGATCAACAACGTCCTCAAGGAAGTCAACGCCGGGGCCGATTTTGCCGCGCTTGCCAAAAAATATTCCGACGACGCGGGCAGCCGCGACAACGGCGGCGATCTGGATTTTATTTACATGGGCGTGTTCGATACCTCTTTTGATGAAGAGGTGAAGAAACTGGAGATCGGCCACGTGAGCGGCGTGGTGAAAACCGAATACGGTTTTCATATTGTCAAGCTTCTGGAAAAACGGGATCCGGAGTACGCGAAGTTCGAGGAGATGGAAGGGGTGATCCAATCTCACCTGTTTAACGAGGAAGCGCAGAATAAAGTCCGGGGCTATCTGGACGATCTGAGGAAAAAGGCGAAAATCGAAACTTTTTATTGATTCATGGGTGACAGCCCCCGTGCGCGGGGGCTGAATCTTTTTGTTCGCCGGAGCGTCCAAGCCCTGCCCGGAAAATGCACGGGTTTGAAGCGAGCGCCCGGCTTTTTTTGTTCCCTTTTAAAAAACCAGAACCTGGGAGGATATTTGCATGGCAACCTATACCAAGGAAAAAGACGTCGCTACGACCCTGGAGGATGATGCCGGGGCACGGGCGGCCATGAAGGAAGTATTCTCGAACACCGCCCGCTGGCCCGCCGGCTACGGCGGTTTTACCGCCGAGGTGGTGGTCAACAACGATGGCCAGGAGAGCCGGGGGCAGGTCACCGTCAAGGGGCCTAAAGAAATCGAAACCGACCTCGACGGCGCCGCCAAAGAGTTCCTGACGGAAAACCTCGCCTCCATCGCCATGCACCGGGGGCCGCGCTCGTTTGACGACTCGGACGGTAAATACAAGCTCGCCTTCGGCGACGACGGCGTGCACCCCCTGGGGCGCAAGCTCGTTCTCGGCGGCGACGGCATGAGCTCCTTTTACCGCATCAAGGACGGCCGCATTCAGCAGATCAACCGCGCCACGCCGCGGATGTCCTTCTCCATCAACATCGAGGAGAGCGTAAAAACCGTCGATGACAAGTACCTCACGCATAAGTACACGGTCTTCTATTTCAACCCGCAGGACGGATCGTTGAAGGATGTCGAGAGCTACACCGACGACTACGCCCGTGTTGGCGAGGCCGATCTTCCTCAGAGCCGCCGGGTGATCCATTGTGTGGAAGGCCGGGTCGCCGTCGACAGCATGACGCTCAGCAACCATAAAAACCTTTAGCATTATCGCGCTCCTCCCCCGGGTTTACGGGGGAGGGGCGGTTATCCCGCCTTGCCGCCTGTGACCGACGGCGGTTTTTGAAGACACTTTAGGACACGCATGGAAGCGCACGGTTCCAAAAAAGTTATTTTTGCCGCGCTCGCGGGCAACGCTCTCATTGCCGTCACGAAGTTCGGTGCCGCCTTTTTCACCGGCAGCTCGGCGATGCTGAGCGAAGCCATCCATTCGCTGGTCGATACCTGCAACCAGGGGCTCCTCCTTTACGGCCTCAAGCGCTCCGAGCAGCCGCCCGACCGGCGGCACCCTTACGGCTACGGCATGGAGCTCTATTTCTGGGCGTTCGTGGTCGCCGTCCTCATTTTCGGCATCGGCGCGGGTGTTTCGATTTACGAAGGCCTGCACAAGCTCCACGCGCCGGAACCGGTCAGCGACCCTTACATCAACTACATCGTTCTTGGGGTCGCCCTGGTGTTCGAGGCGGCGGCCTGGTGGGTGGCGTTCAAGGAATTCCGCCGGTCGAAGGGAGGCCTGGGTTATTTTCAGGCCGTGCATGAAAGCAAGGACCCGGCCGTGTTCACCGTGTTGTTCGAGGACACGGCCGCCATGCTGGGACTGCTTGTCGCCTTTCTGGGTATTTTCCTTGCGGATCGCCTGCAGATGCCCTTCTTCGACGGGGTCGCCTCCATCGTTATCGGCCTGATTCTGGCGGGCACGGCGGGATTCCTGATTTACGAAAGCAAGAGCCTGCTCATCGGCGAGGGCGCGCGCGCCTCAGTGATCGAGGGTATCAAGAAAATCGTCGGCGAGCGGCCAGGCATCAAGGCGGTGAACGAGATTCTCACCATGCACCTGGGGCCGCGCGATATCCTGCTCAACCTGAGCCTGGATTTCGAGGACCGTATGAAATCCGAGGACGTGGAGGCGTCGATCTCCGAGATGGAACGGGCGATCAAGGCGCAATTCCCCGAGGTGGGGCGGGTGTTCATCGAGGCGCAAAGTCTGAGCGGCCACCGTGCCAGCCAGAACGCCGCGCCCGAGGAAGAACCCGGCCTCTAGCGGCTTCCTTCAACGATCCGCCCCAGGACGTTCCCGCCGGGCGGCACCACCGTGCCGTGCCCGAGCACGGAGCCTTCCACCCGCGCACCTTCTCCCACCGTCACATCGTCCCAGCACACGGAATTCTCGATGGACGCACCAGCGCCTACGCGGCAACGTTCGCCCAAAACGACGAACGGGCCGACTTTGGCCGTCGCCGCGACGTCGAGTGCCCGCCCCGCCGCCACCGGTGGCGCGAGGCCCGGGCCTGCCGCAAGGGTGGCCTCCTGCCCCAGTTGAAGGTTTCCTTCAAGGACGTCCCGGTGCGCCTGCAAATAGCTTTCGCGAGTGCCGAGGTCAAGCCAGTACCCGTCGTGCCGGTAAGCGTACACCGGCAGGCCTTCTTCGACCATGGCGGGGAAAATGTCGCGGGTGGTTCCGGAAAAGCGGCCGGCGGGAATGCGCTCGAAAATACCGGGTTCCATGACCTGGATTCCGGTGAACATGACGCGGGTGGTGCGGCCTTCGGGCCGGTGCGGCGAGGACGCGCCGAGGAAATGCGTGATGCGGCCCGCGGCGTCGATCTCGATGAGGCCGTAGCGCTCCGGCGCGGGGTCCCTGCGGACGACGAGCGTGAGGCAGGCGCCTTTTTCGCGGTGAAACGCCATCACTCCGGGGAGGTCGATGTTGCTCAGGATGTCGCTGTTGACGACGAAAAAAGCGCCGCCGCCGAGAAAACGCTCGGCCTGCTTGATGCCGCCCGCGGTGCCGAGAATTTCTTCTTCCAGCGAGAAGTGAAGGCCGAGCCCGCTTTCCTTGCCGAAGGCGGCGAGGACGGGTTCGGGCAGGTGATGCAGGTTGACGGTGACGTCGCGGACTCCCGCCGCCGCGAGCCAGTCCAGAGTATGCCCGAGCAGCGGCCGGTTCATCATCGGGAACAGGGGCTTGGGCAGCTGCCGGGTGAGGGGCAACAGGCGCGTGCCGAACCCGGCGGCGAGGACCATGGCTTTCATCCCGTCTCCGCGAGCCGCTGGAGGCTTTCGCCGTAAGGAGGGCGGGCAATGCCGCGCTCGGTGATGATGGCGGTCACCAGCGCGTGCGGGGTGACGTCGAAGGCGGGGTAGGCCGCCACCGTTCCCTCCGGTGCGATGCGTTGCCCCGCGACGTTCACCACTTCCTCGCCCCGGCGTTCCTCGATGGGGATGGCCTCACCGGAGGCGATGGAAAGATCCAGGGTGGAGACCGGCGCGGCGACGTAAAACGGAATCCCGTGCCGGTGCGCGAGGGCCGCCACCATGTAGGTGCCGATCTTGTTCGCCACGTCGCCGTTGGCGGCAATGCGGTCCGCACCCACCACGACCGCGTCCACGCCGCCTTGCATCATGAAATAACCGCTCATGCCGTCGGTGATGAGCTTGACGGGGATGTTGTCTTCCATGAGTTCCCAGACGGTGAGGCGGGCGCCCTGAAAAAAGGGCCGGGTTTCGTTGGCGAGCACGCTCACGCGCTTGCCGGCCTCGATGGCCGCGCGCACCACGCCGAGGGCGGTGCCGTAGCCGGCGGTGGCGAGCGCGCCGGCGTTGCAGTGGGTGAGCACCACGCTATCGCCCGTAATCAGCTCCTGGCCGTGCTGGCCGATCCTGCGGTTGATCTGGATGTCCTCCTCCAGGACGGCGAGGGCTTCCTGGCGAAGCCGCTCTTTGATCTGGTCGACGGAAAGGTGGCGATGCGCCTGGGCGGTGCGCTTCATGCGTTCGATGCCCCAGGCGAGGTTGGCCGCCGTCGGGCGGGCCTGGGCGAGGGCGTCGCACTGGGTTTTAAGGCGCGGGTAGAACGTGTCGAAGGTGTCGGCTTCGATGCCGTCTGCCCCCAGGCTCACGCCGATGGCCGCGGCCACGCCGATGGCGGGAGCGCCGCGAATCACCAGGTCCTGAATGGCGCGGCCCACCTCCTCGATGGTGCGGCAGTCGACGTACACCTTTTCTTGCGGCAGGCGGGTCTGGTCGATCATGCGGGCGACGCCGTCCAGGTATTCGATGGTTTTGATCATGCGGGCTCCTTGCCGCCGCCGGGAAGCAGCGCGGCGACCTTTTCGGTGAATTCGCGGGCGGAGAGGCCCTCGATGCGCAGCGTCTTGTTCCTGCCGGTGAGGCCGCTCACCAGGCTCACCTGTGAGGGGCGGACGCCGAACGCCTGGGCGACGAATTTTATGCAGGCCTTGTTGGCTGCGCCGTCGACGGGCGGCGCCGTCAGGTGGATTTTGAGCGCGCCGTCCTGCACTCCGGCGATGTGGTTTCTGCTGGACCGGGGCCGGACCAGGGCCGCGAACCGGACGCCCTCGCTGTCGGCTTTGAGGTTGAGGGGCATGCCCTTATTTCTTCAGGTGATCGCGAACCGTGTCCTTGATCGACTGAATCAAGCGGGTTTTTTCCTGCGTCAATTTGTGGATGTCGTCTTTCAGCGACGCCATTTCCATCTCGGTCTTCTGCCGGTGCTTTTCGGCCTGCTCCTTCGCCATCAAGATGACCTGGCGGGCCTTGTTCTTCAGGGCTTCGGTGTCGATGGGAACGGAGGACCCCCCATTGGAACTTTTGAGCGATTCGATCAGCCGGTCCTTTTCCGCGAGCTCCTCCTTGAGCTTCTGGATTTCCTCGGCCATTTCGCGGAAGTCGTCGGAAACGAGGTGCAGGAAGGCGTCGACCTCTTCCTTATTGTAGCCGCGGAATTTATCGCGGAAGCACTGTTCGAGGATGTCTAGATGGTTCAGGCGCATGCCAGCCTCATTGCAGTTGCAGGGCGAGTTGCGCCAGGGATTTGACGAGAAATTCCTGGAGGAAAACAATCGCCAGAATCACTATAATGGGGGAAATGTCGAGGCCGATGCCGGACATCGGCACCATCTGCCGGACTCGAAGCATCACCGGTTCTGTGATACTGTACAAAAACCGGACGATGGGGTTGTACGGGTCGGGGTTGACCCAGCTCAGCAGCGCGCGCACGATGATGATCCACATATAAAGTGTGAGCGCCATGTTGAGGACCACGGCAATGGCGTTCAGCAGATTTCCGATGATTGACATGGGCGGGTTTTCGCGTGATGGATGTGGGGCGGGAACCGCAAGCCCCCAGGTTTTTTTGCAGTGTGATGTTTCCAGACAAGGTTAAATTATCCGAATTCCTTTTTAATGTCAATGGTCCGGCCTCAGGGCCGGCCTCTCGATGAGGCGGCGGCAAGATGAAAAAGAAGCGCGATAAAATCAAGGATCTCCTGAATTGCGGCGAGGAATCGCCGGAGGTCCTCATCAAGGGCTGGGTGCGCACGAAAAGGGACTCCAAGGGCGGTTTCTCTTTTCTTGAGATCAACGACGGGTCTTGTGTGAGCGGGCTCCAGGTGGTGGCGGCCCACAATCTGCCCGGCTACGAGGCGATTGCTCCCCGGTTGACGACGGGCAGTTGCGTTTTCGTTTCCGGCGCGCTGGTCCGCTCCCAGGGCAAGGGGCAGACGCTGGAGGTGCAAGCGGCCGAGGTGGGCCTTTACGGCACGGCGGACGCGGAAAAATACCCTTTGCAGAAGAAATCCCACTCCTTCGAGTTTTTGCGGGAAATCGCCCATCTCAGGCCGCGCACCAACACCTTCGGCGCGGTGATGCGCGTCCGCCACCGATTGGCCTACGGCATTCACAAGTTTTTTCACGATCGCGGCTTCATCCATCTGCACACGCCCATCATCACCACCAGCGACTGCGAGGGCGCGGGGGAAATGTTCCAGGTGACGACGCTGGACCTTGCCGAGCCGCCAATGGCTGGAGGCCAGGTCGATTACGATAAGGACTTTTTCGGCGAGCGCACGGCGTTGACGGTGAGCGGCCAGCTGGAGGGCGAGATCTACGCGCTGGCCCTGTCCGATATCTACACCTTCGGCCCCACCTTCCGCGCGGAAAACTCCAACACCAGCCGCCATCTGGCCGAGTTCTGGATGGTCGAGCCCGAGATGGCTTTTTACGACCTGGACGACAATATGGACCTGGCCGAAGAGTTCATCAAGGCCCTGTTCGCCGACGTTCTTGAAAATTGCGCCGAGGACATGGAGTTTTTCAATAAGCGCATCGACCCCCAGATTCTGGAGACCTTGCGGACGGTGTGCGAGAGCGAGTTCGAACGCATCCATTACACCGACGCGATCCACCTGCTCGAAAAGGCGAGCGAAAAGTTCGTCTACGCCGTGGAGTGGGGTTGTGCCCTGCAATCGGAGCACGAGCGCTATCTGAGTGAAAAGGTGTTCAAGAAGCCCGTCATCATTTTCAACTATCCCGAGGCGATCAAATCGTTCTACATGAAGCTCAACGAAGACGGGGAGACGGTGCGCGCCATGGACGTGCTGCTGCCGCGCCTGGGGGAGATCATCGGCGGCAGCCAGCGCGAGGATGATGCCATACTGCTGGAACGGCGGATGCGCGCCAAGGGCCTGGACCCGGAGGAATACTGGTGGTACCTGGACCTTCGCCGCTTCGGGTCCGCCCCGCATTCGGGTTTCGGCCTGGGGTTCGAGCGGCTGGTGCAGTTCGTCACCGGCATGGAGAACATCCGCGACGTGATTCCGTTTCCGCGCACGCCCCGGCACGCCCGTTTCTAGGGCGCGTCAATCGGCGGGCAGGAGGCGGACGGCGGTTTCCACATGCTGCGTCTGCGGGAACATGTCGACCACCATCATGCGGGCGATGCGGTAGCCGGGAAGCAGGGCCAGGTCCCGCGCCAGGGTGGCGGGGTTGCAGGAGATGTAGATGATCTGCCTGGGGGCCATCTTCCGCGCGGCTTCGAGCACGGCGGGGGAGCAGCCTTTGCGCGGCGGATCGACGATGAGGGTTTCCACCGGCCCGCCGGCGAGCAGCTCCGGCAGGCGTTCTTCCACGGTTCCGGCGATGAAGCGGGCGGTTTCGATGCCGTTCAGGCGGGCGTTTTCCTCGGCGTCCGCCACCGCCGGAGCGTACTCCTCGATGCCGGTGACCTGAAGACCCGCCCGGGCGATCGCCAGCGCGATGCCGCCAACGCCCGAATAGGCATCCACCACCTGGCCGCCGTAAGGGGCGGTCCACTCCCTCGCCAGTTCGTAGAGCCGGGCCGCCTGTTCGGTGTTCACCTGGAAAAAAGAGCCGAGGGAGAGGTTGAGCTTGAGGCCGCCCACGGTTTCGGTCAGCCGGTTTTCCCCCCACAGCACGCGCGTCTTCGGCCCGAGGATCACGTTGGTGTCGCGCTCGTTCAGGTTCTGCACGATGCCTGTGAGGCCGAAACGGCGGCGGGATTCTTCATTCAGCATGTCCTGCATAAACGGTTTCGGCAGGCGGCCGCGGGTGGTGACGAACCCCACCAGGGTCTCGCCGCTGGCTTCGGAATGGCGGACGATGAGGCCGCGCAGAAAGCCTTTGTGCCGGGCTTCGTTGTAGATGGGCACGCGGTGTTTCTCGAGGAGGCTGCGCAGCCACTCTTTCGTTTCGTTGATGGGGCTCTGCAGGATATCGCAAGTCGCGCTGTCGGCGACGTCGTGGCTGCCTTCCTGGTAGAAACCGACGCCGAGTTTTCCCGGTTCGGCCAGCGTGACGGCGAAGCTCGCCTTGTTGCGGTAACCGTAAGGACGAGGCGCCGCCCAGGTGTCGATTTCCGGGAATGCTTCGATTTTGCCGATGTGCCTGAGGCTGTCGGCCACCACCCGCGTTTTGAAGGCGAGTTGGTCTTCGTAGCGCTGCTCCTGAAGCTTGCAGCCGCCGCAGCCGGCAAATACCGGGCAGGGGGCGTCGATGCGGGCGGGCGAGGCCGTGAGAATTTCGAGGATGCGGCCGACGCCGAAGCGGGGCGTCGTCTTCACGACTTCGGCGCGCACCCGGTCTCCGGGAAGGCCGCCGGGAAGAAACAGAGTGTATCCTGCTGTGCGGCCGATGCCGTCGCCGCTTGCGCCCTGAGTTTCGACGTCGATGTCGAGCCTGTCGCCGGGGGCGACGGGTATTTCGTGCTGAGGTTTTGCCATGGGTCACCGGGTGTGGGCTGAAACCAAGCACCATACCATAAAGTCGCGGAGTTTTGGGAAGGGATAAACGCCCTGTGATAAACTGCGGGGCGTTTGCGCATTTTGATTTTAAGGGGAGAGGGATTTGCATGGAACATCCGATTTGTATTCTGGCGGCGGTCCGCGAGGAGCTGTCCGGCATCCTCCGGCAGATGGCCGTCTCCAGCAAGCAAAAGATCGGCCGCGCCGACCTGTGGAACGGGGCCTGGCAGGGCCGGCCGCTGCTCCTGGTGCGCACCGGGGTGGGGAAGCGCTGCGCTTTTCTGGCCCTGTCCGACGTTCTGGCCGCGCACACGCCGGGCCTGATCGTGTCCATCGGCTATGCCGGCGGCACCGACCCCGCCCTCCGCGTGGGCGATCTGCTGCTCGCTGAAAAAATCCTGGAACCGCCGCCGGGCGAGTTTCACGCGGGCGGCATGCAGGCTCCGGCGCAGGAGTTCGAGGTGGATGCCTCGCTCGCCGCGCGTTTTGCCGAGGTTGCTCCGCCCGAAGGCGCCGCCCTGCATCGCGGCGCGCTTCTCACCGTCGGCGAAGTCGTCACCGAGCCGGAAAAAAAACAAGCCCTCGGCGCCCGCTACGACGCCTGCGCCCTGGATATGGAAACCGCCGCGCTGGCGCGGCTGGCGCGGGAAAAAGACATTCCGTTCCTTTCGCTGCGCGCCATCAGCGACGCGGCGGACGATGCGTTGATGGACGTTTCACCGTTCCTGGAAGAGGACGGGGAGGTTTCGCGCCTCAAGGCAGGCTGGTACGTTCTCACCCACCCCTCGGCGATCGGCCCCTTGCGCAACCTGCAGGTGGCCGCCCGGCAGGCGACCGCCCGGTTGACGGAATTCCTGGCCGCCGCGCTGAAAAATCTCCCGCGGGAGTGAGGGGTTTAGGGGGAAGGCGGTGCGAAGACAAAATGCCGGTCGCTGCCGCCGCCGCCGGGATGCGGCCCGCCGCTGAGCAGGTGGATTTTCCCCGCGAGAAGCACCGAGCCGAGACCGTGCAGCCCCTCGGGCATCGGCGCCATCGTTGTCCATTCGTCGCGGGCGGGGTCGTAGGCCTCGTTCTCTCTGAAGGTGCCTTCCCCTGATTCACCGCCGAAAACATGAATCCGGCCGTTCAGGAGCTGCGAGGCGATGCCGCTTCTCGCGGTGGGGAGGGGGCGCGCCTTCGTCCACTGCCGGGTTTTGGGGTCGTAGACTTCGTGGACGCTGAGATTGCGGTTGTAATCGACGTTCACCCGCCCGCCGATGACGTGGAGCTTGCCTGCCGCCGCCCGGGCGGTCAGGTGGTCGCGCGGCGTGGGAAGGGGCGGCAGGGTTTCCCAGCGGTCGGCGGCGGGGTCGTAGACTTCGTGCGCGCCCGTGTTCACGAGCCGGAGAGACTCTCGCTGCGCGCCGCCGATGGCGTGGATTTTACCGTCGATGACTTCCGCCGCGAGAGCGCCGCGAGCCGTCGGCATGGCGGCCTTTTCGGTCCACTCGTTTTTTTCGGGATGATATTCGTAGGTGGCCGCCACCGGCGACCAGCGTCCGGTATAAAAGCCGCCGATGACGTACAGCCGCCCTCCGGCCACGGTGGCCGTGGTGTGGTGCAGCGGCCGGGGCAGGGGGCTTTTGTCCTCCCAGGTTCCCGTTTCGGGGTGGAAGGCGAGGACTCGCGAGCTGATGCCCTTGGGGGTGAAGCCGCCGATGAGGTAGATCGTCCCGTCCAGCAGGGCCGCCGCCGCTTCGGTGCGTTTTTCGGGAACCGGTGGCAGGCTGGACCACGAGCCAGGGTCTCCGCTGGCCGGTGAGGGGTGCAGGAATAAAACCACCGCGAACAACATTCTCTTCAGAGTGCGTTGCATGG
>QJZQ01000153.1 GCA_003246675.1 Nitrospirota bacterium | reverse complement strand
TGGCCTGGGCGGCGATTTTTTCTTCCGGCGCATTCGCCGCGATCAGGGCTTTTTGATCGCCGCTCACCACCATCACCTCCTGCAGCGTCGTTTTATCCCCGTATCCCGAGAAAAGGCACTTCTTGCACCCCACTGGCTTCTTCAAGGTCAGCTGATCGCTATATTCCACCCCCAGCTCCTGGAAATATTGCTTGCCATAGAACTCGGCCAGCTGGTCGAATTCCTCGCGCGTCGGGTGGTGGTCTGCTTTACAGTCCGGGCAGAGGGCGGTCACCTGCTTGAGCGCCACCACCACGGTGAGGTTTTCGGAGAGTTTGGCGCTATCGACCTTTAGAGAGTCGCGCAGTACAGCCATGACGCCGGTGGCCGATTTGGCTTCCAGCGATGTGAGGACAAGATGTTTCTCTGCCGCCTCCAGGACACCGCCAAGGGTTTCGCTATCCGGCATGGCGTCCACCATGATGGAATCGGGCGAGCCCATGGTCAGCATTTTCAGGGTCGTGGCGTAATTCATGCCGCTGTCCTTGCTGATGAGGAGCTGGCGAAGTCCATTTTGCACGATCTCCACCGGTTCTTCCATCGTGACCACCTTTTTTTCCGGTGAGTTGAGCCGCCCGAGGAAAGCGTGCAGACAGGTGGTTTTGCCGGAACCCGCGGGGCCGGCGACCAGGATCAGTCCCTGGCTCTTGCCCAGGGCGGTGTTGATGCGCGCCAGGTTGGGTTCGGATATGTGCATGGTGTCCAGGGCGACATAATGCGGCTTGGGTTTGCTGAGCCGGGTCACCTGAATGGTCACGTCCTCGCTGTCGCCGATGGTCGGGAAAATCACGACGTTCAGCCCAAGCTTTAACCCTCCGTCGCTCCATTCCACCTGGCCGTTCTGCGGCAACTGGGTTTGGGAGACATCCAGGTTGGCGAGCTTCTTGATATGCTCGATGAGCTCGCTCTTGTGTTGTCCGGGAATTTCATCGAAGATTCGGCAGGCGCCGTCCTTGCGCAGGCGGACAAGGATATTTTTGGTCTCCATATTGGGTTCGATATGGATATCGGTGACGCCCTTGTTGCCAGCCAGAATAAGCGTATCGTTGAACTGCCCAACGACTTGCGAGGGGCCGCTGTCTTTTTTCTCAGGCGAAACCACAGGTTGGCTGGAAACTGCGTTATGGTCAACGGCTGAAACATGGGAGCCGGTCTCCGTGGTGCTTGTCATGGTGTTCTTCTCCTGCTCGGTTGGGGTGGGGTGCATTGTTGAAACGGGCTCCTGAGTGGCAACAGCTTCGGGTTCTTCCTGAGTGGCAACAGGTTCAGGTTCTTCCTTGATCATAGGGGCCAACTGTTCAAAATAATTGCCTATATCCTCGGCCAGGCCGACCTGAAATTCGACCTTGTATTCTTTAAAGACTCTTGCAACCTCCGCCAGCATGGCCGGGTTCCTGGGGTCACGGGTGAGAACCCGTACCCGCTCATCGTCCTGGCTGACCGGGACCCATTTCTGCTCGAGAAGCGCTGTCTTATTTAATTTCCATGGGGCAGGGTCGGGCAACGGGTGCCCCTCATTGAATGGGAAATAGGGCGTTCCGTAATAATATTCCAGTGATTTCCCGATATCCGCCGCCAGGATAAATTTCTCCCTCCTGAGGAGAGTCTCGACGTCTTCTTTAGACGCATCGGCTTTTGCGATGAACTCCTTCAGCTCCTCCTCCTTGAGCAACCCGTTTTGCACCAGAAGGCCGTAAGGCGAGGGTTTCGCCTCGATGGCGTTTTTTCGGCTCATGATGGCGTGCGCCAGGCTCTCACCGATCAGCAGGCTGCCTTTCTCGTCCTTGCTGGTGAACATCGATTTGTTTTTTTTATCGATCAGCTGGAGAACCCCGGCCACATGGTCCCGGTAAGGCAGAGGAAGAATGAGGGTGGACTTCGATGGCGTGGCGGCGGCGGTCATGCCCTCGAGAGTGAGCCCGGCGTTAACTCTCTTCAACTCATCGGCGTCACCCGCGTTACGAAGGTTTATAACCCTTTTGCTCAGCGCAACCAGGCCGATCGGATTATCATTCGTCAACGGAAGACGGATTTCCTGAATGCCTTCGGGAGAATTGAATCGGGAGAAAAGTTCTTTTTTCTCCTTGTCTATCGTGAAAATATGAATCTCGCTGGCATCGAACATGGAGGTCAGCAGCGGGGCGAGGCCGAAGTAGACTTCGTCCATGTTGCGAATGGTCTGGATGGCCTGGGTGATATTTTTCAGGTTGTGTTTTTTAGCCCCGTTCAGTTCAGGGTGGGCGCTGTCCAGCCGCACCAAAACCTGCGCCATGAGCGACGAGATGGCGCGTGCCTTTAGAAAATCGGTCTCGGAAAAATGGGTGTCGCTGACCTTATTGATAAGCTCCATCACACCCAGGAAAGTGCCGTTGGCGGACAGGGGAATGACCATCATGGACCTTGTTTCGAAGTCCATTTTTTCATCCCAACTGGAATCGTGCAGGAGCTCGCGGTTATTTTTGGCCAGTTCGCTTTTGGATTGTACGTTCTTGATGTTGAGCGGGTTGCCGGTGGCGGCCACGAACCCCGCGATATTGTACGTGGAAAGATCGAGGCGAATTTCCGGGATCTCGCTGGTATTCAGGTTTCTTGAGTAGAGTTGCCTCAGCACCTTGTCGTAACTGAACAGGGTGGCCGCTTCGCAGTCGAACAACTCTTCCAGATTCCTTGTCAGGGTTTGCAGGGAAGGTTCGATCGCATCCGCTTGCAGGGTGCCGGCCGCCCAGGATTCCAGCTCGCGGACATCGTCCAAGCTATTCTCATTGATAGTGGATGTAACTTTGGTGAGGCTCATAAATCCTTCCCATGGATTGAGTCGACCTTGATAAATTCAGATCGCTTGCAAATGCTGTTAGCTTTGGAACCAGGGGCGGGGTTGGTGCCCGGCCCGCCGAAATGCTATCCCCGGTTATCCCGAATAAAGTTAAATGATGCACACCGAAAGCACGCTCTTGAGATCGCAGTCTCCGGCGAGAACTTTCTGGATGCCATCTTGCTTAAGGGTGATCATGCCATCGGCGATGGCCTGTTTGCGCAGTTCTTCGACGTTGGCGTTTTTGGTGATCTGTCGTTTCATTTCCGGTGTGCCCTCCACCAGTTCATGCAGGGCGATGCGGCCGGAATACCCCGAATCAGCGCACTTGTAGCAGCCGGTGGCCTTTTTCAGGGTGAATTTGTTGTCATATGTAACATTAAGTTTCTTGAAGGACTCTACTCCGTATTCCCGGACCAGGGTGTCAAATTCCTCCTGGCTTGGGTGGTAGTCGGCCTTGCAGTCGGGGCAAAAGGTACGCACCAGCCTTTGGGCGACGATGAGGAGAAGCGCATCGGCGAAGTTGAGCGGGTTCATGCCCATGTCGAGCAGGCGGACAATGGTCTCAGGCGCGGAGTTGGTGTGCAGGGTGCTGAACACCAGATGCCCCGTCAACGAGGCTTCCAGGCCGATGGCCGCCGTTTCGGTGTCCCGCATTTCACCCACCATGATGACGTCCGGGTCGCCGCGCAGGAAGGAACGC
>QJZQ01000045.1 GCA_003246675.1 Nitrospirota bacterium | reverse complement strand
GAGGACCAGGAGCACGCCCGCATGGAAATGGTCGAGCGCCATCTCAAACCACGCGGCATCGACGACGACCGAGTGCTCGGCGCGATGCGCAAAGTCCCCCGTCACGAATTCGTCGATCCCGAATACCGCAGCAAAGCCTACAGCGATTCCGCCCTTCCCATTCAGGAAGGACAAACCATCTCGCAACCCTACATCGTCGCCTTGATGACCCAGAGCGCGGGCCTTGCGCCGGGCGACCGCGTGCTCGAAGTCGGCACCGGGTCGGCCTATCAGGCGGCGGTGCTGGCGGAGATCGTGGGGGAGGTGTATACCATCGAGATTAAGGAGACCCTGGCCCGGCAGGCCAGGGAGCGGTTGGCGCGGCTCGGCTACGCCAACGTGCACGCGCGGGCGGGAGATGGCTACCTCGGCTGGAAAGAGGCCGCGCCGTTCGACGCCATTCTTATCACCGCCGCCGCGCCGCGAATACCTGAGCCGCTCATCGAGCAACTCCGGCCCGGAGGGCGCCTGGTGATGCCGTTGGGCCAAAACCCCTTCGCGCAGGAACTGGTGGTGCTCACCAAAACAGAACACGGTATTGAAAGAGAAGTCATCGCCGGGGTGGTCTTCGTGCCCATGACCGGTGAAGTCAGGAAATGAGCCGGCCTTTTTTAAAGGAGACTCGCCCATGGTCCGCCCTCCCGCCGTCGCCGGTCAGTTTTATCCCGAGACGCCTTCCGCGCTGATCGCGGAAATCGAGAAGCACGTTCACCGGGAAGAGGAAAAGCGCTGCGCGAAGGGCATCATCGCCCCGCATGCCGGTATTCGCTATTCGGGGGATGTGGCGGGCGCCGTGTACTCCCGCATCGCAATTCCGGCCACGGTGATCCTCCTCGGCCCCAACCACACCGGGCGCGGGGAAGCCGTGGCGCTGATGGCCGAAGGCGTCTGGAAGATGCCGCAGGGTGAAGTGTCCATCGACGGCGGGCTGGCGCAGGCCATCCTTCAGGCGTCGCCCCGGGTTCGCATCGACTCGCGCGCGCACCAGGGCGAACACTCGCTGGAAATGCAGCTGCCGTTTTTGCAGTATTTCCGCCGCGAGTTCGCCATCGTCCCCATCTGTTTCCGGCACCAGAGCCTCGCCGCCTGCCAGGAGATCGGCCTTGCCATCGCCCGCGCCGTGGAGCAGGCGCCCGGGCCGGTTCTCATCGTCGCCAGTTCCGACATGTGCCATTACGAGACCCACGTCACAGCCCTTAGGAAGGATGCCCTCGCCATCGCGCAGATAGTCAGGCGGGACCCGAAGGGCCTCTACGAAACCGCCGAAGCCGAGGCCATCAGCATGTGCGGCCTCACCCCCGTGGCGGTGATGCTGACGGCGGTCAACCGTCTGGGCGCAACCCGGGCGGAAGAGGCCGGGTACATGACGTCGGGGGAAATCAATGGCGACTGGGACCGCGTGGTCGGCTACCTGGGGATGGTGATCCTTTGAAGGAGAGGGTCAGGCTTTCATCTGCATGAGTTCGATCTCGTAGCGGTCCGGATCTTCCGTGAAGATGAACTTCGTGCCGTCCGAGGTTTCGATGGGGCCCTCGGTGATGGGGGCACCCGCTTCCTTGAGCCGCGCCATGCACTCGTCGAGGCTCTCCACCTGAAAGGCGAGGTGGACGAGGTCCTCCGGCACCTCCACCCGGCCGCTTGCGGGAAACGCGCACAGCTCGATCTCGCTATCGCTTCCCGGCGCTTCAAGAAACGCCAGTTGCGATCCGCGCGGTGAGGTTTTGCGCTCGATCACCTTGAGGCCGAGCACGTCGCCGTAGAATCGGAGCGAGGCCTCCATGTCGGAGACGCGGAAGCGCGTGTGCAGGTATTTTTTGATCATGACTCGGGCCTGAAAACGACGGTGGGTTCGTATTGTTCCATTTCCTTTTTCACCAGGCCGACGATCTCCTTAAGCCCCGCCTCGTCGTCGGCCTCGAAGCGCAACACCAGCACCGGCTGCGTGTTGGAGGCGCGGATGAGGCCCCAGCCGTTCGGGAAATTGACGCGAACGCCATCGATATCGACCACGTCGTAACGGCCGCGAAAGGTTTCCGTGAGTTCGGCGACGATGCGGAATTTCTGGTCGTCCGGGCAGTCGATGCGGATCTCCGGCGTGGTCGCGGTCCTGGGCACGTCGGCCAGCATTTCCGAGAGCTTCATGTTCGACGACGCGACGATCTCGAGAAGGCGGCAGGCGGCGAACAGCGCATCGTCGAAGCCGTAGAAGTTGTCGGCGAAGCAGATGTGGCCGCTCATTTCACCAGCGAGGAGCGCCCCGGTCTCGCGCATTTTTTTCTTTATCAGCGAATGGCCGGCGGGCGCCATCACCGCGGTGCCGCCCCGGGCCTCGATGCCGCTGAACAGGTTCTTCGAGCATTTGACCTCGCCGACGATGGTGGCTCCCGGCCTTTTTTTCAGAAGGTCGCGCGCCAGCAGCAGGAGCAGCTGGTCTCCCCAGAGGATGTTGCCCTCTTCATCCACCACGCCGATGCGGTCGGCATCGCCGTCGAAACCGATGCCGAGCTCGGCCTTTTCGGCCCGCACGCGGGCGATCAGGTCGGCGAGGTTCTTGGCCACGGTGGGGTCGGGATGGTGGTTGGGGAAGCGGCCGTCGGGCTCTTCGTACATCAGCACCGGGTCGAGGCCGAGGCGCTTGAACAGGGCCGGACCGGCGAGGCCGAAACAACCGTTGCCGCCATCGGCGACGAAGCGCACGTTTCTTGGCAGATGAATGATGCTGGCGATTTTTTCGATGTAATCGTCGAGGACATTGCGCGTCGAGCTTGTGCCCTGACCCTTCTCGAAATCGCCCCGGTCGATCAGCCCCTTGAGTTCCTGGATCTTTTCCCCGTGCAGGCTGTGAATGCCAATGCTGATTTTGAACCCGTTGAAGTTCGACGGGTTGTGGCTTCCCGTGATCATCACCCCGCCATCGGGTTGCAAATGGTGCAGGGAAAAATAGAGGACCGGCGTGGGCACACGGCCGATGTCGATGACGTCGCAGCCGGTGGCGGTGATGCTCGCGGTCAGCACGTCGCGGAACTCGTCGGAGCTTGTGCGCATGTCGCGCCCCAGCGCCAGAGTTTTGCCGCCGCTGCGCCGGAGCGTCGTGCCGATGGCCAGGCCGATTTGTTCCACCGTGGCCGCCGTGAGGTCTTCACCAACGATGCCCCGGATGTCGTATTCTCTGAAAATCTGTGGATTCAGTTTTGGTGTTGTCATAGGTTTCGTAGCGTCGAGTAGAGGAATTTCAGGATAGGGTAAAAGACGCGAAAAGGCAATCCGGCTTTCCCCGGCGCCCTGTCAGGCGCGGCCGCCGTCGACGACAAAATCGTTCCCGGTGATCCAGCCTGCATGGTCGGAGGCGAGAAACATCACCATCCCCACCACATCCTCCGGCGTGCCCATGCGTTTGAGGAGCAAGCCGCTACCGGCCTGGTCGCGAAAGCCCTCGGCCACGCGGGCAAAATCTTCCCCGCTGGCTTTGGCGAAGGCGCGCGCTTCGTCTTCCCAGGAGCGCGTCCACACCGGTCCCGGAGACACCGAGTTGACGCGGATCTTGTCCGCCGCCAGGGTTTGCGCGAGCGACAAGGTCCAGTTGGAAAGCGCCGCCTTCATGGCGCTGTAATGCGGGAATACCTCTGTGGGCCGCCCCGCGGCGATGGACGAGATGTTGATGATCGAAGGGGAGCCGGAATGCCTGAGGCTGGGCATGAACAGGCGCACGAGGCGCACCGCCGCCATCAGGTTGATCTCGAAGGACTGCTGCCATTCCTCGTCGGAGATGGCGAAGAAATCTCCCATCTTCAGGATTCTCCCGGCGTTGTTCACCAGAATGTCCAGCCCGCCGAAGCGTTGCAGAACCTCATCGTGGAACGTCTGGATTTCCTCGGGCCGGGTAAGGTCGACCGGATGAAAGAAATGCCCGGAACCGTCGGCTTCGGCCAAAAGGCTTGAGAGACGGTTTTCGCTGCGTGCGCAACCGGCCACGTGCGCACCCTGCCCGGCAAAGGCCAGGGCCAGGGCGCGGCCGATGCCGTCGCCCGCTCCGGTGATGAGAACTTTTCGGCCTTTCAGGTCCAAATCCATGGTAGTATCCCGCTTTCCTGTCACTTAGGGGGAGTAATGGAGCCCGGCATTCTGTCTAAAATTTCCGCTTCGCCGTCGCTCGTCTGGGTGATGGCGGCCATCGGTTTCCACGTCATGAACGTTTTTCTCGGAGCGTCCATGGCGTTCATGAAGAAAACCCCGTCCCTGTACCGGATGCACCGTCTGCTGTATTTCGCCATCCTTCTTTCGCTGGCGATGTTTCTTGTGCTGAATTATATCCACGGCTCGAACGATGTCTGGGAATACCTGATCGGGGCCTACTTTATCACAGTCATCCCTTTGAGCAAACGCTGGGATGTGATGATCCACGCGTTTTTCTCCATCATCGGGCTCACGCTTCTGCCCGTGCTCATTCTTCTGCAATTATTTTAGATGGGGGTGTTGCTGGGTGGGTCCGGGAGGCGGGGGTTCGCCTCAACCGGAGGTTGTTCCGCGAGAAAGGGGGCTCCCGCTTAAGGGGGTGAGCCCGGTCAGTCCTTGAGGGCGGCTTTTACGGTGACGTTTCCGTAAACCTTGGCCCGGCATCCCAGCTTCTGGTTGGGAGCCAGCTTATGGAGGCGTTCGATGAAGGTCTGCGGGTCGACGTTGTCCATCGGTTCCACTTCGATCAGGCAACTGCCGCAAACACCCATGCCCCGGCAGTTCAGATACTTGTGCATCCCCTTGTACAGCTCCACCTCGTTGAACGCCGCAGCCTGCCGGAGGTTGGCTCCGTAGCCTGCCTTGAACACCTTGGTTTCGCCGCTGTCGGTATTGGTGACCGTGATTTTAGGCATAAAAAAACCTCGTTTTGCCGTCCGATATTGCTTCAGGAATAAGAAGCGTCATTCTGCCTCAGAATGCGAAAAAGTCAATCCTTAAATAGAGTAATTGTGACCGATCAGGATTTTTTTGTCTTTCAGATACTGGCAGATTTTTTTGGCGGATTCGCCTGCCTTCCCGGCCTCGATCAGTGAGAGAACCATGTCGTACTCGCCCGGAGGCGGGTCGTCGCTCAAGAGCACTTCGACCACCGGGCAGGGCTGGGCCAGCAACCGGATGTCGGCGTCCTCGTTCTGGTAGAAAGCGTTCGAGGTGGAGATGACCACGTGGCCCGCATCGAGAAACAGGCGGGTGACTTCGCCAAAGCGCCGCACCGTTTCCTCGGTGGGCGGGGAGTCGGCCTTGGCCAGGTCGGCCGAGACGCCGAGGCGGACGTTGCGCCGGTCGAGCAGGTAGCTTTGAAAGTTGAGATTGAAGAGCTGCTCTTCCAGCTTCCGCGCCAATTCCGCCTTGCCCGCGCCGCTCTCGCCGGTGATGAGGATGAGCGCCGCACGATGGCCGTTGCGGTAGGCGCGCTCTTCGGGCTTGATGTTGCTCTTGGTCCAGTTGTGATCGCGCCAGCGGACCTCGTCGCGCAGCTTGTCTTCCTTGTTGCTGGGGACGTAGGTGATGATGATGCCGCCGCCGCAGACATCGTATTCGTCCACCATGACGAAGCGGCCCGTCGCCGGGCTCTGGCCGAACAGGTCGAAGACCACGGGCTTGCGGGTTTTCAGCGTCAACTCGGCGACGTCGTTCTTGGCGATGAAATCCTGATTGGGCAGCGTTTCCAGCGTCGAGGCGTCGATGACGCGCTTAAACTCGACCACTTCGCAGGGAACTTCCTGGGTCGTCAGCTTGAGGGTGTAGGTGCGTCCCTTTTCCAGGTGACGCTTGCCCATCCAGAACAGGTTGGCGTCGAACGTGGTGGAGACGATGGGCACCTCGTCCAGCCGGGTCGCCACTTCGCCGCGCTCGACGAAAATCTGCTCGGTGAGGCAGAAGCCGATGGATTGCGACGAGGAGGCCTCGACGGGCGCCTCGGGAACGCTCCAGGCTTCGATGCTCTTGACCACGCCCTTCTTGTTGGACGGGGAAAACACCAGGGAGTCGCCCACCTTCATGCGGCCGGCCTCGACGCGTCCGGCGATGATGCGGCGCTCGTCGAACTTGTAGACATCCTGCACCGGGAAGCGGAAGGGCAGGTGGCTGGGCGGCGCGCTTTCCTCGAAGCGGTCCAGCATTTCCAGAATCGTCGGCCCCTTGTACCACGGCATCTCCTCGGCCCGTTGGGCGATGTTCACGCCCTTCTTGGCCGAGACGGGGATGAATTCGTGCGCCTCGACACCGAGCGACTTGAGGAATTCGGAGTATTCCGTCTTGATGCGGAAGTACACCTCCGGGTCGTAATCCACCAGGTCCATCTTGTTGATGACCACCGCCACCTGCGTGAGGCCGAGCAGCTTCAGGATGTAGCCGTGGCGGCGGCTCTGCTCCTGCACGCCTTCGTAGGCGTCGATGAGCAAGAGGGCGCTTTCGGCATCCGCCGCGCCGGTGACCATGTTCTTGAGGAATTCCTTGTGCCCCGGAGCGTCGATGATGACGTAGTGGCGCTTTTGCGTTTTGAAGAAGATCTGCGAGGTGTCGATGGTGATGCCCTGGTCCTGCTCTTCCTCGAGGGCGTCGAGCAGAAAGGCGAACTCGAAGACCTTGCCCTGGCGTTCGCAGATGTCCTTGACGAAATCTATTTTGCCCTCGGGCAGGCTGCCCGTGTCCGACAAGAGGCGGCCGACGAGGGTGGATTTGCCGTGGTCCACATGACCCACGATCACCAGCCGCATCTGCCGGCTGGAGGGTGTTTGCTGCACTTGAAGGTCGTTCATTACATGTATCCCCGGGCTCGCAGTTTTTGCATCGCGTAAGTGTCTTCCTGATCCTGCGCCCGGCCGGACCGTTCAGACGTGGTGGTGTGGTACTTGAGTTCCTCGACGATTTCCTCGACGGTGCTCGCCTTGGAGTCGATGGGGGTGGTGCAGGGCGCGCAGCCCAGCGACCGGTAGCGTTTGCCTTCCTTGTTGGCGAAGTACAGGTCGATGATGGGGATTTTTTCGCGCAGAATGTATTCCCAAACGTTCAGCTCGGTCCAGTGCAGAATGGGATGGATGCGGATGTGCGTTCCCTCGGCGAACGTGGTCTTGAACTGGTCCCACAGTTCCGGCGGCTGGTCCTTGAAGTTCCATTCGAAATTCTTGTCGCGCGGCGAGAAATAGCGCTCCTTGGCGCGCGTGCCTTCTTCGTCTCGGCGGATGCCGAGGATCAGCCCGGTGTATCCCTTTTCCGCCATCACGGTGGCCAGGCCCTGCGTTTTGAGGGCCTCGCAGCACACCATGCGGCCCATGGTGTGGTTCATGCCCTCGTCCAGGGCTTTTTTGTTCTGCCCCACCACGAGGTTGAGGTTCCATTCCTTGGCCACTTTATCGCGGTATTCGATCATCTCGGGGATCTTGTAGCTCGTGTCGATATGCACGAGGGGGATCGGACAATGGCCGAAAAAAGCCTTGCGCGCAAGCCAGACCAGCACGGTCGAGTCTTTGCCGATCGACCACAGCATGGCCAGGTTCTTGAAGTTTTTATACGCTTCGCGCAGGATAAAAATGCTTTGGTGTTCCAGTTCGTCCAGATGATCCATGATTTAGTGCGATTTCCATCAAAATTTAAGGGTTAACTACACTTTATCGCTTAGGGGGGGTGGAAGCAAGCCATAAAGGGGGCATCTTCTTGAAAAAACGGGGCCCGAATTCATTTTTGGAGGAAGATCCGTGTTGTGCCGCTGCCGGGCGGGGGGTGTTCAAGAGAATTTCCCGTTGATCACGTCCGGGAAAGTGCATCCCAGGCAGTTGTTTTCGTTTTGCGTGCAATGGTCCTGGTACACCTGAATGAGGCCCTGGGTGTGTTTGTCGCTCTGGATGACTTTCAGCATTTGCGCGTTATCGGCAAAAATATAATGCCGCATGAAGCGCATCAGCTGGTTGTCGCTGGTGCGCTTGCCCGACGAGAGGAGCCAGTTGAGCGCCGCCTCCAGGCTCTGGGAATGGCTCGCCCGGGCAAAAATCAGGCCGATGGGCACGGCGATGTTGACGACGACCTCGCGAGAGCGCGCCGGGCCGACAAGCTTTTGCGGCTTGGCCAGCTTGCGGCCGCCGGGCGTGTAATGCTCGGTGAAATAACCCGCACCTTCGGTGCAGAAGAAGTCCGACAGGCGGTTGGCGGTTTTCGTGCTGAACCCCTGGTTTCCCGGCTCGGCCGTAGCCGCTTCGAGGGCGCCTGTGAAAGCGCCGAACAGGCCCGCTTCCTGGTGCCGCACCAGAAGGGTGGCCAGCGCGGCGATGCGCCGGTAGGGGAAATTGGCGGGGCGCATGCCACTGAACTTCCAATCCTTGCGGGTGAGCGGGCTTTCGGGAACCCGCCCCTGCACGCCTTTCCAGAGCGCCCGGATTTTTCCAAAATATTTCTGATCCTCTACAGGAAGAGGGCCCTCTCCGGGGCTGGCGAAATCGATCAGCCCCGCCGTTCCCAGCAGCACCGCTTCCAGGAGGAGCGTTTTTTCTGCGTCCCCCGCCCCGGCGGGGATAAGCGGCCACAGCCGGGAAAGCGGCAGCGCGCGCGCCAGGGCCTGAAACGGTTTCTTGTTGGCCGGGTAACCCAGCGCCTCGGCCACGCCCTCGTAAAAAGCCTGCTCGTAACCCGCGGCGAGCACCCGGTCGAGAAAACGTTCCATCTTCACCTGAACGCGGGCGTCGCCCGCCGCCTCCAGGAGCCGGGTCAGCTTTTCCGCCGTCAGCCGGGCGAGGGGCTTGTGGCAGCGGCCGTAGGCGTACTGCGTAAGAACCGGGTAGCTGTCGAAATCGATCGTTTCGCTGAGTTCGAGGATGCCCCGGGTCAGCCGGCCCCTGAGTTCCAGCTCAAACGGCGGTCCTTCGGATTTGGCCGCCGGGGGGGCCGTCTTGTCTTCCCACAGGTACACGTTGAGGATGACGTTGCCGAAGTCGCCGCCGGAGCGGGAGGCGGACGGGCGGTAGACGTGGATGGCCACGTCGCCTTCCAGGGTCTTGCCGTTCACCTTGATGGCGGCGTTCTTGAAGTCGGGGCCGGGGCCGAAGTTCCAGTGCCCGGGGAAAAGAATTTCCATCGCCTCGCCACCGCAGGTAAAAAGCCCTTCGGTACGAATGAGCTGTTCGTCCCAGATGCAGCGCAGAACCTTTTGCGGCACCTCCACCTTTTTATTTTCCCGGCGAACCGTTGCCCCCCGCGAAGGCCCGGTCGAACTCCGGTAGGTGTCGGTGAACAGGGGAGTCATTTGATTTTCCATTCAGTGCCGCGGGCGGTGTCTTCGATCAGCACGCCCATTTGCGCAAGCGCGTCGCGGCAGCGGTCGGCGGTGGCCCAGTCCTTGGTCCGGCGGGCGGCGTTTCTTTCCTCGATAAGCGTTTCGATTTTTTGCGTGTCGAGCGCCAGCGATTGGTTCTTGAGTTCGAAAAGCTCGGACTGGAATTCTCCGGGACTTTTCGCAAACAAGCCGAGCACCTGGCCGGCCTGCTTGATCCCGGTGAGACGGTTGAGGGCATCGGCGGCCGGTTCGCTCGCCGGGTCCTGGGTCCATGTATTGAGGGCGCGCAGCTCCTCGTTCAGGTGCGCGAGGGCGACGGCGGTATTGAAATCGTCATTCATCGCGGCTTCGAATTTTTCCATGAAAGGGCCCTCCGCGCGGCCGGGTTCGAGCGGTTCCTTGACCTCCTGGACGGCGAGCGCCCGCGTGGCGGCGTCGATGCCCTCATAGAACCGGCAGAGAACTTTCTCGGCGTCCTCGAGGTTTTTCTCGGAAAAGTCGATGGGGCTGCGGTAGTGGCTGCTGATAAGAAACAGCCGGAGCACCTCCGGATGGTGGCTCTTGTAAATATCGCGCAGAGTGAAGAAATTGCCCAGCGATTTGGACATCTTTTCCTTGTCGATATTGACGAAGCCGTTGTGCATCCAGTATTTGACCGGCGCATGGCCCGAACACCCGGCGGACTGGGCGATCTCGTTTTCGTGGTGCGGGAAGATGAGGTCCTTGCCGCCGCCGTGGATGTCGAACGTCTGGCCCAGGTATTTGCGGCCCATGGCCGAGCATTCGATGTGCCATCCCGGCCGGCCGGGCCCCCAGGGGCTGTCCCAGGCGGGTTCGCCGGGCTTGCTTTTCTTCCACAGCGCGAAATCGAGCGGGCTTTGTTTTTTTTCGTTGACCTCCACCCGGGCGCCGGCCACCAGCTCCTGCGGGTTTTTTCCCGAGAGGCGGCCGTAAGCGGGGAACGACGACACCGAATAGAACACGTCGCCGTCGGACGCGTAGGCCTTGCCCTGTTCCACCAGCGAGGCGATCATCTCGAGCATTTCCGGAATATGGTCGGTGGCCCGGGGTTCGACTTCGGGCGGGGAGACGTTGAGGCGGCCCATGTCCTCGTAAAACGCGGCGATGTATTTGCGCGTCACCTCCTGCCAGGGGATGCCCTCCTCGGCCGCGCGTTTGATGATCTTGTCGTCGATGTCGGTGAAGTTGCGCGCGTACAGGACGTCGTAACCCAGGTGCTTCAGGTAGCGGTAGATGGTGTCGAACACCACCGCCGCCCGGCCGTGGCCCACATGGCAATAGTCGTAGACCGTGACCCCGCAGACGTAGATGCCCACGTGGTTCCCCTGAAGGGGAACGAAGTCTTCTTTTTTTCTGGAGAGGGAGTTGAATAATTTGAGGCCCATGGCAGACAAATTATCAGTCCAATCGCGGTAAAAGTCAAAAAAAAGGGCGTGCCGGACGGGATCCTCCCCCAAAGGGGGAGGGCTTGAGAACGGTTCCCGATCCGGTGGGCTTCCCGGCGGGCGCTATTTTTTCGCGCTGTCCGGGTTCAGCCGCGCCTCGAGTTCCTGCACGGTGCCGCGCAGTCTGGAAACGATGTCCGCCGCCTGCTTCCTGAGCGATGCTTCGGTCATCTCATTTTTGTCGGTGTCGATGCCGGCGATCTGCTTTCTCAGGTCGTCCATGCTTTTTTCCAGCAGCAGGCTGCGCTTTTCGCTGAAGCTTTTGGCGATAGCCCCCTTCAGCCCCTCGCCGTCGAAATGCTTGGTGATGGCCATGAGCATGCGCTTGCGGGAAATGAATTTTTTGCCGTTTTTCCAGTCCTCAATGGCCTGCAGCATTTCCCTCTCGATGTTATCGACGATGAGGTTGTAGTCGGTCGGGTCCACCATGTCGTGGATCTCGCCCGGTTTCGAGGCCGATTGAATATCGAAGTCGATGCTCTGGTCTTCACCGGTCAGGTCGACGGGCTTGAGGTTGGCGGCCACATCTTCGGGCAGCAGGCGCGGCGCCCAGAACTGCAGCAGGTAGCCCTGGCTCTTGATGTTGTCGAAGTGGTAGTTGCCGTCGCTGTCGGGATGGGTGTGGTAGCCGTTGGGCACCACGAACACCGTTCCCGTCATGTCCTTGTGCAGGTTGCAGCGCAGGATTACGGGGCCCGCCTGGGTGAATTTGATGCTTTTGCCGGTGCCGCCGGCCATCGCCCCCAGGTTGAACTGGTTGCCCAGCGACTTGGAGAAGATGTTGTGGACCTCGCGGTCGCTGTTCATGAAGGTGACCGTCGAACCGGCAGGGACGACGGTGTGCTTGGGAAGAAACTGGAGTTCCGACTGGTGGATCGTCAGGTCCGTGACCGTCTGCCCCGGAACGCGCAGCTTGCTCTTGGTTTCGAGGAACACCACCGCCGGTTCACCCAACGGCTTGCCGTTCACCCGCACCTGACCCTTGAGCGTGGTGGTCTCCTTGCTGTTCTTCGAGCCTTCCATCTTGTGGTCGGACCCTTCGGACTTCTTTTCCTCGACGGGCTTGGGCTCTTCCGTGGGCTTTGTTTCTTCCACGGGCGTGGGGGCCACCTTGGCTTCCTGAACGGGAGCGGTTTTTTCATCCGGCTTCTTGCCGGAAGAGTTGTAGCGGCCGAGCGCCGTCAGCATCTGTACGACGAAGGGTTTCTCGAATTCCTTGTCGAGATCGATGGCTTTTTCGAAATGCGGCGCGGCTTCCTCGAATTTCTTCTGCAGGCTGAGCACGATGCCCAGGTTGAAATGGCTGCGCGCGAAACCGGGGTTGATGTCGACGGCTTTCTGGTAGCTCTGCTGCTCCTCGGCGTACATCTTCTTGCGGCCGTAGCTTTTTCCCAGATAGTTGTAGGCCATGAAGTTATCCGGATCGAGTTCGATGGTTTTCGTGAACATGCGGATGGCTTCATCCGGGTTGTCCTCTTCCAGCAGCGACATGCCCCAGTTGAAGGGGATTTCCGCGTCATTGGGGGCGAGTTCCTGGGCGCGGGCGAATTTCCCGTTCGCGACCGGAAACTTTTTCTGCATCCTCAGGGCCGTGCCCCAGATGGAAAACAGTTCCGGTGAGTTGGGGCTGATCTCGGCGGCTTTTTCAAACTCGATGTTGCCCTGGTTGTATTTGCCATCCTCGGTGAACTGCATGCCCTTCTGGATGTGTTCGAGGGCTTCCCGGGGGAGCAGCGGCACGGGGCTGTCCTGAACCTTTTTTATCCGGTCCTTGAGTTCGCGCTTTTCGTCGCCGGTGGTTTTCCCGGTGTCCCCGGTGTCGGAAGCCGGGGCGCTTTCGGCCTTGGCGCGGGCTTCCTCAAGCTCGCTGTAGGGCACAAGCTCGCTTTGCGGAGTCGCGAAATACATGAGTGCCCAGAGCCCGAAGAGCACAAGAGCGGTGACCCCCGCGGCGCTAGCGGCGCGCTTCATCGGCGAGGGTTTATGGTCGGTGGTTTCTCCCTGGGAGAGGTTCTTGCGGCTATTTTTTTTCAAACTCATGGCTCCGGACGATCGCTACGGTTGACAATTCCCCTGCCGGGCCTGTGCGCCCGGGGGTCATCAGATGGTAATTGATAGATTAAAGTTCCGAACGCAGCCGGGGAAGGGGCAGCTTGAGAATGTCCTTGTTCGGCAACTCGTCCTGGGTCACCGGGCCCCTTTTGCTGGCGGCGGAAACACCCTGGATTTTAGATGAGAAAGTGGAAAACTTGTGCTCAACCTGAGAGGAACCACATTCCGGGCAGGCGGTTTCTTCCTTATTCACGGTGGCCGGTTGCAGCAGCGTAAAATCGCAATCGCATTCTTTACAATGGTACTCGTAAAGCGGCATGGCCTATCCTCGGCATCTCGTAATTATGTAGTTGAAAAGTGACGGATAATAGGATTAAATCATACCCTCAAACGGCAGTCAATCGGTTTTACCGCCCCTTGGCCCCGCCCGTGGAGCCCCGCAAGGCCCGCTGCGGCCCGGGTTCAACAACATTAGCGGCCCCTCTCTTGGACATGAAGCCACTCTCAGCTAAATCGCACCTCGCCCGCGAACTCGTGAAAAGTCTCAAGGGAAAATCGGGATACCTTGCGGTTCAGTCCATCGAACTGGCGTGCCACCAGGGCGTCATTCATTCCGAATCGACCCTGAAGCCCTGGCAGTTTCAGCCGGTGAGCCTCGACCTTCGGCTCGGGCGCAAGGCTTATCGCATCCAGAGCAGCTTTCTGCCGGAGAAGGAGAGCGTCGAGGCCAAGCTCAAAGAGGTGGTGCTTTACGATTTCGATTTGCGCGACGGCGGCATCCTGGAAAAGGGCGCGGTCTACCTGATTCCCCTGCTCGAAGAGCTCGATCTGCCGCCGATGATCTTCGGCCGCACGAACCCCAAGAGCTCCACCGGCCGCCTCGACATGTTCACCCGCGTCATCGTCGACCACGGTCACCGCTTCGACGAAGTCCCCGCCGGTTACCGGGGCAAAATGTATCTTGAGGTCATCCCCCGCTCATTCCCCGTGCGCGTGCGCGAGGGGCTGTCCCTCAATCAGCTGCGCCTGGTTCAGGGAGACCCCGGCCTCACCGACCGCGACCTCGTGAAGGATTACCGCAAGACGCCGATCCTCTTCGACGCCGCGGGCCGCGCCCTGTCGGCCGACCAGGTCAAGATCGACGGCGGGTTGTACATCAGCGTCGATTTGGCCGGGGCGGCGAAGAACAGCATCATCGCCTACAAGGCGAAAACCAATTCGAGCGTCATCGACCTCACCAAGACCCGGCATTACGAACCGCTGGACTTCTGGGAGCCCATCCGCCGGCAGACGCGGGACCGCCTCATTCTGGAGCCGGAGAGCTTCTACATCATGATGTCGAAGGAGAAGATCTGCATCTGGCCCCACCTGCTGGCCGAAATGGTGGCCTACGAGCCCAACAGCGGCGAACTCAGGACGCATTACGCCGGTTTTTTCGATCCGGGCTTCGGCTGGCGCGGCGGCCGCGCGCTGAAAGGGCAGGGCACCCGCGCGGTGATGGAAGTGCGCCCGCACGACGTGCCCTTCATGGTCGAAGACGGGCAGACCTTCTGCCGCCTCAAATTCGAGAACGTCATCGAGCGGCCCGCCCGCGTGTACGGGGAGAAAATCCAGTCGCATTACCACGACCAGGGCCTCACCCTGAGCAAATATTTCAAGGGACAGAGCAGGAAGAAAGCCGGCGCGTAAAACCGCTTCCCCGGCGGGTTTGCGCCGCCGCCCGCGAGGAATTTAATTTTGCAGCGGGTTTCGAATGCGGATAAAATAAACAGGAATACCTTTCCTCAATCTAGGACGAACCCCGTGGATGCAAGCGAGCTTAAAGCCATCGTCGAAAATATTCTCCTCGCCGCCGATGAGCCCGTGACCGTCGAGGATGTCGTCGGCACGCTTGAGAACGGGACGGACAAAGCCGTAATTCGCGCCACGCTTGAGGAACTCTCGGCGGAGTACCGCACCCGCAACCTCCAGGTCGAGGAAGTGGCGGGCGGTTTCCAGTTGCGCACCCGGCAGGAATACACCGAGTGGGTGAGGAAATATCTCAAGCTGGATAAAACCGCCAAGCTTTCGCAGCCGGGCCTCGATACGCTGGCGATCATCGCCTACAAGCAGCCCCTCACCCGGCAGGAGGTTGAAGACATCCGCGGAGTGGATTCCAGCGGCGTCATCAAGACCCTGCTGGAGAAAAAAATCATCGGCCCCGCGGGGCGAAAAAAAGTCCCCGGCCGGCCCATCATGTACCGCACCACGCGCAAATTCCTTGAATATTTCGGGCTCAAGGATTTGAACGACCTGCCCACGCTGGAGGATTTCAAGGAGGAAGCTCTCGAAGGCGAGGGCCTGGCCGGCGCCGCCGACCTTGCCCTGCAGGACGAAGCGGCCCTGCCTCCGGAGGAAAACCTGGCTGACGCGGCGGCCGATAGCGGCGAAGAAACCGACGAAGACGCCGACGAAGAAACCGGCGCGCCGGAAGAATCCGAAAGCCCGGCTGACGCGGAGGCCGGCGAGATCACGATCTCCGGCGAAGACGATACTCCCGCCGATGGCCCCGATCGGTCCGAAGACGGCGCTGAAGCGGCCACAGAAGTTGAAAGCAAGCGGGAAGCGCCCTCTTTGGGTGCCCCGGAAACCTCCGATCAATAATTCAACATCGGTTGAAGGCTCTTTTCCCGCCTTCTTTATCCCTTAATGAAAATTCGTTTGCAGAAAATTATTGCTGATGCAGGGCTGGCTTCCCGGCGCGAGGCCGAGCGCTGGATCGCCGAAGGCAAGGTGAAGGTCAACGGCTTTGTGGAAAACCGGCCAGGAACCCTGGCCGACCCGGCGGTGGACCGGATCAAGGTGCGCGGCAAGCTCGTTCCCGCGCAGGGTGGAAAAGTCGTCATCGCCTTCAACAAGCCGGCGGGCGTCCTGACCACCATGGTCAAGGATGACAAGGGCCGGCTGACCGTGGGCGAACTCATCAAGGTGGAGGGCAGCCGCGTCTTTCCCGTGGGGAGGCTGGATTATCATACCCAGGGCCTGTTGCTGTTCACCAACGACGGCGCGCTGGGCAAGAAGCTGCTCGACCCGAAGTACAAGGTGGCGCGGGTCTACCAGGCGAAAGTGAGCGGCGTGCCGGACGACAAGGCCCTCGGCCGGTTGCGCAGGGGCGTCCGTCTGGACACGGTTCCCACCCAGCCCATCGAGGCCGAGGTCAAGCGCATGAGCGGCAATAACTGCTTTGTGGAACTCACCCTGGTGGAAGGCAAGAACCGCCATGTCAAGCGGGTCTGCGAAAAGATCGGCCACCCGGTGATCAAACTCAAGCGAATCCGCTTTGGCCCCATCGCCCTTGGCGCGATTCCGCTCGGGGCCTGGCGCTACCTCACTCCGCGCGAGATCCGCGCCCTGAACGACACCGTTCGCGAAAGCGCCTGAACGAGGGGGTTTCGTCCCGCCCTTCTCAGGCGGCCGCGGCGCAAGCCGCTTTCTTATTTGTGGAGAGACCGTGATCCACCGATACATACTCTTTCTTTGGGTTTTCGCCGGGTTCCTGGCCGCCGCACCCCTGTCCCGCGCCCAGTCCGAAACGCCAGACCTGGCCGGTGCCCCCCTGGAAGCCGGTGCCGTTGTAGCCGTCCGTGGGGGAGATTTTGTCAAGGCCCGCGGCCGGGCGGTGGACGAGGCGTTGAAGAAAGCCCTGCAAGAAGCGCTGCGGGAGAAGATGGGGGAGGAAGAATACACCGCGAACGCAAAGAGCCTTTCCCCCCTGCTCGCCAACCCGGATCGCTACGTCCGCAGCTACCGATTTCTCGACGCCTCCGATCATCTGGATAAAA
>QJZQ01000051.1 GCA_003246675.1 Nitrospirota bacterium | reverse complement strand
GGCCCCGACGCCTCGCTCGCGCACCAGGCGCTCGGCCTCGGCCGCGGCCATTTTGCTGAATTTACGGATGACTTCCTGTTTATTTTCCTCGTACACCGAGCCCGAGGCGGTGTAGCCGGTACCGAAGCTGGAGAAAAAGCCCTCACGATCGGAATATTTCTTGGTGGGCTCCTCCAGAACGCTCGCCTTGTCGAGCACGCCTTCATGCGCGATATAAAAAACGCCGTGCTGTTTCGCTGTGACGATCAGCAAGGCGGGTTCGTGATTGAACTGGGGCAATTGCATCTGAATCTTCATGGGTCCCCCTTTACGCGAAATGTTAAAAGGCTTTCTCCATAATTATGGGCCCGCCTGCGGTCCATTGCCAGTGGCGGAAAGGGTTTTAAGCGCACTTTCACCCTCTTCCTCTCAGCGGCTGCGCCCCACCCCCACTCGCAGGCACAGATCCTCCACCGGGCAACGGCTGCAAAAAGGCGAAACGGGCCGGCAGATATTCTGGCCAAAGGTGACGAGCAGATCGTTCAAGCCCTTCCAGTATCTTTTCGGCATTTTCTCCCGGAGCGCCATTTCGGTATCGTCGGGAGACCGGGTACGAACGTAACCCCAGCGGTTGACAATGCGGTGCACGTGGATATCGACGCAGATCCCCATGCCGCCATGTCCGAGGGTGAGCGTGAGGTTGGCGGTTTTGCGGCCGACCCCCTTGAGTTCGAGAAGTTCCTCCAGGGACTCCGGAACGCGGCTGTCGTATTTCTTCTGCAGAACGAGGGCGATTTCCTTGAGCTGGCCCGCCTTGTTTCTGTAGAAAGCCACCGGATAAATGGCCTGGGCGATGTCCTCCACGGCCAGGGCTCCCAGCTTATCCGGCGTATCGGCGAGTGCGAACAGGCGCGCCGAGGCGGCCGCGGTCACCTCGTCGCGCGTTCGCAGGCTGAGCAGGCAACTGACCAGCACGCGGAAGGGGCCGTGCTCCTGGCTGATGACCGTCACCGCCGGGGTCGGGAAGGCCGTGAGCGCCTTTTTCAGCCTTTGGACAGCCTGTTTTAACTGCGAATCGTCCATATACCTCCCCTGGCGCTCGTTCCCCATGGGAAAACCGATAGTAAAACCCAGGCGTTTTTGCTACTATAAGCCATTATTTTTGCTAAACTTATTATTAGCGCAGCGGCTAATCTCATTTTTTCATTTAACACCCATTCACTCTCATGCAACACACGATATCGGTACTTGTAAACAACCGCTTCGGCGTCCTTTCCAGGATTTCCGGCCTGTTCAGCGGCCGCGGGTTCAATATTGAGAGCCTGAACGTCGCCGAAACCAACGACCCGAATGTTTCCCGCATGACCATCGTCACGCTGGGCGACAACAAAAAAATAGAACAGATCACCAAACAGCTTAACAAGCTCGTCGATGTTATCAAAGTTGTCGACCTGACCGAGGAAAATTTCGTCGACCGCGAACTCGTCCTGATTAAAATGAACGCCGAGCCCCGCGTCCGCGAAGAGATCCTGCGCATCGTCGAAATCTTCCGCGCCAAGGTGGTCGACATCAGTCCGGCGACCTACACCATTGAAATCACCGGCAGCGAAGGAAAAATTAAGGGCATCCTGGATTTACTCAGGCCGCTCGGCATAAAAGAACTGGTGCGCTCGGGGCGAATCGCCGTCAGCCGGGGCATGAAATCGATCCATTAACCCGCAGGGAGGAGGAAGTTTTGTCCACGATTTATTACGATAAAGACGCGGATCTCAAGTTCATCAAGAATAAAACCGTCGCCATCATCGGCTACGGCAGCCAGGGCCACGCTCACGCGCGCAATCTGCAGGACAGCGGCGTCGAGGTCATTGTCGGCCTGCGCAAGGAAAGCACCTTCTGGGACCGCGCCAAGAAGGACGGCTTAAACGTACAAACCGTGCCCGACGCCGTGAAAAAGTCGGACATCGTCATGATCCTCATCCCCGACGACAAGCAGCGGGCGATGTACGAGCAGGACATCGAACCCAACCTCAAAGAGGGCATGGCTCTCGCCTGGGGACACGGCTTCAACATCCATTTCGGGCAGATCGTCCCGCCTCCCACGGTGGACGTTTTCATGATTGCCCCGAAAGGGCCCGGCCACCTGGTCCGGCGCACCTACGAGCAGGGCGCGGGCGTCCCCTGCCTCATCGCGATTCACCAGGACGTGACGGACAACGCGCGTGAAGTCGCCCTCGCCTACGCGTGCGGCATCGGCGGAACGCGCGCGGGCGTGCTTGAAACAACGTTTCAGGAAGAAACCGAAACCGACCTGTTCGGTGAACAGGCGGTGCTTTGCGGCGGCGTGACGGAATTGATCCGCGCCGGATTCGACACCCTGGTGGATGCCGGTTACAACCCGGATGTCGCCTACTTCGAATGCCTGCACGAGCTCAAGCTGATCGTCGATCTCATTTATGAGGGCGGCATCGGCAACATGCGTTACTCCATCAGCACCACCGCCGCCTATGGCGACGTGACCCGCGGCCCGCGCGTTATCGACCAGGGCTCGCGCAAGGAGATGAAAAAGATCCTGAGCGAAATCCAGAGCGGCGAATTTGCCCGGGAGTTCATCCTGGAAAATCAGGCCAACCGGCCGGTATTCAATGCCCGCCTCAGGCAGGACGCGAACCACCAGATCGAAGCGGTGGGCGAGAAGCTGCGCGGGATGATGCCCTTCGTAGGCAAAAAAGTGCAATAACGGCTAACCCATGAGAATACCGATTGCAAAACAGGGTTATCCGTTCATCCTGCCGCTGGGGATCCTGACACTCGCTTTGGCGCTGTTTGGCCTGGTGTGGGTCACCGCGGTGGTGGGGCTGCTGTTCCTGTTCGTGGTTTATTTCTTTCGCGACCCGGAACGCGAGATTCCCAATGACCCAAAGGTCGTCGTCTCGCCGGCCGATGGAAAGGTGGTGGAGATCACCACCGAGAAGGACCCGTTCATGGGCAAGACGTTCACCCGCATCAGCATTTTCCTGAACGTCTTCAACGTGCACGTGAACCGCGTTCCGGTGGGTGGGGTTATCGCCGACACACGCTACAACCCCGGCAAGTTCATGAACGCGTTCAACGACAAGGCGTCTCTCGACAACGAGCAGAACATCCTGCTCATCCGTGACGGGGAGACAGAGGTGCTCGTCAAGCAGATCGCGGGGCTCATCGCCCGCCGCATCGTCTGCTGGGCCAAGCCGGGAGACATCTACCAGCCCGGCCAGCGCTTCGGCCTCATCCGCTTCGGATCGCGTGTGGATATTTTTCTGCCCCAGGACACCACGCTCAAGGTCGCCCGTGGCGACAAGGTAGCGGGCGGTTCGAGCATTATCGGGTACTTGCCATGAAGGTAAAAAACCTCCGCCTGAAACGAGGGATCTATATTCTGCCCAGCCTGTTCACCACGGGCAACGTGTTCTGCGGATTTTACGCCATCATCGCGGCCATGAGCGAGCAGTACGAGCTTGCGGCCTGGGCCATCGTCGCCGCCATGGTGTTCGACGTGCTCGACGGCCGCGTGGCGAGGCTCACGAAAACCACCAGCGCCTTCGGGGTGCAGTACGATTCTCT
>QJZQ01000029.1 GCA_003246675.1 Nitrospirota bacterium | reverse complement strand
GGAAACCGTTTTCCAAATGATAATTCTGTCGTTCTCTCATAAGGCTTCTCTCTATATAAATGTTGCTGGATGAAAGAAGCGGAAGATGCGCCCCTCCGCCCTCGATTGGCAGGTTCTCCTGCACACAAGTCCCCAAATACAGGGATCACTGGCCTTGATAACAAGGCTGTTGCAACCTCAATGTAGGGCGATTTTATTAAGGAACGATCAAGTGGATGTTACGCCTTTGTAACAACTTTCGCGGAGTCTGGCACGCGGCAGGGAGAGGAAGACACGAGACACCGAGCCGGCCCAGGGGCTGAGCTGCGGGGAAAGGAAGGCACCCCACGGGCACGCCGGCCGTGAGGAACAGGGGCCTCAGGAACCGGCGGAACGGGTGGAGCGATGACTATGGGTTCAGCGCAGTTCCTGAAAACGATAACCCACGCCACGCACGGTTTGAATATAAGGACCGGCTTCTTTCAGCTTGGAGCGCAGACGCTGGATGTGAGTGTCGATGGTGCGGGAAAAAACACCGTCGCCATATTCCCAAATCTGCTCCAGGAGCAGGTCGCGCGATTTGATTTTACCCGGGCTGTCGATCAAGTGCGAGAGCAGCTTGAATTCGGTGAGGGTCAGCTGAATGGGTTTGTTCTTCACGGCGACTTCATGGTTGGAAAGGTCCACCTTCAGGCAACCGAATTCGTAGGACTCCTTCGCCTGCGCGGGAGCGTCGCCCGTGCGTTTCAGGATGCTCTTGATACGCAGGATCAGTTCCCGGGTGTTGAAGGGCTTGGTGACGTAGTCGTCCGCGCCGAATTCGAGCCCGAGAATCCGGTCTATTTCCTCATCGCGGGCGGTGAGCAGAATCACGGGGATCGCGCTGGTTTTATCTTCGGAACGCAGCTTTTTGCAGACCTCCATGCCATCCATGCTGGGCATATTGACATCCATGACAACGATGTCGGGCTGCTTTCTCTGAATCTCCTCGAGGGCGGCTTTACCGTTTCGGGCAACCTGGACGTGATACCCTTCTTTTTTCAGCTTCAGTTCCAGGACCGCGAGCAAATCCTGATCGTCATCCACCAGCAATATATTTTTATTCATTCCAGCACACCTCGAAAAAAGGTTTTCTCAGGCGAAATAAGGTTTCTTTCATCCTGGTATCTTATACAAGACCGCATTCACTGAAATACGCCACGCAATCGTCCACAATCCAGTGGACGGCCTCCACCAGGCCGTGATCGGCATCGAGCTCTTGCAGGCGGCACCAGGGCCGGCTCTCGACATACGTTCGCGACTGCTCCACCGGCACGGTGTCGTCCCTGACGCCATGCACAATCCGCGTTGGCACCTCGCGCCGGAGCGACAGCCGCTCCCAGGTTTCGGCATCCTCGAACAGGCCGGTAGCATCTAGCGGCCTTTCTTCGTTCATGCCATAATGAAACACGCGAAGGGTTCCGGGCATCTGCACATCTTTGTCCGCCGCATGCTTTTCCCGCCAGCGCCTGAGAAACCCGAACCCCGGCGCCATGAGATAAATCGCCTCGACGTCGTGCCTCTGCTCTGCGATGAGCGCCGCCAAATAGCCTCCCATGCTGCTGCCGATCAGCGCAAAGCGCCGCTTCCGGCTTCGGTCCATGCATCCGGTCACCACGCCCACCTGCCGGGTGAGCGTCAGGTGTTCGAAATCGCCATCCGCAAGGTCGGGAACGATGAGTTCCCGGGGAATGCGGGCGAAGCGCTCACAAAACGCGCGGGCCTTGGCGGAACCCGGGCTGGATGCGAAACCATGCAAATATATGAAGGCCACCTCCCCTGCCGTTCCATGCTCGCTCATACCGCAGGCCTCTCGGCATGCTCCAGTTGCAAGAGGGTCTCCTTCATCCACCGCAACAACCCGAGGCCTGGCAGCGCGGCCAAAAACGTGAGAAAGAAAAACACCGCCCAGCCGAACTGTTCGGCCAGGACCCCGGACATCGGCCCGGCATACACGGAACCGATGGCCGCCAGCGCCGAAAGCAGCGCGTACTGGGTGGCCGTGAACCGGTGATCGCAAAGCGCCATCAGAAAAGCCACGAACGACGCGGTGCCCATGCCCCCGGCCAGGTTTTCGAAACCGACGGCAAACACCATCAGCACGTAACTCTTGCCCGCCAGGGCCAGAACCATGAAAGACAGATTGGATACCGCCTGCAGGATGCCGAACATCATCAGCGAACGGTACAGACCCAGCCGGGCGAACAAAACCCCGCCGAACAGCGCACCCGCGATGGTGGCGCCCAGGCCGAGGCCCTTATTGATGAGACCGACTTCCGACAAGGAAAAACCCGAACCGCGAAGCAAAAACGCTGTCGTCATGCTACCCGCGAAGGCGTCTCCTAATTTATAAAGAACGATGAGCCACAAAAATACCCAGGCCCCCGGTCGGCCGAAAAACTCCTTGAGCGGGCCCGTCACGGCTTCCTGTAAGGTGGCCGGGGGGCGGATTCTCTCTGCGGGTTCCGGCCCGAAAAGCGTAGCGGCCATGCCCACCGTCATGAGCCCCGCCATGATCAGGTAGGTCTGCCGCCAGCCGATATGATCGGCAAAAACCAGCGCCAGCGCCCCGGAAACCAGCATGGCGACCCGATAGCCAATGACGTACACCCCGGCCCCGGCCCCGCGTTCCGGCTCTTTCAGGACATCGGTGCGGTACGCATCGGTGACGATATCCTGAGACGCCGACAACGTTGCAATCATCAGCGCGAACAGCGCAACCGCCATGGGCGCCCGGGAGGGGGACGAAAAGCTCATCGCCGCGATAAACACCAGGAGCCCGCCCTGAAAGAAGAGCATCCAGCCACGCCGGCGGCCCAGCCATGGCAGGGTGAAACGGTCGAGAAGCGGCGCCCACAGGAACTTGAGGGTGTAGGGCATCGCGACCAGGGAAAACAACCCGATGGTGGCGAGGTCCACATTTTCCACCGTCATCCAGGCCTGCAGGGTGCCCCGGCTCAGTGCGAGGGGCAATCCCGAGGCGAACCCCAAAAACACCACCACGCCGATCCTGCGGTTTAAAAGTTCCCTGAGGGTGGCCGTTTCGGCGCGCTTCTCATTCATAGTTTGATATCCCATAATAACCTATTTTTCAATAAGTTAAAAGACTTTTGTTACAGTTCTGCCCTCACTCACGGCGGCGAATAAGCGGCGGAATTTCAGGGTTTCTCGCGGGCCTGGCCGGGCCGCGCGGCAAGAGAGCCTTCTTTTTTTTATTAAATTGTTCGTGAAATGTCACGATTGGGTCCCCCTCTCCCTAACGAAAACCAACAAGGAGCGATTCGCTTTTCCGGGTTCGGATGAAGCCCGCCCGGCCAAGAGTGGAGGCCCGGGCGGAAGGTTCGAGCCAAAATGAAAACACTCCGCACGCCGAAGTCACGCTGCCCCTCCGGCGAGGAGTGGACGCGGCGGGGAATAAACCTTTATTTTTGCCCGATGGTCCCTTTATAATATTGATTAATAAACTTTTCAGCCATTTGGGCGGTTATGCCGACCATCCCATCGTATCCTTATACAGAAATTGGGTCCATGGAAAACCCTGCTTTTTCGGATTCGGAAATTCTATTCCGCAATCGACTGAAATTCGTCGAGTACAACCGTTTCAAGCTGGAGCGCATTCTGAGCTCGTTTGCGGAGCCCACCCGGCGGGTGCTCAGCATCCTGCCGCGGCTCATCCATGTCAACCACAATAAGCTTCCCGGCTATGTTGCCCCCAACACGCCTTCGGGCATCCACCGGCTCAAGCTCAACCAGGAAACGAAAAGATGCCTGGAACGTGTTTTCCCCCATGTTGCGCTGCACCGGATGGGAACCCTCGCCCCGGTCATCCACTCGATGATTCTGATCGGCAGCATGGGAACCATTGGGCAAAACGAGCATTCCGATCTGGACTTTACCCTGCTTGTCGACCGGCAGAGCCTGAGCCCGGAGGGTCTCCAACTCCTGAAGACCAAAATGGAGCGCATCGAGGACTGGGCCTGGAAGGAATATGGCCTGGAAATGCACTTCTTCATCAATGACGTCGAGGAGGTGCGGAAGAACATTTTCGGCGAGAGCGATCGGGAAAGCACCGGCTCGGCGCAGGCCAAGCTGCTCAAGGAAGAGATGTACCGCACCATGACCCTGTTCGCGGGCAAGGCGCCCTTCTGGTGGATGGTGCCGGTGGATACGGACGACAAGCGCTACCGGGAGCTGTATCACCTGGTGGCTTCCGGGCGCACCGCCCTCCAGGCAGAGGATTTTGTCGATATCGGCAACGTGGACGAGATTTCTCCGGGGGAGTTCTTTGGTGGATCGATCTGGACCCTGATCAAATCCTTCCACGCCCCATTTAAGACGCTGATGAAGATGGCCCTGCTCGAAGAATATATCTTGCGCCCGTCCCGCTTCAACCTGTTGTGTCATGACATCAAACGACATGTGCAGGCGGGGGTGGCTCATGATGATATCGACCCTTACCTCGCGTTATTCGACCGGGTCCAGAAGTATTTTTCGGAGAAAAAATCCGGCGAGGAAATAGACGCCCTGCGCATCGCGTTTTACCTCAAAAGCGGAACCCGGATCACTTCCAGGGAGATGGAAACGATAGGGAAGCCACCCCGGGAGGCACGGATGCTTAAGCTCATTCACGCCTGGAACTGGCGCGGCGATACGATCGACAGGCTCAATCGCTATCCCGAGTGGCCGATGATGGAAAAAGTGAAGCTCGGCAACCGCGTGCACAAAATCCTGATGGCCTGCTACAAGGTGATCTCGGAAAAAAAACAGGAACTCGACCCCGGCAGGAATTCGATTTCCCAAAGGGACACCCACCTCCTGGGCCGCAAGCTGTTCAGCTTTTACCGCAAAGCGCCCTACAAGGTGGAGAACATTCTCGCTCATGTGGAAGGCAAGGCCCTGGAGGAACAATTGACGTTCCTCCACCTGCCGGGCAAGGACAAGGAGAACCCGGCCTGGCACCTCATCCGCGGGCCGGTGGTGGATATCAATCATCCGGTGGTTCCCGAGGCGGTCATCCGCCGTGCGGCCACCCTGGCCTTTCTCATCGCCTTCGCCGCGTGGAACGAGTTGTTCGAAAACAAAACCCGGGTTTTTCTGCGCTCCCAAGGATTTTCGATCAAAGATCACGATCTGCGCACGATCCTGGAAGACCTCGCCGGCCGCTTTGCCCGGGTGGACATCGCCTCGATCTCCAATCAGGATCTGGAGAGCCCGCAGCGAATCACGCAACTTTATCTGATTGTCGATTTCGGCCTTCCCCTGTCGCGCGACCTCCTTGCGGGCATGGAACCGTCGAGCGCCACAGACGCGCAACCGTCCGCCCAGGAGCGGCTGACCCATATCAAGACCCTCAGCGCGATCCACCTGACATCGTGGGGGGAATTGTTTTGTAAGTCCTACACCGGCCGCGACTGCATGAGCCGGATGCTCACCTCGATAAAGCCGGAAGTCAACGCGCAAAGCCTGATGGAGGAGGAGTTTCTCAAGGTTTATATCCCCTCGGGCGAACCCGCAAACCTGAAAATGCCCTGGCTTGAAGAACACATCCTGCGGACTCTTGCCCCCAACCTACCCAAGGCCACCGGCAAAAAGGCGACAGATGGAATGGGGAGCCGCACCTGACTATGTCTCAAGTCGATCAAGTTCTTTCGCAGCTGCTGAAGGACCCTCATCAGGAAGGCGCCGACTTCAAGGGCTACGACCTCGCGGGCATCCATCTCGGCGGAGTGCACCTGGCGCGGGCCCGTCTCGACAAGGCCAACATGGACCAGGCCGAAATGTCGAAAGTCGATCTCTCCCAGGCGAATCTCGCCGAGGTCACCCTTCAGCGCGCACGGCTCAAGAACGTGGATTTCAGCGGCGCTAACCTTGCCGGAGCCAGGTTGGACAACGCGACGCTCATTGACTGCGATTTCAGGAACACGGATCTTGAAAACTGCAGCCTGGCTGGCGTGCAGGCGATGAACTGCGATTTTCGCGGCGCTCAGCTTGGCTACGCCAATCTGCAAGCGGGCAAGATTAAAAACTGCAACCTTTCCTTCGCCAACTTCCTCTATGCGTTCCTCAAGCAGATCAACATCGCCGAGTCGCAGATGAACGGTATCAACGCGCGGGGAAGCGACTGGACCGGAGCGCACCTGACCCGGGTCAACCTCGTGGGAGCGGTGCTGAAATACGCCGACCTGAACGGCTCCACGCTCAAAAACGTCAACCTGGCGCACGCGCGTATGATCGGGGCGGACCTGACAGACCTGCAATGCGAAACGGTGATGTTCGAAGACGGTAATCTGGAAGGCGCTAACCTCACCTACGCCAATCTGGAAGGCGCCAACATGGAACGGGCCTGCCTGCTGGAGGCCAACCTGCACGGCACCAATTTGACGCGGGCCAACCTTCGGGATGCCTTTCTCGTCGACGCCAACCTGACGCAGACCCTCACCAAAGGCGCTAATATGGAGAATGCGGTCCTGAGGTGAGATGACCTGAAAACGGTCTGAACCCGTGAACGGGTCCGCACGGCGGGTTCGCGGGAGACGCACTCAACATCTGAACCACGCCCCTCCCGGGTCAGCCTTCCTTAATGAATGGCGTGGCGCAGCGAAAACCAACGTTCTCAAAATATTCGTCCGGCTCCACTTCGGTGCGGTTGAAAGCGTAACGGTAGGCTTCCAGAAAAAAGTGGCCGGCCTGCTGAAAGCCCGTACCACGCAGAACCTTGAAGTGATCTCCGAAGCGAGGACTTTTATAGCCATTTCCGGGATAGGCGCGGTACCAGTCCTGCGTCCATTCCATGACATTTCCGGTCATGTCGAAAGCGCCATAAGGGCTCTGGTCTTCCGGGTAACTGCCCACGGGGGCCGTTTCCCGGCGCCCGTCGATGCCGACGTTGGTTTTCCCCTTGGCGTAATCGTTGCCCCAGGCGTACAACCGCCCATCGGTGCCACGGGCGGCTTTTTCCCATTGCGCTTCGGTGGGCAATTGCTTCCCCGCCCAGGCGGCGTAAGCCCACGCTTCGGCCCAGGTGATGTTGGTTACCGGGTGGCTGGCGATCTCCTCGGGAAAGGTTCCGTCCTTCCAATGCGAGGGCAACATGGGAAACTGCGCCGCCTGAATGAAGCGCTGGTACTCGGCATTGGTCACTTCGTAACGGTCGATGTAGAATGCGTCGAGCTGGATTTTTCTCTCCGGGTGCTGGTCCAGAAACAGGGGCTTGACGGTGCCCACCTGCCGCTGGGTGTTATCGGTGTCGGTTTTATCGGTGCCCATGACGAATTCGCCCGCGGGCACGAGAACCATCTCCCGCTGGTCGATGGCGGAGGTTTTCACCGGCGGCAGAGGCTGCGGCTTCTTGTCCTGGTCGGTGAACCCATTCTGGCAAGCGGGGCCTGAAAGGAGGAGACAAACCCAGAATACTGCGCTATATTTTTTCAAAATCACTATCCGGTCAAAGGTTATCGCACGTCCGCCGGGGCTCCCGGCAGCCTCTCCAATGATATGAAAAGAATCCTCCATTTGCTAATCATTTCCGCCCTGTTCGTGGCCCCCGCCCCCTGCGCGCTGGCTCTCGACAAGCCCCTGGCGAAAGAAACAAAGGGCACGCTTTACCCGCATATCCTGAAAACCGACCGCTACACTCTGAACGCCCGCAACGTGAAAGCGCTCACCCAGGCGGGGCGTTATCTGTGGATCGGCACGTCGATGGGCGCCCTGCGCTACGACACGGCCACGGCCGACAACTACGACATCGTCGACAACAAGAACGGCTTGCTCTCCAACGGCATTTTCACCATCAAGATCGACCCCCGGGGCCGCCCCTGGATCGGCACTTACGGCGGCGGCCTGAGCTACCGGGACGACGGCGGCTGGCTCAACCTCAACACTCCGAACGGCCTGCTCGATGCGTTCGTCTACGATGTGGAGTTTTATGACGACCTGCTCTGGATCGCGACCTGGAGCGGAGCCAACCTCGTCAAGGGCGACCCTTTCAAGCGGGCCTCATGGCAATCGTTCACGGTGGAAAACACCGGCGGCGGCCTGGCCGACAACTGGGTGTATGGCATCGAGCGGGATTCGGGCGGCCGCGTCTGGTTCGGCACTGAATCCGGCGTTTCCCTCTGGGACGGCCGCGTCTGGCGGTCGTTCCGCCACGAGGACGGGCTGGGCGCTCCACTGGAACACGTTCGGGAAGATAATGCGGGCGTGGTCTCGCCCTTCGAGGGCGGTCATCACGCCGGCCACAGCGGGAGCGCGCCGAATCAGGAAGCGATGGATTACCGGCCCAATTACGTGGTGTCGTTTCTCATGGATGGGAAAGACCGCCTGTGGATCGGCACCTGGGGAGGGGGGCTGAGCATGCTGGACACGCGAACTTTAAAGTTTCGCAACTTCACCACGAAGGACGGCCTGCCCGGCAATTTCATCCTTGCGCTCAAGCAGGGGCCGCAAGGCGACCTGTGGATCGGCAGCAATGGCGGCCTCACGCGGTTTAACGGCGAACGGTTTCAAAATTTCGCCCGCATCAACGGCCTGGGCGGGGGCTTCGTCTTCAGCATCGAATTCGGAGCCGGACATTCCCTCTGGCTCGGCGGCCACGAGGCCATCGACCGCCTCACCCTCGATCCGGCAACGGGGGAACCGCTCAGCCTCGATTGAAGCGGGGATAAACAACTCTAAAAATCATCGTCGTCCTCGTCATCCTCACTCATGGCTTCTTCCACTTCTTTTTGCTCCGACTCGGCGATCAATTCCTGGATCTGCTCGTAGCCCGTAGCCAGCCGCTGGATGTTGATCAGCAGGTTGATCAGCTCCTGGTCGGGGCATTCGCGCATTCCCGCCACCAGGGGGCCGCGCTCATCCTCTCCGTACTTCTGGTCCCATTTGTCAAAGACGGTGATCACCTTGTCCTTGGCGTGAATCAAGTCGTAAAAAAAACTCTGGATTTCGATGCTCGGCATAAATTCCCCTGATTAAAAAATAGGCGCGGCCCGGGCCGCCATGAGACCCCAAAATATCATACCCCGCGCCGGCCTCTCAAAGAGAAAACCGGGAACGGGGCATTCGGGGTGTCGCCGGGGTGTGGGCGATGATGCAAAGTCCCCCCCGGGCCTGAAAAGACGGGAGACCGGCCCGGCGGGAAACGGTTGGCAAAGACCTTGAACTGACTATTTGTCCAGCTTGGTGAATTTCGAGCCCTCGAGGGTGAGGTTGTACATCAACCCCTTCTGGCCGAAAACAAATCCCACAATCGGTTCCTTGTATTTCGTGGAATCGAGAGAGTCCCCGATGCCCACCGTCACCAGGGCCACCGAACCATCGACGCCCACCTTCCAGCCCTCACTGTCGCGGAACTTCTTCAGCGCCTCGCCTTCCATGAACGCCAGAATCACGGTTTTGGCCTGCGCGCCGATCTGAAACCCGATGGAAGCGGCAATGGTGTTATAGTACGCCACCGTCTTACCGCCCACACGCAGAGCACCCTCGCCGTACTCCCCGCCGATGCCAAAGCCCGCCTTCACCACCGACGGAAACACGAGCACCCCCTTGGCCTGCTTAAGAAAACTATCCCCCCCCTTCATCTCCTTTTTAAAATTCTGAAGCGCCACGTTGACCTCGCGGTCTATTTCCTGGGCGGTATAAGCGGAAACCGTCGCCGCCGAAAACAAACAAAATATAAGCGCCCACCCCGCCACCCACCGGGCTTTTTTCATCATTGAGTATCGTGGTCCCTGGGAAACTGGATTCATCTATACAATCTCCTAAATAAAATAAATTGCGGCCCCATCAAAACAGAGCCTTATCCCCCACCCCCTAAAGCTGCGCAGCGGAGTGGAACACCTGATTTTAGAATAAGGGATTTTCGCATCATTGCCAAAACATATATTTTCCAGAGAAAGGCGCCCCCATGCGAGTGCCAGGTCATCATTTGAGTGGCCCATAAGTTCCGGTTTCATTGCCCCGGATGTTCATGGCTATAAAGAGCTACCGCCCCACCCCTTCCCGGCAACAGCCCGGCCGCGTTTAACTAAAAGGATGATTCGCCCTGCCCGCCCACCGGCAGGCCTGTCCCCAGGCCATCCTCGTGCTTTCCGGTTACTCTTGAAAAACCGCATTTTATTAACAATTTTACCTTTCCCCTAAAGAATTTCTTCCATCCCCCAGCTTCTGCCCTTATAATGGAATCAACCCTATCTCATTGATTTTCAATGAGGAATTAGATATTCAGAGAACCCTTGCAGCTCGCCATCCCTACCAGGGCTGGCAATAGGTTGCCCTTATTTCAATGGGGCTCCGGCCTGTTCGTCAGAAATAGCCTTTAAACAATTAATGCTTTAACGCATCCGAGTTAACCGTATGAATGGTCTGGAAAAAAAACTGAAGCAAAACCCGGAACCGGTATTTATCGGTTTAATTCTCGCCAGCCTGCTTTTTATAAACTTCCTGGTAAAGTCCAAAATGGCTTTTCTGGATTTTTATTTTCTGCCCATTATCGCGATCGGGTATTTCATGGGCAAGCGCAAGGCGGTTCTCTTCGCCTTCTTTACGGTTCTCTGCGTTTGCCTCCTCGCGCTTTTCGACCAGGAAGCCTTCAGCTCCATCAGCCGGGATTCCCATAATGGGCTCAACCTGGCGGTGTGGGGCGGTTTCCTCATCCTCGCGGGCTGGCTGGGCAGCCTGTCGGAGAAACTCAAGCAGGAGCTAAGCCTCAGCAACGAGCTGCGGGAAAAGCTGGCCCTGGAGAAGGAGCTCCTGAAGGCCTCCAATGACCGCCTCGCCGAATACACCAATGGCCTCGAAGAACGGGTTTCCAGCCGCACCAAGGATCTGGAGAAGGCCCACCGCGAGCTGGAACTTTCCGCCAACACCGACCCGCTCACGCGGCTGCTCAACCGGCGCGGCATGGCGGACAAGCTCGACAGCGAGAAATTCCGCTACGAGCGCAACAAAAAACCCTTCAGCATCGTTCTGTGCGATATCGACCACTTCAAGAAGATCAATGACAATTATGGTCACGATGCGGGCGACTATATCCTTAAAGAGGTGGCGAAGCTTCTTAACAGTGCGTCACGCAAGCCTGATACGTTCTGCCGCTGGGGAGGCGAGGAATTTCTCGCCCTGCTGCCTGAGACCGACCTCAAAGGCGGAGCCATACTGGCTGAAAAACTGCGCTCCACCATCGAAAAGCACGACTTTATTTTCCATACCAACAAAATTCCCGTGACCCTCAGCTTCGGCCTTTGCGAGTACGACGAAACGATGACCATCGATGCCTGCATCAAACTGTCCGACCGCTGCCTCTACCTGGCGAAGGAAGCCGGCCGCAATCAGCTGATCCCAAAGCTTTCCAGCCTTTGATTCCCCGGCCTATCGGCCACCGGCGAATATTCAATACTTTTCCGACCGTCCCAGGGGCCTGGGTTCCCCTCCGCCCCCCCATGTTAAGGATCGGCAATCTCCCCCTCTGTTCGCAATGCAGACAAATTTTGTCTTCCTTTGAACAATATTGACCTGCTCTCTCATTTTTCAGGTTTTGTTTATATTCCTCACCTCCCCTACCTTCAGTGGATCTGAAAATGCGCTAACAGTATTTAATTTTATAAAAGCGTATGAAAAATCGTTAATTATCAGGAGCCTCGCTAGCCCTCAAAGCCCATAACTCCTTTTAAACCGGGCACTTCCTGTTTTGGCACAAACTTTGCCTATTAAGAAGCAGGAAGTGCAAACTATCAATAACAAGGAGGCGGGTCATGTTCTATGAGGTCAGGGTTAAGGATCCTAAAGGAAATATCAAGCAGGTGATTTCCTCCCAAGAACTAAGACAGGCTCACTGGAAAAACTTCAAGGAAATGGAAGAGCAGAATCTCCTGACATCCACGGGTAGAGAACGCGTGCCCCGTTGGGTGAAGGAAAAACTCGATGTCGAGTTTCCTGACCTTGTCACCGCGAGTTAACCTCTTTTATAAAAATTCTATTTGACGCCGCCCGTCTCATCCGACGGGGCTGCTCCTCCCTGCCCCGGCAGAGAAGCATACGGGCGGCAACGCGCGCCGCGAAATACTCCTCCCTTCGCTCCGCGCTGGCAGGTGAAAAAGGGACGGAAAGCCCTCCTCCTTTCCGTCCCTGTTCGCCCGCTCCTTCGCGACGTTCCCCCTTCCCACCATTATCAATTCGATTGCGGTAGCGGTGGCTCACGCCCCAGCCTATATTAATTTAAATAAACTCTATTTTTCTTATTTATTAGACCTGATCCTTGAGGAGGGCCCCTGCCATGACCTCCCGTTTCTTTAAATGTTTATTCTGTTCCTGTCTGCTCGCAAGCTTTCTCATAGCCTTCCCCAGGGCGGTCAAAGCCGCTACGTTCGAGAACCCCGCAGGCATTCCACCCCGCCTCGCCTCCGACTGGATTCATGCCGCTATCGAAGCCGGCCGCACCATCTACTCGGGAACCATCGTCGACCGGCTGGCAAGCACCAATACTCTGCATGCCAGCGAGCATTGGGAAAACGAAAACACTCTGATGCTGCCCGCTCAGTTCCTCTCCCAATCGGCCAAAATCTCCAACGAGCGGGGGATCGGCATGCGGTACCGCCTTATGAGCCCCTGGCCCATCAACAAAAGAAATGCACCTGGCTCGAGAACCCTTGAGACGGGCTTTCAGAAGGTGATGGAAAACCCGGAGCAGCCCTTCACCTGGGTGGTGCAGACAGGGGGGCACTGGTATTTTCAGGCCATTTATCCCGATCTGGCCGTAAACGACTCCTGCGTCTCCTGTCACAACAACCACCCCGAAAGTCCTAAAAAGGATTTTAAGCTGGGCGACGTGATGGGTGGCATCCTGATCAATCTGCCCTTGGGGGTTCATGCAGCAGAAAGCGAACCGGAAAAACATCTTTTGCCGCCGGAAGTGGTGACGGATTATATTCACTCCATCCTGGAATCCAACCGCACCGTTTATTCCAAATTCATCGTCGACCGGCTGCAGATGAATAAGGTGATTTTCGCCTCAGAATACTGGTGGGCGGAGAACGCTCTTCCCCTGCCCGCCCAGTTTCTGCTAAGCGCCTCGCAACTTATTCACAAGCGGCGCCAGGACCTAGATTTCAGGTTGGTCAGTCTGTGGCCGATCAACCCGCAGAATGGGCCCAGCAACGAATTCGAGCGCCGGGGACTGGAGTCGGTAGCGGTGCACCCGATCCGGCCTTTTATCGGCCGGATGCGCCTGGGCGGGAAGCAATATTTTCAGGCCGTATATCCGGATCTGGCGGTGGCTCCCTCGTGCGCACACTGCCATGGCTCCCTCGTGCGCACACTGCCATAACCTCCACCCCCAAAGCCCACGGAAGGATTTTGCGACAGGAGATGTCATGGGAGGTATCGTGGTCACGATACGGACAGGCAAATAAATTCAGTGCACCACCCCCGTTTGCGGGGGCGGGCATTGTGCCTGGAGGAGAGAGCTTATTCGCCTCTTCCTATTTTCCGGAGGGATTGTTTTATCTTGCCATGAAGGCGGGCCGCTAGATAAACCGGCCGGCATTGTTGTTGAGCGTCGCCACGAGCTGGGCGCGGGAATGGACGCCAAGTTTTTCGTAGATTCTCTTGATGTGGGTCTTCACCGTGTGTGGGCTGATGAACAACCGATGGGCGATCTGCGTGTCATCGATGCCCTCGCGCACCAGGTGGCAGGTTTCCATTTCCCGCCCCGTGAGCCCGGCTTTCTGGACCAGAAGGTTCATGTGAGCGTGTTCCTCCACCTCCGGCTCCATGCGCAGCACCCAAAGCTCC
>QJZQ01000227.1 GCA_003246675.1 Nitrospirota bacterium | reverse complement strand
AACCAGCATCTCCCGGTCGGAAATATGCTCGACGAAATGCGTCGCCACACCGTTCTCCTCCAGGAAGCGGAAGATCTTGGTGGAAAACTGGTTGTTGATCACTCCTTTATCGACAATGGTCCCCTTCTTGATGCCATTGAACGCCGAGGCGTCATCCTTGAAATACTGGATCAGCCGATCGGGGTCGTCGGTGGCGTAGAGAATTTTGGATTTGCCTTCGTAAAGAGCTTCCAGACGTTTCATGTCCTTTTCCTTTTTCTATAACAAAGATACCCGCTTGAAAATCGTATCTACGTTCTTAAACTTACCCTTCGGGCCGAAGGCTTTTTCAAAGTCCGTACTATGACGAAAACACCCGCTTGAAAATCGTATCGACATTCTTAAACTGCGCCTTCAGGTCAAAGGCTTTTTCAAGGTCACTGGCTGAAAGGTGCTTCTTGATGTCCTTATCCTTCTTGAGCAAAGACAAAAAGTTTCCTTTCTTGTTCCAGGCTTGCATGGCGTTACGCTGCACCATGCGGTAGGCGTCTTCACGGGTAACGCCCTTACGCACAAGAGCGAGCAGCACGCTTTGAGAGAATATCAGGCCACCGGTCAGCTCCATGTTTTTCTTCATATTTTCGGGATAAACCAGCAACCGCTCAATCATCCGCGTCATGCGCACGAGCATGTAATGCACGAGGATGGTGCTGTCGGGCCCGATCACCCGCTCGACCGACGAATGGCTGATGTCCCGCTCATGCCACAGCGGTATGTTCTCCATCGCGGCGATGGAGTTGGCGCGCACCACGCGGGCAAGCCCGCTCATCTGCTCCGACACCACCGGGTTTCGCTTGTGCGGCATGGCCGAGGAGCCTTTCTGCCCGGCGGAAAAATATTCCTCCGCTTCCAGCACCTCGGTGCGCTGCAGATGCCTCACTTCCGTGGCGAACTTTTCGATGGACCCGGCGAGCAGCCCGAGCGCCGTGAAATACTCGGCGTGCCGGTCGCGCTGCACCACCTGGCTGGACACCGGGGCGGGTTTGAGGCCCAGCTTCTTCATGACGTGCGCCTCCACCTCCGGGTCGACGCTGGCAAAGGTGCCCACCGCGCCGGAAATCTGGCCGGTGGCGATGCACTTGCGGGCCCGCGTGATCCGCTCGATGTGGCGGCCGATCTCCTCGTACCAGATGGCGAGTTTGAGGCCGAAGGTGATGGGCTCGCCGTGAATCCCGTGCGAACGGCCGATCATCGGCGTATTTTTATGCTTTAAGGCCTGCTGCTTCACCGCCTGCTGGAATTTTTTAAGCTCACCGAGGATCAGGGACGCGGCGTCCTTGAGCTGGACGGCGAAGGCCGTATCGAGCACGTCCGACGAGGTGAGGCCAAGGTGCATGTAGCGCGACGCTTCGCCGACGTTTTCCGCCACGGCGGTGAGAAAGGCGATGACGTCGTGCTTCACTTCTTTTTCAATCTCGTCGATGCGCTCCACCTCGAACCGGGCGCGCTTCTTGATGGTTTCGACGGCTTCGGCGGGGATCTCCCCACGCGCCGCAAGGGCTTCGCAAGCCAGGATCTCGACTTTCAGCCAGATGCGGAATTTGTTCTCAGGTTCCCAGATCGCCGCCATCTCCGGCAGCGTGTAACGTTCGATCAAAGCACCGTCCTCATTTTGGGGTTCTAAACTTGGGTTGCCGGGCTATCCGGAGTTCTATAAAATATCACTATAGAAGCGTGCGCCAATCTTAAACGCAAATGCGCTCTAAATCAATCATGGAGATCGTGTGATGGTCCAGGTCTGCTTCGTCTGCCTCGGCAACATCTGCCGCTCCCCGCTGGCCGAGGGGGTGTTCAAGTCCCTGGTGGCGAGGGAGGGCCTTGAGAACAAAATTTTCGTCTCGTCCGCCGGCGTGGGCGACTGGCACATCGGCGAACTGCCGGACGCAAGGATGATGCAGACGGCCCGTAAAAATGGCCTTCAGCTGACCTCGCGGGCGCGCCAGTTCCAGGCGGAGGATTTTCACAGCACCGACCTCATCCTGGCCATGGACGAGAGCAACCTCTCCGCGCTCGAACAGATGTCCCCCTCCCTCGATGCCCGGGAAAAGCTCCGCTTGTTCCGCAGCTTCGACCAGGAAAACCGGGGCGATCTCAACGTGCCAGACCCTTATTATGGCGGCGCGGGCGGCTTCGACCACGTGTTCGAGATCGTCCAGCGCACCTGCCCCGGGGTTCTCCAATTCATCAAAGACCGCTCCGGCCTTTAATTAAAATGAAAGACGCCGTTCTCCCGCTCCTCGAACAGGTTTACGGCCAGCCCATCGGCATCCTGCAGGCCATCCCGCAAAGCGGCGGCAGCATCAACCATGCGCTGCGCCTGGACCTTGAAAACGGCGAATCCGTCTTCCTCAAGCACCACCCCAACCCGCCCGGAGATTTTTTCAGAAAGGAGGCCGCGGGTCTCAGGCTCCTCGCCGGGGCCGCCCAGGGCTTCAGAGTGCCCGAACCCCTGGCCCTCGACACGCACCACCTGCTCCTGGAATTCATCGAGGAGATCCCCGCCGGGCGGCCCTTCTACCCGGCGTTCGCCCGCGCCCTCGCCCGCCTGCACGGCACCACCCAGGCCCATCACGGCCTGGACCACGACAATTACATCGGCGAAATTCCGCAGATCAACACGCAGGAGAAGGACGGTCTCGTATTTTTCCGCGACCATCGCCTGGGGTATCAGCAGCGCCTCGCCCGCGAATCCGGCAAAATCCCCATCGCGCTGGACCGGAAAATCGACCGGCTGCGCGACCGGCTCATCGACCACCTCGGCCCCGTCGCCGAACCGCCCGCGCTTTTGCACGGCGATTTATGGTCCGGCAATTATTTTGCCACCACCGGGCAAACCCCTTGTATTTTCGACCCCGCCGTCTATTTCGGCGCGCGCGAGGCGGATCTGGCCATGACCGAACTCTTCGGCAGGCTTCCCCAGGCGTTCTATGACGCTTATAATGAAGCATACCCCTTGCTTCCCGGCTACGAAGAACGGAAGCCACTCTACAACTTGTATCACCTGCTCAATCATCTCAACCTGTTTGGCGGGTCCTACCTTGCCTCGGTCGCATCGGTGGTGGACGCGTACACCCGCTGAAACTTAAGGAGACCTTTCATGCGAGGATTTCTCGAGCCCTTGCGGCTCATGGTCTGGGCCGGCCTCGCCGTCTGCCTCTGGACGGCGCCGCTTCATGCCGGTGAGAAAAGTATTACGGCGCTCAAAAACGAGGCGGAAGCGTTTTACGCGAAAAAATCCTACGCACGGGCGCACGCCCTGTACCTTGAGGCCGCCGCCCGCAAACCCCTGGGGGACACTGGCCGCTGGGTGGCCTTCCGCCTCGCCGATACCCGCTGGCGCGCAGCCGCCGCCACAGACAACCCCGACCCGTCCGAAGTCGAAGAGGCGCAACGGGCGCTCGAAACCCAGGTGAGGGACATCCGCCGCAGTGAAGACCAGGACCGCATCTTCTACGAGGTGCACGAATCGCTGGCGGATTTCTGGTGGACGCGGCCACGCTCGAAAAACTGGTCCCAGGCCTGGACCCACTATCAGAAAGCCCTCGACGGGTGGGCGGGTGAAAGCGACATTGACCTCGCCCGCGAGCGCTACCTTGGCATGGTCTGGAAAATGACGCGCCCGCCCTGGCAGGCCCCGCACGAATACTACGGTTACTATGGCAACTTCCTGCCCCTTGAGGTCATCGAAAACGCCGTCAAGATCGCCACAAGCCCGGACGATAAAATGCGCGCCCAGTATCTTCTCGCCCTCGGCCTGAAGAACCAGGGCGGGCAGAGCCCGGGCCGGGTGACCCGCGCGTTCGAAGCGGCGATCGCGGAAGGCAGAAAGTTCGAATGGTACGACGACGCTCTTTTTCAATACGCCGAATGGCTTGCAAGCTACGGCGGGGTCGTCATCATGGAAAACGGCCAGCAGCGCCGCAAGCCGGATTACCCGAAAGCCCTGGAGTTGCTCCGCCGCCTGCTCGAGGAATTCAAAAAAGGGGAAACCCGTTACTTCGACCAGGCCACAAGCCGCATCAAGACCATCACCCAGCCCACCCTCGGCGTGAGCGTCTCCAATATCTTTCTACCCGAATCGGAGATCCAGGTTCATCTGAATTTCAGGAACCTGAAAAATATCGAGTGGTCTCTTTTCCCGGTGGACCTCACCGAAGATGTCAAATTCGCGGACAAGGACGGAGTGAACCGGTGGCTGCGCGGCATCGCCACCGGGCGCAGGGCAAAATTCGCCGAAGGCCAGGAACCCACCGGCGACCGGGGCCAGCACGAGCCGGGAGACAAATATCTCCGCATTCCCGTCAAGTTACCCGCCGGTGCCTACCTCCTCGAAACCACCGGCGGCGGCCAGAGCGCGCGCGAGCTGGTGCTGGTGACGCAGTCGGCATTGGTGGTCAAGACTTCGGGCCGGCAGGCCCTCACTTATTTTGCCGACGCCGAGGGCGGTTCGCCCATCGCGGGAGCGCGGGTGTCCCTATGGGAGCGGTACTACGACGGACGCAAGTGGGTATGGCAGGACCACGCGGCAAAAACCGGTGACGACGGCCTCGCCGTGTTCTCCCTGACCGGCACCCGCGGGCAAAATGAAATTTTCGCCGCCGCCCGCCTGGACAAGGAGCAGGCGTTCAGCACCGGCTCGGCTTACCGGCCACAGGCGGCCAGCCAACCCTGGCGTCTGTATGTTTCAACCGATCGTCCCGCCTACCGCCCGGACGAAACAGCCCACTGGAAGGTCGTCGCCCGCACCTACGACGGCTCCGTTTACACGACGCCCGCGAATCAGACCATCGACTACCAGGTCACCGACCCGCGCGGCGCGAAATTGAAGGAAGGCTCACTCCAGCTCAACGCGTTCGGCAGCGCGTGGGACGCGCTTGAACTCGGCGGCACGCTGCCGCTCGGCTCCTACCAGGTGAGCTTCTGGACGGCCGGCCGAAAACAGCGCATCGGCGGCGCAACGCTTTTTCGTCTGGAGGAATACAAGCTGCCCGAGTTTAAGGTAAGCGTCCGGACCCCGGAGGAAAACGGCCGGCGAAAAACCTTCCGTACCGGCGACCGGGTGGCCGTCGACATCCAGGCCGATTACTATTTCGGCGGCGCCGTCGCAAACGCCACCGTCGAAGTGCTCGTGTTTCAGAAACCCTTTCATGAGATCTGGCAGCCGATGCCGGAATACCCCTGGTACTACCGCGATATTCTCCCCGGCGGGCACGGCGGATACGGCGGCCCGGGCCAGCAGATGAAACGCGAGGTGCTCAAAACCGATCTCGCCGGGCATGCCACCCTCACCTTCGATACGCCCGAAGGCGGGCAGGACATGGAATACCGCATCGAGGCGAGGGTGACCGATGCCTCTCGGCGCGAAGTGGTGGCGGCGGACAAGGTGCGCGTCACCCGGCAAAGCCACCACGTCCACCTGCATCCCGCACACAAACTGTACCGGCCGCAGGACAAGGTGACCGTCGACATCAAGGCGATGGACGCGAATAATCAGCCCGTACAGGCGCACGGTCTGATGCGCGTGACGCGCGATTTCTGGTTTGAAATCTGGATCGACCCCACGGGCCGCGAAGTCCACGGGGAAGAGCTGAAAACCCTGCAACGGAATGCCGCCATCTTCCCGCCGCCGCCCCCTCCCGGCCAGGGGCCGTGGCGCCTCAAGTTCCGCGGCTACCAGCACGACGAGATTCTTTCCCGGCCACTTAAAACCGGCGACGATGGCGGCGGGCAGCTGACCTTCACACCCGACCGGGAGGGCTATTACCGCATCGAATGGAGCGGCCTCGAAAAGGAGCCCTTCCCCGTCCGCGCCGAGAGTACGGTCTGGGTGGCCACCGGGAAAACCACCGACCTGGGCTACCGCCACGGCGGGCTGGAGATCCTCGTCGATAAAGACACCTTCCGCGCCGGGCAAACGGCGCCGGTCATGCTTTCAGCCCCCATGAGCGGCGGCTACGTCCTGTTCGGCGTCGAAGCCGAGGACCTTTACAGCTACAAGGTGGTGCACCTCGCAGGCTCGGTCAAGCTCCTCGAAATCCCGCTCACCGAGAAGCATGTGCCCAACGTTTACCTGAGCGCGGCGATGGTTGCCGACCACCAGCTTTTCCTCGACCAGAAGCAGGTGGTGGTGCCGCCGGTGGAAAATTTTCTCACCGTGGAAGTGGCGGCCGACCGCGAGACCTACCAGCCCGGCGACTCCGGCCACCTCACCGTAACCACCCGCGACCATGAAGGCAAGCCGGTGTCCGCCGAGGTGGGCCTGGGACTGAGCGATGAGGCGGTCTACGCCATTCAGGAGGACCTCGCGCCCGATCCGCGGGAATTCTTCTTCGGCTCCAAGCGTTCCCTGCTCACACAGATCAATAGCACGTTTCAGATCAAACCCTACGCCCGGATGACCCTCGCTGAGGAAGAGCGTTTCATCGACATCCTGCCTCCGGGCGTTCGTGTCGGTTCAGGCGCTCTGGAAAGCTACTACGGCCAGCGCGGGACCACAGGCAATGCGGGGATTGCCAAAATGAGCGCCCGCATGCCGATGAGCCAATCGCCAGGCGTTGTCTCCGAAGGCGAGGCCCTGCTCGCCGACCCCGCCGCCGATGCCGTCAACGAGATTGGCTCGGGCGAAAGCGCCGTGCAAGTGCGTTCGGATTTCCGCAGCACCGTGTTCTGGCAACCCGGTCTCGTCACCGGCAAGGACGGCCGCGCCAGGGTCGAAGTGAAATTCCCCGATTCTCTCACCGAGTGGCGCGCCACCGCCCGCGTTAACAGCGCAGGCAATCAGTTCGGCATCGCCACCGCCCGCACGCGCACCGTAAAACCCCTCATCGCCCGCCTGCAGGCGCCGCGCTTCTTCGTGGTGGGCGACACGGTGACGGTTTCGGCGATCCTCAACAACAACACCAGCGAACCCCAGGCCGTTGCCGCATCGCTCGATGCCCAGGGCCTGCAGGTCACCGGCGCTCGCGTGGAGGGGCATGCCGCAAAGCCCGGCCCGGTCCTGGTGACCGTTCCGGCCCATGGGGAGAAACGGGTGGACTGGTCTGTGGGGGTGAACGACCCCGGCGAAGCGACACTGACCCTCACCGCGCGGGGCAAACCGCACGCCGACGCCATGCAGAAAACCTACCCCGTCTACGAGCACGGGATAGAAAAATTTATTGCCAGGTCGGGCAAGATGTCGGGCGGGCAAGCGGACTTTGTTCTCGACCTGCCCGAGGCCCGCAAGCCCGGCGCCACGGAGATGGCCATCCGCGTCACCCCCAGCCTGGCGGTGACGATGCTCGATGCCCTGCCCTACCTCATCGACTACCCCTACGGTTGCACCGAGCAAACGCTCAGCCGCTTCCTGCCCGCGGTGATCACGCGAAAAACCCTGGTCGGCCTCGGCCTCGACGCGCAAAAGGTTGAGCGGGCGATCTTCGGCGGCATCGACACGGCCTTCACCGGAGAGACCCACCCCGGGGGGAAAAAAGATCTCGCCCGGCTCGATTCCATGGTGCGGACAGGCCTTTCCCGGCTCTACGATTTCCAGCATGGCGACGGGGGCTGGGGATGGTGGAAGGGCGGCGAGAGCGACCATTTCATGTCGGCCTACGTTCTTTGGGGCCTCGCCCTCGCCCGGCAGTCCGGCATCGAGGTGGATGCAAGCGTCCTAAGGCGAGCCGTCCGCTACCTGGATGAGGAACTGGTCGAGGAAGAAGAAGCTCTCGACCGGCAGGCCTGGATGCTGCACGCCCTGGCCACGGAGGCCCAATCAGGCAAAAGGGCTCCCGGAAAATTCCAGGCGCGCGCGCTCGATAATCTGTGGAAGCGCCGCGATGAATTGAACGCTTACAGCCGCGCCCTTGTCGCGCTCTCGGCGCACCATTTCGGCGACCGGGAGAAGGCCCATACGCTGATTGAAAATCTGGAGAATGGCGTGATTCGCGATGATGCGCCCGGCTCCTCGGCCGTCTTGCGGGACCATCAGCCCTCCCGCGTTACCGGCCTCGCCACCGCACACTGGGGCGAGGACGGGCTGTTCCGGCGCTGGTCTGACGGCGGCGTCGAAGCCACGGCCTTCGCCCTGCGGGCGCTTCTCGCCATCGACCCCGGGCACGCGCTCGTCGAGCCGGTTCACCACTGGCTGGTCAAAAACCGTCGTGGCGCGCACTGGAAGAACACGCGCGACACTGCCATCACTGTGCTTGCGCTCAATGACTACCTGCTGAAGTCCGGCGAGCTGGACACCCGCGCGGATTTCGAGATCTGGGTCAACGAAAAATCCATCGCGCGCATCCGCGTCGATGATCCCTTGACGGCGGTGAAGAATTTCGGTGTGGACCCCGGTCTTCTCAAGGACGGGCCGAACGCGATCCGCATTGTGCGGCGCAGTGGAGAGGGCCCTCTGTATTATGCCGCCGAGGCCAGTTACTTCAGCCTCGAGGAACCCATCCCGGCGGCCGGCCATGAAATCTTCGTGCGCCGCCAGTACTACCGGTTGAGTGGGCGGCCCACGCTGCTCAAGGGCCATGTCTATGACAAGGTGCCGCTGAATGACGGCGACCGGCTGAACAGCGGCGATCGCGTCGAGGCGGTGCTCACCATCGAGGCGAAAAACCACTACGAGTATCTGGTGTTCGAGGATTTGAAGCCCGCCGGCTTCGAGGCGGTGGCCCTTGTGAGCGGTGGCGACCTTTATGCGAAGGAGCTCAAGCGCGGAGCGGTCGAGGGGAAGATGGGGGCCGGGCAGCGCAGCGCGCCGGGCCTAGCGGCCGGCGAAGCCGATTTTTCGTGGCCCATCGAACCTCCGCCTGTTGCCGGGGAGACGGAGTACACCGGCCGCACACGCTGGGTGTACCAGGAACTGCGCGACCGCAAGGTCGCCCTGTTTATCGACCGGCTGCCCGAGGGGGTCTGGGAAATTCGCTATGATTTGCGGGCCGAAGCGCCGGGCCGCTTCCATGCGCTGCCGCTTCTTGGTCACGCCATGTATATCCCTGAAATCCGCGCCAACGGGGAGGAGGTGCGCCTCGTCATCGAGGACCGGGAGCCCTGAAAAAAAAAGCCCGGCAAAAGGGGTGGATAACCCCATTTCGCCGGGCGATTCGCTTTTCCGTTTTCCCTAAAAGCCACCGCCGATCTTGGTGATGAAAGTCCTGAGTTCCTTCTGAACCTCGCCACCCCAGTTGTCCTTCTCACGCGACAGGGTGGGCAGCATCGCCTGACCGGTGGCCATCTCCAGGCCCTGGGCGATGCTGATGAGAATGGGCGTGCCGAAGCGTTCCACCAGGCCGTGTTCCTCGGCGGCGCGAAAGGCCATTTCCGGCCCCACGATCATCGCCCAGGTTTGCACCGCGGCAATGAGGCGGGATTCGCGGTACGGCAGCGACTCCACCGCTTCCATATAGGTTTCGGCGTCGATCTGTCCGGCCTCGAATTCCTGAATGAGATCGCCCAGGGATTTTTCCTTCGATTCGATACGATTATAAATATACTCGAAAATTTTGCCTTCGGATTTTTTCAGCTCCGAGAGATTCCAGGGGCAGTGAAAATCTCCGGACTCCTTGCCGCTGCCGCGTGCTTCGCGCGCGATTTTGCGGATGCAAGTGGGGCACCGCCTGCCGCCGTCATGAGCATAATCGCCGCCGCAGGCCGCACAGGGCGCGAGCACGCTTTCGATGGCCAGGGCCAGTGCGTCGCCGCTCAGGCCAAGGACATGCCTCAGGGTCAAGCGCACCGCGTTGCTGTTCATAATGGGAAGCCATTCGTCGCAGGAAGTGCAGTAAATTTTATACCCCTGCTTGCCTTCCGGCGTTGCTGTCACGGGCAGGTAGGTCTCCTGGCACAGCAAACATTCGATCTCTTTGGAAAAGGCATCCGCCATGGTGTGTGGCCTCCAGAGTTTCAGTTATTATTATTTAGATGACAGACCGGGGCGGGAAGTGCGAAAAAAAACGCTTTGGGGGTTAAATATTTCACATTCAGGGTCCGGCGGACGTTTTCTCCGCCCAAAAAAAATAACCCATGGCCGTGTCGGCCATGGGTTATCGGTATCTGATAGGAGTGAGTGTCAGCCCGCGTACGCCTGGCCCAACCCAGCGGATTCGGACTCTGCGGCACCTAATTGCACCTCGCCGGTCGTCGCATCGACGGGGTACATGGTGATGGCGTTGTGGGTGCTGCAAACGACCTTGCACAGGTCGCAACCCTTGCAGCGGCTGGTTATCACAACGGCTTTCTTCTTTACCGGATCCAAAAGGATGCAGTCCGCCTCCGGACAGTACATGATGCAGAGTCGGCACCCTTTTTCGGCGATACACTTGCTGTCATCTACAAACGCGACGTTATACACTAAACTTCTCCTGGTTGTTTATACGTTCGAAAAAAGGTACCAAAAGGACCCTTGATGGTTGTGATCGCTCCCCCTCACGCGCCCACGCCGGCCATGGCGGGCTGCGTCTCTTCCGACCAGGCAGTGGCCAATTCGTAGGATTTGACGATGGTCTCCATGTTCTTCTTGAGGAGCATCTCCTTCTTGGCGTATTTCTTCTTGATCGCCTCGTCCAGGGTAGCGGTGCCGCCAGAGGCCACGTATCTTTTACCGAACCGCTCCTGCAGCGCAAGGTCGAGCGATTCCATGGACACAACCCGGGTGACGCCGACGCAGGCACCGATCATCGCCATGTTGGTGGAAAGCTCGGTCCCGCCGATTTCAAGCGCCAGCTTGGTGGCGTCGCAATTGAACACGGCCACGTTGAGATCGGCCAGACGCTTGTGGTCTTCCTTGCTGAGCAGGTCGACAGGGGTGTTGATAATAACCAGGCCGTTCTCCTTGACGCCGGAATAGAAGGGCGCCGTGTAGCTCTTCTGCTGGGTGATGACCTGCGGGTGAAACACCATGATGACATCGGGGTACACCAGCTCGCCGCGGTCATAAATTTTTTCCATGCCGATGCGCACATAACTCTCGGCGGGCGCCATGCGCTTTTCGGCACCAAAGAATGGATTGGAAATGGAGAACTTCCCGTCCTTGTTGGCGGCCATCGCCAGGATGTGGGCGGCGGTCACCGCGCCCTGCCCCCCCAACCCGGAGATTCGGATGTTCATTCGCTTAAGCATTTTTTCTCCTCTCTTGACATAACTGAATCCAAAGTCGGGTTCAATTCCCCGCTTTGGCGGCTTTTTTCTTGGCTTTCTTTTCCGCTTCCATGTCGGCCAGCAATTCCTTGGCGTCGTCGGTGATGTATTCCTTCATCACGAACCGGCCGCCGATGGACTCCGCGTCCTTCATCTCATCGAGGCCCTCCATGCTCTGCTTGCCGATCTCCAGGATGCAGGGGGTGTAGAGCTGGACATACGTGGGGCCAAGCTCGCGGGCGATATACACCGCGTTCTTGATCGCCTTTTCCACCCGGTTGGGCTTGCTCACCGTGAGCATGGCCACGTACTTGCAGCCGGCCTCGCGGGCGATTTCCGGCATGCGGACCTTATCGAACTGCTTGCCGATCGGGGCCATCTTGGAAACGAAGCCCTTCTGCATCAGGCCGCTCTCCTGGCCGCCGGTGTTGGCGTAGAGTTCGTTGTCGAAACAAATGGTGGTGAACTTCTCGCCGCGGAACCAGGACTGCATGGTGCAATCGAGGCCGATGTCCACCGTCGCACCGTCGCCAGCGAGGACGATCACGTCCTTCTGCTTATCCGGGAAACGGCACTTGAGCGCCCGGTGCAGGCCCGAAGCGACGGCATTCTGGTTGCCGAACAGCGAGTGGATGTTCTGCACCGCCACGTGAGGAAACACCAGGCTGGTGCAGCCGGTGGAACCAACGAAAACCGTGTCCTCCGGGCTCGGGATGCTGGACAGGATGTAGCGGAAAGCGATGGACTCCGGACAGCCGGCGCACAGCGAATGCTGCTCGATCAGCTCCTTGGAGGAACCAATATCCTTCCAGCCGCGATCCTCGTTGCCGAAGGTGGCGGCGGAGACCAGATCCAGATACTCAGGAGGCATGATGTCCGACAGATCGTCACAGAGCTGAATTTTTTCCTTGCTCATAAAATTCCCCTTTTATCCTTCATTTTCCTTATGGAAAACGGGTTCGAAATAGTGATTCTCTAAAATATTGATTCTCTATAAGAGAGCCGCAGAAAAGCCTGGCTGCCGCGACTCGCGAGGGAACCCAATTAAATTCCCAGGTACTTCTTGATCTCCTCAACGATCACTTCGGAAGGCAGCGTCATGCCGCCGGCCACCTGCGGTCCGCAGACGACACGGTCGTTGTCGTTGATCACGGCCTTGATTTCCTTGGCCAGCCAGCCGGCCATGTTGAACTCGGGCACGAAGATGTGCTTGGCGTTCTTAACCGCTTCGCGGATTTCCTGGTGCGGGAAGGGGCGGATGGTCTTGATCTTGACGAGGCCAACCTTGATGCCCTCTTCCTCGAGCAGGCGAATCGCCTCGCGGCCCTGGGATACGGCGGTGCCGGAACTCACGATCAGGATTTCCCGGTCGTTGTTCTCGACGTCGATCAACCCGTCGATCAGGGGCGCCGTGTGCTTTCTCGAACGTTCGATGGCGGCGCGCACTTCCTGCTGCCAGGAGGCGTGCGTCGAATAGCTGATGTAGTTGGACTTCATGACGAACGGGTCGCGCATCATCCGGATGGGCGGACACTCCATGTCCATGCACGGCACCGGAGACTTGTAGGGGTCGTAGGGCGTCAGGCAAAGGTCCTCGGGAGGCAGCTCGACGGTGTCCTTGGTGTGGGTCACGAAGAAACCGTCGCAGCACACCGCGATGGGCAGATGCACATCCGGCTGCTCGGCGACGATGAAGCCTTTCAGGATGAAATCGTACAGGTCCTGCGCGGTTTCGGCGTGCCAGATCAGCATGCCGGATTCGAGCAGGTAAGCCAGCTCCAGGGTATCGGGCTGAATGCTGAGCGGCGAGTTGACGCCGCGCATGGTGACACATACCTGGATCGGCAGGCGCGAACCGGCCCACATGGAAAAGTTCTCCATGGCGCGCAGCGTGCCCGGGCCAGCGGTGGTGGTGAATACCCGCATGCCACCGAAGGCGGCTCCCGCGCACTGGCTCATGACGGCGAACTCGCTCTCGCCGCGGAAATAATCGTCAAGATAACCCTCGGCGTAAAGTTCGCCGATGAGGGCCGCCGCCTCACTCTGAGGCGTGATGGGATATGCGATGGACATCCCCACGCTGGCCCGTTTGATCGCCTCGCGGATGACCTCGCTCCCGGTCAGGAAGCTGGGGGTGCGCTCGGCGTCGAAAAACATCTCGCTGACGTCGGTATAGGTCTGGCCCTTTTTATTTTTAGTGCCCAGCTTGACATGCTGCGATCTTATGATCCTGCCTTTGGGTGCATCGACTTCTTTATTCATAAAATCACTCCC
>QJZQ01000125.1 GCA_003246675.1 Nitrospirota bacterium | reverse complement strand
CAAGAGCTTACAGGCCATTCGGTCGCCAGGCGGGCATCGGCCATGAAAAAAAATCTGCAAAACGGGTTGATGATCCTCGGGGTGCTTTTTCTCATCTACCTCATCGTGCCTTTCGTCTGGTCCGTGATTACGACGGGGGTGAGGGAAATGGCGTTCCGCTTTATGATCGACTACGGCATTTATATTCTCATTATTTTGGTCGGCGGCGGTTATTTATGGTGGAAGTTCAAAGGCAACCGGGGCCGCAGGGCATGAGGGAACGCATGCGCAACGGGCTGCTTATCATTGCCGCACTGTGTCTTCTGCCGCTCGCGGCGGGCCCTCTTGATGCTCAGAGTACGGGCGACCCTGAAGATCTCGACATTCTGCCGGGAATCGAACCCGGGCGGGAAGTGATCACCATCGAATCGGGCAAGCTCAAACTGGAGACCGACCTCTTGAACCGGGAAATGGAGTCTGTGCTGGAGAGGCAACGGCCGGAATGGAATGACAAACCCGCCGTGCTGACCTCCAGTGAACGGGTCCCGCGCAATCTGCGCAGGGAATACCGGCGCAAGAAAAGGGAGCTCGAAAAAAAGTTTTCCAGCGGGGAAGAGGAGACCGAACGCGCCGGCCCCGATGACCTCACGCCGCCGCCGGGCCTGCTGGATATCGAAGGTCTGTCCCGGACCCAGCCCAGGGTTTACAGCAAGGAGCCTCTCAGCATCAAGGAGCGAATGAAACGGGCGCAACAGGAAGAGGCTTTGCTCAACCAGGCCCTCAGGGAACTGGGCAGCAAGGAGGGACGGCTCAGGTTGCGGGTCCAGAGGGAACCGCTCAAGAGCCGTCAGAAAAACCTGGAAGAAATCAGCGTCAGGATCGAAGGCCTCAAGAAGGAACTCGGAGATTCAACAAAAGGTCCCGGCCTTCTCTGGCGGTCCCTCGGCGAGGCGTACCTTGAGTCGCAACATTACCTGGAGACGCTGGACGCGGGCGAGCGGTTGATTCTCATCCGCCATGCGGAAATTTCGAATACCACCCTGGGCAGCTACGAACTGGCTGCCTGGGCGCTCAAGCAGGCGGTGGCGCATCGGCCGGACGACCGGGAACTTCATCTGAAGTTGAGCGAGACCTATGAAAAACTGCGCGATGAGGCCACCGCGCTCATGCACGCCAAATACGCAGAACGCCTGACAGACAAGAAAAGCCGCTGACCCGCCCATGGCTCGTTTTCACTCCCCCATTCCCATGAACATACGCATCCTGTCCTCCTTTGGGCTGATCCTGTGGCTGGTGCTCGCCGGGGCGGACGTTCGCGCGGCGGAGGTGGAGGAGCGCGACGAAAGCGGCGGCCTCCTCGCCCTTCGGCAAATGGACGCGGACGGGCGGCCGCACGGCCTGAGCCGCGAGTATTTCCCAACGGGCACGCTGCGGGCGGAGAGACACTACCACCACGGCCTCTTGCACGGCATCAGCCGGCTCTATTACCCTTCAGGCGCGCTGCAAACCGAGTGGCGCTACAAGGAAGGGAAACGCGAAGGCAAGGGCGTGGGATATTTTGAAAGCGGCGTGCTTAAAGATGAAGGGTTCTACCAGGACGACCGGCAGGAAGGCCCCACCCGCCTGTATTCCAGCGACGGCTCCCTGAAAGCCGAGCTGAACTTCGAAAACGGCATCCTGGAAGGGACCAGCAAAACCTACTACCCCGGTGGCGGCGTCAATTATATCTATACCTACCGCAAGGGGCGCATCGCCAAAAGCCAGACCTTCGGCCCGGATGGCGCGCTGCTCGTCGAGCAGGACTACCCGATCAGCCAGGTGCAACCCTGAGCCCTCCCCCCTCGCAAGAAAAGCCCTTTTTATCCGCGCATTTGCGCTATAATAAAGTCATCCTATGAAAAAAAGCCTGTTTTCAACTGATCGGGAAACTCCAAAAACCAGGAAGGCAATTCTGGTGGGGGCCGTCCTGCCGGCTGGCGGCGCGGTGTCGCTTGAGAGTTCGCTGGAAGAGCTCGACGGCCTGGCCACCACCGCCGGTTACGAGCCCGCCGGTGTGCTCAGCCAGCGGCTGACGCGCATCAACCCCAAGACGTTTCTCGGCGAGGGCAAGGTCGAGGAGCTCGGGCAGGTGGTGAAAATGCACGATGCCGAGGTGGTGATTTTCGATGAAGACCTGAGCCCGGGGCAAACCCGCAACCTGGAAAAGGAGCTGGGGTGCCGCATCATCGACCGGTCCTGGCTGATCCTGGAGATTTTCAACGAGCACGCGCACACCCGCGAAGCCAAAACCCAGGTGGAACTCGCCCGCCTCAAATACGCGCTGCCCAGGCTCACCCGCATGTGGGGCCATCTCTCCAGGCAGCGCGGCGGCATCGGCCTGAAAGACGTGGGCGAAACCCAGATCCAGCTCGACCGCCGCCTCATCCGCAACGAGATCAGCAAGCTGGAAAAAAAGCTTCAGCAGATCGAGCGGGAGAAGAAAACGCAGCGAAAAAGCCGGCAGAGCATCTACAAGGTCGCCCTGGTGGGCTACACCAACGTCGGCAAATCCTCGCTGATGAACCAGATGACCGGCGCGGGCACCCTGGTGGAGGACAAGCTGTTCGCCACGCTCGACGCCACCGTGCGCAAGATCCAGAAGAACTTCCCCTTCCCCATCCTGCTCGCCGACACCGTCGGGCTCATCAACAAGCTGCCGCACGATCTGGTCGCCTCGTTCAAGAGCACCCTCGACGAGGTGCGCTACGCCGACCTGCTTCTCAAGGTGGAGGACGTGAGCCATCCCGACCACGCAAGCCATGCCGAAACCACCGACCGGTTATTGCACGAACTCGGCGCCGACACCATCGACTCTCTGCGCGTGTTCAATAAAATCGACCGCGTGGCCGACAAGTCGGTGCTGGAGGAGGCGAAGCGCCGCTACCCCGACGCGGTGTGGCTTTCCTGCAAAACCGGCGAAGGGATGGAGGCCTTGCGGAAATCCATCGTGGGTTGTTACGAAAAGAAGCTGGGGGGCTACCGGCTGGAACTCGATTATGAGCAGACCCGCCTGGTACCGGAAATTCGCAAACTCGCGTTCGTGACGCGGGAGGATTACAGCGGGGAAAATATCGTCCTGCACCTCAAGGCGCCACCCGGCGGCAAAGAAAAAATCGAAGCTCTGCTCGCGGCTTTCAAAGCCAGCGGCGACGGCCTGGCCGTTCCTCTCCCCTAAAACCCGGACCTTCCCCGCGCCCTTCCGGCCGCCGCCACTTTGCGGCGGCGATGGATTAGGCGAGATACACACCGCAGCCGGGCAAGGCTGACATGAAACCCGCGGCTATAGCGGGATCAGCTTCGCGAGGTGCACGGCGAGCTTTTTCTTGCCGTGCGGCTGCTTGAAAAACACTTCCACCTTCATGTTCTGGTCCTTCCCTTCCCGGTTGAGCACCACGCCGGTGCCGAACTTGGGATGCAGCACCTTGGCGCCCACGCAAAATTCGCCGCGCTCCACAGCCGGAGGGGGGCTCGCAACCGCCGGCGGCGCGCTGGCATACGTCTCCCTGCCATACGTTTCTCTGCCATACGATCTGGAGGAACCGGTAGCGTCCCGGGCCGGGGAGGCGCTTAAGGACATCGCGGCCCGCGCAGCCTGCCCGCTCTGTTCGCGGATCAGGGCCTCCTCGGGAATCGCGAGCAGAAAACTCGACGGCGGGTAGTTGAACGTGCTGCCGTAGATCCTGCGGCGGCGGGCGTTGCTGACGAACAGCTTTTTCTCCGCCCGGGTGAAGCCGACATAGCACAACCGCCTTTCCTCCTCGTATTCGGCGTTGTCCGCCATCGAACTGCCGTGCGGCAGCAGGCCGTCTTCCAGCCCAATGATGAACACCACCTTAAACTCCAGGCCCTTGCAGGTATGAAGGGTCATGATGGGCAAAACGCCGCGCGTGTCATCCAGCTTGTCGACATCGGCGACGAGGGCGGCGGAATCGAGGAAATCCTGCAGGGTGCCGCCTTCCCGCTCCATGAACAGCTCCACGGCCGAGAACAGCTCGCGCAGGTTTTCCATGCGCGCCCGGCCCTCCTTCGTGTCGTCTTTTTCCAGCATGGCGCCGTAGCCGGTGCGGTCGAGCACGTGCTTGAGAAATTCCGGCTCGGGCGTGCCCTGGCACAGGGGAGTGAGTTCGTCGACCAGGGTGACGAACGCCGCGATCTTCCCCGCCGGTGCGGTGGATACGATGCTCCGGGCTTTTCTCAGCGCATCGATCAGCGACAGGCCCTGTTCGGCGGCATGGGCTTCGATTTTATCGAGCGAGGTTTTGCCGATGCCCCGCGGCGGCACGTTGATAACGCGCTTGAGGGACACCGAGTCCTCCGGGTTGAGGATCACGCGCAGGTAGGACAAGACGTCCTTGACCTCTTTCCTCGCGTAGAATTTCTGACCGCCGAAAACCTGATGCGGGATCGCGCGCTTGCGCAGCGCGTCTTCGAGCACGCGGGACTGGGCGTTGGTGCGGTACAGCACCGCCATGTCGCTGAAGGAGATGCTCTCCTCCTGGTTGAGCTTCAGGATGCGCTCGCACACGGATTCGGCTTCGTCGGTCTCGTCCTCGGCGCGCAGGTAGACGATGCGGTCGCCCTCTTCGTTATTCGTCCACAGGGTTTTCGGGTTGCGCGTGCGGTTCTCGGCCACGATGCGGCCGGCGGCGGAGAGGATGTTCTTGGTGGAGCGGTAGTTCTCCTCCAGCTTGATGAGGGTGGCGCCGGGGAAATCGCGCTCGAAATGCAGGATGTTCTCCAGGTTGGCGCCGCGCCAGCGATAAATGCTCTGGTCGTCATCGCCAACGGCGCACACGTTGCCATGCGTACCGGCAAGCTGCCGCACCAGGTGGTACTGGGTTTCGTTGGTGTCCTGAAACTCGTCGACCAGAATGTGCTGAAAGCGATCGCTGTAATGGGCCAGCACGGCGGGACATTCCTTGAACAGGCGCACCGTCCACAGCAACAGGTCGTCAAAATCGAGCGCGCGGTTATTTTTCAGTTCTTCCTGATACACCGGGTAAACCTGGGCCGCCTTCATCTGGTTGCCGTAGGGGAACTGGTCGGGATCGACCTGATTGGGGAACAGAAAGTCGTTCTTGAAACCGCTGATATGGTTGAGCAGGGTTTTGGGCGCGAAGGCCTCGGCGTTGATCGAGGCGGTCTTCATGCACTTCTTGAGCAGGGCGAGCTGGTCCTGCGCGTCGTAAATGACAAAATCGGCGGGAAACCCGAGTTCGGCGATATGGCGGCGCAGAAGGCGCAGGCAAAGCGAATGAAACGTGCTGATCCAGGGAGCGGGTCCGGAATGGCTGAGCATGCGGCGCACCCGCTCGACCATCTCGCCGGCGGCCTTGTTGGTGAAGGTGATGGCGAGAATGCGCTCGGGGGATACCTGGCGCTCCTGCACCAGGTGGACGATGCGGCTGGTGATCACCCGGGTTTTTCCCGAGCCCGCTCCGGCAACGACGATCATGGGACCCTCGCCGTGCAGGACCGCCTGTTTCTGTTGGGGGTTGAGTGATTCGATCATGGTGCTCCGTGTGTCTGGGCCCGGCGGGAACGCGGCGGGCCGGATGCGGCTTATTAATGCGTGGGAACGAAAAGGGTCAGACCATGCGCTCCCAGACCAGCGCCGCCAGGGTCTCGATAAAAAGCGGCGACAGGTTCATCGACTCGGTGCGATGGAGGTCGAGGTTTTTTTTCTTCGCGTAGTCCTTGAATTCGATGTCGATGTCGTAAAGCACTTCGATGTGGTCGGATACAAAACCCACCGGAACCACCAGCACGGTTTTTTTTCCGTAGCGGGCGATTTTATCGAGCACCCGCTCCACCGGCGGCCCCAGCCACGGCACCGGAATCATGCCCTGGCTCTGGTAGGCCTTGTGCCAGCGGCGCGGCCGCAACCGCCCGACGATGGCGCTCAGGGTTCTATCGTATTCCTCATCATAAAAATCCCCCACCTCGAGGGAGTCGGCGGGAATGCTGTGCACGGTGAAGACGATGTGCACGTCGTCCTGGCTTTCCCCGCGCAGCCGGGCCATGGCCTGCTCGATCTTTTCCACGAAGGCGTCGATGAGGAGCGGGTGGTTGGCCCAGCTGGTGATGCGGCGAACGTCCATGCCGGCGGCGGCGCCCTCCTCCGCGAGGGCCTCGCGAAAGGACTTGAAGTAGCGCTCGGTGCTCCAGGTGCTGTACTGCGGCGCGAGGCACAGGGCGAATACCTGGCGGACGCCGTCGTCCGCCATTTGCCGAACGGCATCCCGAATGTAAGGACTCCAGTTTCGCATTCCGACGTAGACGCGGAAATTGCCGCCCTGCCGGTTGAGGAGTTCTTCCAGGGCCCGCGCCTGGCCGAGGGTGATCTCGAGGAGCGGCGAACTGCCGCCGATGGCCCGGTAACGCTCGCGGATGATTTCGACCACCTCGGCGGACGATTCGGTGCCGCCGCGAATGTTCTTCAGGTATTCGGGGATGTCGTCCACCGAATTTGGAGCGCCGTGGGCCATCAGCAAAACCCCGATGGGCGCGGCCTCCGGAGGCCGGTCACCCATGGGGGTATTCGTGCACCATATCGACCACGGCTTTGACGTGATCGACCGGGGTGTGCTGCAGGATACCGTGCCCCAGGTTGAAGATATGGCCCGGCCGGCCCGCGGCACGGCGAAGCACGTCGTGCACCCGGCGCTTGATCACCGGCAACGGCGCCATCAGCACGACGGGGTCGAGGTTGCCTTGCACCGGCTGGTTGAAGCCCACCTGCTCCCACGCTTCGTCGAGATGAACGCGCCAGTCGAAACCCATCACGTCTCCGCCCGCCTGATGGATGAGCCCCAGCATGGTGGAAGTCCCGGTGCTGAAGTTGATCACCGGCACGCCGGTGTCCTTCAACGCCTCGATCACGCGGCGGGTGTGCGGGAGGATATATTCTTCGTAGTCGCCGGGCCCCAGGCAGCCGACCCAGCTGTCGAAAATCTGCAACGCCTGCGCCCCCGCCTTCACCTGCATCTTAAGATAGTCGATGAGCACGGTGCAGACCTTGTCCATCAGCAGGTTCCAGGTTTCCGGCGCTTCGTACATCATCAGCTTGGTGGTGGCGAAATCGCGCGATTTGCCCCCTTCCACCATGTAGCTCGACAGGGTGAAGGGCGCTCCGGAAAAACCGATGAGCGGCGCACGGCCCGCAAGCTCGCTGCGCACCATGCGGATCGAGTCGCCGAGAAAACCGAGTTGTTCCTCCGAGTTCACCGGCCTTAGCTGCTCCACGTCCTTGTGGCTTCTAACCGGACGGGGGATGACCGGGCCATCGCCGGCGGAAAACTCCAGCCCCGTTCCCATCGGCTCCAGTGGCAGGAGGATATCGGCGAAAATGATCGCCGCGTCGACCTCCATGACCCCCAGGGGCTGCAGAGTCACCTCGGTCGCCAGTTCCGGGTTCTTGCACATCTCCAGGAAGGAATATTTGGCCTTGAGGTCGCGATAAGCCTTCATGTAGCGTCCCGCCTGGCGCATGAACCACACGGGGGTGCGGTCGACGGGCTCGCCGCGACACGCCTTTAAAAACCTGAAATCTCCGTTCTTATCCATAGTCTCTCAAATTCAATGAAGGAATGAATGTTTGGCTCGATTATAGGGGGGGGGAGGCCTTTTATCAACGGCTTTATTCCTCAGCATTCATGCCGGTGGCGCGCCCGCACGCCCTCGACCTCCTCCATCACGCGGGCATCGGCCTCGTCCGGGATTTTTTCCTGAAAGACCGCGGGCGCCCGGGCCCCCAATAGCTCGCCGAGCGCCCACACCACGTGCGCGCGAATCAGCGGTTCCGGGTCGCTGAGCGCCTGGGTGAGCGGGGCGACGGCGGCGGCGTCTCCCGAGTTCCCCAGCGCCACCGCCACGTTTCTCAGGAACCCCCGGCGCTTGATGCGCTTGATGGGGCTGCCCTTGAACCGCCTGCGAAATGCCTCGTCGTCCAGAGCCAGCAGGTCGATCAGCCGCCAGGACACGGGCGGCTCCTGGAAAGCGGCGGCATCGGTTAGGATGGCGTAGGAATTCCACGGGCAGACGATCTGGCAATCGTCGCAGCCGTAGATGCGGTTGCCGATGGCCTTCCTGAATTCCAGCGGGATCACACCCTTCTGCTCGATGGTCAGATAGGAGATGCAGCGCCGGGCATCGAGCACGTAGGGGGCGACGATGGCGCGGGTGGGGCAGATGTCTATGCAGGCCTGGCAGGTGCCGCAACGGTCCACCGCCGGCGGGGATTCGGGCAGGGCGGCATCCATAAGAATCTCCGCCAGAAAATACCACGAGCCTTCGTGCTCGGTGACGAGGTTGGTGTGCTTGCCCACCCAGCCGAGACCGGCCTGCTGGGCGAGGGGCTTTTCGAGCACCGGGCCGGTATCGACGTAGGCCCGCGTCCGGCAGGCGGGAAATTCCCGGTCGATGATGGCCTCCAGCTCTTTCAGCCGGGGCAGGACGATGTCGTGATAGTCCTGATTGAGCGCGTAAAGCGAAACGTCTCCCGTGGCCGGGTCTTCAAGATAACTCAGGTCCTTCTCGCGGGTGAGGTAATTCATGCGCAGGGAGATCACGCTTTTCGCCCCCGCGAGCACCAGGCCGGGATGCGCGCGTTTTTCGGGGTTCCGGTTCATATAGTCCATCTCCCCTGCATAGTTTTTTCCAACCCATTCGTGGTAGCGGGCGCCCCACGCACCCCCCTCGGCCCGCGCGACGCCAAAACCCTCGAAACCCAGGTCCCGCGCCTTCCGCCGGAGATAAGCCAGTTTTTCGCTGATCGAATTCATTTCCATGCTATGTTGTCTTTGCAGCCGTTAACTTGTGAGAAACAATAAGTATAATCCATCGACTCCCCAACACCAATCGAGAGGGGATGGCATGAAGCGCACCGGCTACATCTTTCACTCAAAGTATCTGCAACACGAGACCGAACCGCACCCGGAAAATCCCGGCCGCCTGCGGGCCATCGAACACCGCCTCGAAACTTCCGGCACGATAAAGAAGCTCAACCTCCTGGCGCCGAGGGCGGCCACCGAGGCGGAGATCGGCCTGATCCATGACCCGGCCTACATCCGCCAGGTCAAAAAAGCCTGCGAGGAGGGCGTTACTTCGCTCGACGCCGACACGGTGATCAGCGCCCGGTCCTACGAGGCGGCCTGCCTGGCCGCGGGGGCGGGGCTCAAGGCCGTTGACCGGGTGATGGATGGGACGGTGACGAACGTGTTCTGCGCCGTGCGGCCTCCGGGGCACCATGCCGAACACAACCGGGCGATGGGCTTTTGCCTGTTCAACAACGTCGCCATCGCCGCGCGCTACGCCCAGGTGAACAAGGGCCTCAACCGGGTTTTCATTTTCGACTGGGATGTGCACCACGGCAACGGCACCCAGCACTCGTTCTACCGGGACGCCTCGGTCTTTTACCTGAGCATGCATCAGTTCCCCTTTTATCCCGGCACCGGCGCGGCAAGCGAGACCGGCGCGGGCGATGGGCTCGGAACCAACCTCAACATCCCGCTCGACGCCTTTTCGGACGATGCGGTGTATCTCGACCGGGTGGAAAACCGGGTGATTCCGGAGATGCTCCGCTTCAAGCCCGACCTGATTTTAATTTCGGCCGGTTTCGACGCGCACGAAGACGACCCGCTGGCCAATATGCTCGTCTCCACCGAGGGGTTTGCCCGCATGACGGAGCTGGTCCAGAAAGCCGCCCGGGAAATTTGCCAGGGCCGGCTGATCTCCATGCTGGAGGGCGGCTACAACCACGAAGCCCTGAGCGATTCGGTCCAGGCTCACCTGGAAAACCTGATCGCCGGGGCCACTGCATAAACCTTCAAACACTCATCATTCACCATGCTGCAAAAATACATCCGGCAATTGACCAACAAGGTGATCGAGGCCCTCAACATCGGGTCCATGGAAATGATCAACCTTCACCAGGAACACCTGACTCCGGACTTCATCCTCATCGGCCTTCTCGAGCAGGACGATTCGATGACCGTGCAACTCCTGGAGGCAGCCTTTCCGGAGAACCCCTCGCTTTTCAGCGACCTGCTCGGCCGCCTGTTCGAAAAGCAGAAGGATGCGCCCAAATCGAAGAGCGGACGGGTGCAGCAGGTTCAGGTGTCCAAGGAAACCGAAATTCTGTTCGATGTCGCGTTTGAGGAATCTCAGAAACTCGGCGATAAGTTCATCGGCGTGGGCGCGGTGGTCCTCGCCATGCTCGATCCGCGCGTGGGCGATGTCGCGTCCCTGCTGCAGGAAGAGGGGGTGACCTACAGGAAAATCCGCCAGGAGCTGGACTCCATGCGCGCCGGACGCACCATCGATGAAAAGGACGCGGAGGGCAAGTTCAGCGCCCTCGACCAGTACACCACCGACCTCACCGATCTGGCGCGCAAGGGGCAGCTTGATCCGGTGATCGGCCGCGAAAACGAAATCAACCGCATCATCCAGATTCTTTCCCGGCGCAAAAAGAACAACCCGGTGCTCATCGGCGAGACAGGGGTCGGCAAAACCGTCGTCGTCGATCGGCTGGCCCAGAGAATCGTCGCCGCCGAGGTCCCGAATGCGCTGATGAACAAGCGGGTCAAGGTTCTCGAAATGTCCGAACTGATCGCCGGCGCCAAGATGCGCGGCGAATTCGAGGAACGCTTAAAAGCGGTGAAGGATGAGATCATCGCCGCCCGCGGCAACATCATCCTTTTTATCGACGAGCTGCACACCATCGTCGGCGCGGGGGCGGGCGGCGGCGGCGTGGACGCCTCCAACATGCTCAAGTCCGCTCTTTCCAAGGGACAGTTGCAGTGCATCGGCGCCACCACCACCGACGAGTACAAGAAAAACATCGAGGAGGACAAGGCCCTGGCCCGGCGCTTCCAGCCCATCATGATCCAGGAACCGTCGGTGGAGTTGACCATCAAGATCCTGAACGGGCTCAAGGGGAGGTACGAAAAGCACCATTCCATCCGGTACAACGACGAAGCCATCGTCGCCGCCGCCCGCCTGTCCGAAAAGCACATTTCCGACCGCTTCCTGCCCGACAAGGCGGTGGACCTGCTCGATGAGGCGGGCTCGAAAAAAAACCTCGCCCTCACCACGGTTCCCGTCGGCATCCGCGAACTGGAAAACGAGCGGACCCAACTGACCCAGGAACAAAACGAGCTGTTCAGCCAGCAGCGTTTCGACAAGGTGGCGGAGCTCCGTCAGTCCATCCTCGAGATCGACAGGAAACTGGAGGTCCAGCGCGCGCAGTGGAAGGCGGAGCTGGCGGGCATGGATTCCACCGTCACGGCCGAGGATATCGCCAATGTGGTTTCCACCTGGACAGGCATTCCCGTCAACAAGATCCAGGAAACCGAGGTGGACAAGCTGGTGCACATGGAAACCAACCTCCACAAGCGGGTCATCGGCCAGGATCAGGCCATCGTCGCGGTGAGCAACGCGATTCGCCGCAGCCGCGCCGGTCTCAAGGAAAAAAACAAGCCGATCGGCTCTTTTCTTTTTCTCGGCCCCACCGGGGTGGGCAAGACGGAATTGGCCAAGGCCCTCGCCGAATTTCTGCTGGACGATGAAAACCGCATCATCCGCCTGGACATGTCGGAATACATGGAGAAGCACACCGTCTCGAAAATCATCGGCTCGCCGCCGGGCTACGTCGGTTACGACGAGGGCGGACAGCTGACGGAAAAGGTGCGGCGCAACCCTTACACCGTCATCCTGCTCGACGAGCTGGAAAAGGCGCATCCCGACATCTTCAACATCCTGCTGCAGTTGCTCGACGATGGCCGCCTGACCGACGCGCACGGGCGTGTCACCAGCTTCAAAAATGCGATCATCATCGGAACGTCGAACATCGGCTCGAAGTCCATCACCGAAACGCAAAAGTCCATCGGCTTCGCCAGCGCCAAGGAAAGCGTGCAGGAGCACAAGAAGGTCAAGGCTCTGGTTCTGAGCGAAGCGCGGAAACTGTTCAAGCCGGAGTTCCTGAACCGCCTCGACGATCAGATCGTCTTTCATTCGCTGACCCCTGAGGATATCCGCAAAATCACCGACCTGATGGTCCACAACCTCAACCAGCGCCTGATGGAGAAGAATCTGTCCCTCGAGGTGAGCGTCAAGGCCAAGGACAAGCTCGCCTCCGACGGCTACAACCCGATCTACGGCGCGCGGCCTCTCAGGCGGCTCATCGAGGACCAGATCGAAAACCCGATCTCCATGAAAATCATCGACGGGGAATTCACCTTCGGGCATAAGATCGTGGTGGATTACGCTCAGGGCAAATACACATTCCGCCAGGACAAGTAACGGCCGTGTCCTCCCCGCTTTCGCTCAACAACCCGGGTGAACGCCGGCTTTTGGCCATGGGGCTTCTGGTGGCGCTGGGGGTGATCCTCCACCGCGCCGAGGCGCTCATCCCCCTGCCTTCACCGTGGGTCAAGCTTGGGCTGGCGAATATCATGACGCTGCTGGCGCTGGTGTTTCTCGGCTTCCGGGAGGCCTGCGTGGTGACCGTTCTGCGCATTCTCCTGGGTTCGACGCTTTCGGGCACGTTTCTCAGCCCCACGTTTTTCCTCAGTTTCGCGGGTGGGGCCGCCGCCGTGGCCACCATGGCGGTGTGCTATCAGAACGGCCGGGGCCCGCTCAGCCTCGTGGGGGTGAGCGTCGCCTCGGCTCTTGTGCACACACTCACGGTATTCTTCCTGGTGCACGTCTTTTTGATTCCGCAGAACACCTTCCTCAACCTGCTGCCGTTTTTTTTCGCCCTCGCCCTGCTGTCCGGTACGCTCAACGGCCTGGTTGCCAACCACCTTGTCCGCCACCTGCAAAAGGAAGGCATCGCCCTTCCGTAGCCTCTCAAAATAAACTTAGACTTATTATTTTCAATAACTTACAATATAAGGGTGGCCGCCTTGCGGCTCATATCCCCGGAACAAACATAGGACAAAGCAGCCGCGTGAAACTTTCTGTCGTCATCCCCATTTACAACGAACTGGAAACTCTTAACGAAATTCTCCGCCGCGTCGAGGCGACGAAATTCGACAAGGAAATCATCCTCGTCGACGATTATTCCATCGACGGTACGCGCGACCTGTTGAAGGACTACGAAAACCGCGAGGGTTACAAGGTCTTTTATCATTCGAGGAACAAGGGGAAGGGCGCGGCTCTTCGAACCGGGTTTGAAAACGTTCAGGGAGACATCGTTCTCATTCAGGATGCGGACCTGGAGTACAACCCGGAAGACTACCCGCAGCTTTTGGCCCCCATTCTGGACAAGCGCGCGGACGTGGTGTTCGGCTCGCGCTTTCTTGGCGGGGGCGCGCACCGGGTGCATTTTTTCTGGCATTCGGTGGGCAACAAGGTTCTGACCATGATTTCCAACATGTTCACCAACCTGAACCTCACCGACATGGAAACCGGCTACAAGGTGTTCACCCGTCCCGTTCTGGA